>NZ_CP189561.1:1690000-1996250 GCF_050154705.1 Muricoccus radiodurans | reverse complement strand
GGCTACAGCCCGAGCGTGCGGCTGTTCGAGGCCGGAGCCTGCGGGACGCCGATCATCTCCGACATCTGGGATGGGATCGGGACGCTGCTGACGCCAGGGGAGGAGATCCTGCTGGCCGAGACGCCGGACGCGGTGCTGGCCGCGCTGCGGGAGATGCCGGAAGCGCGGCGACGGGCGATGAGCAAGGCGCTGCGCGGCCGCGTCCTGGGCGAGCACAGCGCCGCGCATCGGGCCGCCGAGTTGGAGATGCATCTGCGCGAGGCGATCGGGCGGCGGGGCCGCGCACGGCGTCTCGCGGCGGCCGTGGGGTCGTGAGACAATCCCCGGGATCGAATTCGGGGACAGGAGGATGACGGCAGCCATCGAGAGCATCGCGACGACGCATGAGCGTTGGGCGCGGATGCTTCTGGCGACGGTCCGGCTGCCCGGCGGGCAGCGCGTGCAGCGGGACATCGAGGACCACGGGGATGCCGTGGCGGTGCTGCCCTACGATCCCGTGCGGCGGGTCGCGCTGCTGGTACGCCAGTTCCGCGCTCCGCCCTTCTACGCGAGCGGGGAGGGAGAGACGCTGGAGGCGCCGGCCGGTCGCCTGGACACGGATGATCCCGCGTCCTGCGCGCGGCGCGAGGCCCTGGAGGAGATCGGGCTCCGGCTCGGCGAGCTGGAGCCGGTCGTCGTGACCTGGACGATGCCGGCGTTGTCGACGGAGCGGGCGCATCTTTTCCTCGCGGCCTATGAGGCCGTGGACCATGTCGAGGCAGGCGGCGGGATTATCGAGGAGGGTGAGAGCATCACGGTCTCCGAGGTTCCACTCGCCGATCTGGCGGCGATGGCGGATGCGGGGACGCTGACGGAGTTGAAGCTGCTCCTGCTGGTCCAGACCTTGCGGCTGCGGCGGCCGGAGCTCTTCGGCCGCCCGTGATCGTCTTCGGGGATGCGTCGCGGGTGGAGGATTCCCGCGCGAAGCTGGCGCGGCTGGATCATCAGCTGCGTCGGGCCGACGGGATGCCACCGGTCATCGGGCGACATGGAGCGCTCGTAACCGCGCTCATCGAGGCGGGGGAACTTGTACAAGGGATCGCCGACGCGGCCTTCGAGGCGACGGGGCGGGACGACGCATCGCCTGTGACGGAAGCGGCCATGGCGCTGGCGACCGCGATCGCGCGGGCGGTGAGGGATTCCTGGGAGGCGGGTTTCGCGGGCGGCGCTGTGCCGGATGAAGCGGCCATCGCAGCGGTCGCGCGGGCAGGATTGCCGGAGAGTCTGCGGACCCGCAGGGCGGAGGGATTCGCCTACTACGCGCTCTATCCGGAAGCATACGCCGTGGCCGCTTCGGCGCTGCCGCCTGGTCCGGTACGGGTAATCGGTATTCGGAGCATCGGCACGACACTCGGCGCGATGGTAGCGGCCGCGCTGGATGCGAGGCCTCCGATGACGGTGAGACCCGTTGGTCATCCGTTTCGGCGCGAACTGGCGGTGTCCGATGCGTGGGCGGGAGAAATGCTGACGGATCGCGCCTGCCGCTTCGCGGTGGTGGATGAGGGGCCGGGGCTGTCCGGCAGCAGCTTTGGTGCCGTCGCCGACCTGCTGGATGATCGGGGCGTGGCGCCGGGGCGGGTGCATTTCTTCCCCGGCCATGGCGGCGCGCCGGGGCCGCAGGCGAGCGCGTCTCACCGAGCGCTGTGGGAGCGGACGCCGCGACACGTCACCAGCTTGGAGACGCTGCTACTGGGGACAACCCGGCCGGAGCATCGGCTGGAGAGTTGGGTGGCGGGGCTGGTGGGAGAGGCGGTCCGGCCGATGGAGGACGTCTCCG
This sequence comes from Muricoccus radiodurans, assembly GCF_050154705.1. Taxonomy (GTDB): domain Bacteria; phylum Pseudomonadota; class Alphaproteobacteria; order Acetobacterales; family Acetobacteraceae; genus Roseomonas; species Roseomonas radiodurans. The sequence continues at coordinate 1,994,434 of NZ_CP189561.1, read as the reverse complement.
GCGGGGCGTGGCGGGCCCTGCGCTTCGCGCGCGAGGCGGAGTGGCCGGCCATTCATCCGCACCAGGAACGCCGCAAGTTCCTGCACCGCACGGCCGAGGGCACCTGGTTGGTGAAGTTCGCGGGGCTCGGGCGGCATGGGGAGGAGGCGCTGGCGCGCGCGGAGGTGTTGAGCGGTGCCGGGCTTACGCCCGAAGTCGCCGGGCTGTGCCACGGCTTTCTTGTCGAGCGATGGGTGGAGGATGCGGGACCGGTCGATCCGACCGGCGAGCCTGCGTCCAGAGCGAATGCGATCGGGCGGTATATCGGCCGGCGCGCGCGTCTCCTGTCGACAGCGGCGGAAGACGGCGCCAGTGCTGCTGCCTTGTGGCGCATGGCGCGTCACAACGCGACGCTGGCGCTCGGAGAGGAGGTGGCGCGCGGGATCGATCGATGGGAGCCCGATCTGCCGGAACTCGACCGGCGCATCCGGCGGGTCTGGACCGATAACCGGATGCACGCCTGGGAATGGCTGCGGCGGCCGGACGGGACTCTTCTGAAGACGGATGCGGTGGACCACGCGGCGGCCCACGACCTGATCGGCTGCCAGGACCCGGCCTGGGACGTGGTCGGGGCGGAGATGGAGTGGGGGATCGCGGCAACCGATGGGGACCGGCTGCGCGGGGCGGTGGAGCAGGAGTGGGGGGCGCCGCTGGATCCCGCGCTGCTCGCCTTCCTTCGGCCCTGTTACCTCGCGTTCCAGCTGGGCCGCGCCACGATGGCAGCGGAGGCCTCGGCGGGGTGGCCTGAGGAGGAAGCGCGCGGCCGCGCGGCGGCGGCGCGCTACGCCGCGCATCTGCGGGGCGTCCTGACGGGCTGAGCCGTCAGCGGCCGTAGATGCGGTCCAGCACGGACGCGACCTCGACGAGACGGTCGGCACCGGGGTCGAAGCAGGCGCCCCCAGCCAGGCGCCGCGCCCAGTCGGCGGCGGCGCGGCCGCCCCAGGCATCCGGCGGGCCGGCGAGAACTTCGCGCGCGGTGCCGCGGTAGCGCTCGGCGGTGAAGTCGTAGAAGGAGCCGTTCTCGTTCCGCAGCGCGGCGCCGCCCGACGTGCCATGGAAGGCCGCGGCGATCACCGCGTCCTGCCCGGCCTGGAGCTTCCAGGAACAGGCGAGCCGCACCACCGCGCCGCCGGCGAGCGTCATCGTGGCGACCGCGTAGTCCTCCACGCGGTCGGGATCTCGGCCGAGCGGCTCGCCTCTGGCCATGAGGTGGCTGGACACCGCCTCGACTGCCGGGAAATCGAGCGCCCAGAGCGCGAGGTCCACGAGATGGACGCCGAGATCCATCACGCAGCCGCCACCGGAGAGGGCGGGGTCGTAGAACCACGGCTTGTCCGGACCGTAGGCATTGTGGAAGACGAGGTCGGCGGCGAAGACGCGGCCGAGTTCGCCCGCGCGCAGCAGGTCGCGAATGCGGCACATCCCCTTCGTGTGGCGATAGGAGAGGTCGACGTCGAGCAGCCGGTCCGCGGCCCGTGCGGCTTCCACCACGGCGCGCGCCTCGGCGGCGGTGCGGCCGAGGGGCTTCTGGCAGAAGACGGCGGCGCCGCGCTCCAGGACACGGATGGATTGCGCGGCGTGCAGGGCGCTGGGCGTCGCGATCACCACGCCGTCCAGGCCGAGGTCCAGCATCTCGTCGAGCGAGGCAGTGACGTGGGCGTCCGGTGCGAGCTTCGCGGCCTCAACGGCCATCTCCGCAGACGGATCGGAGAGGGCGGCGATCTCCGCAACACCGGTCTCGGCGATCGCGGCCATGCGGTGCCGGCCAATCCAACCGACCCCGAGGAAGCCGAGGCGGGGGCGGGTCGTCATGGCGTCACGAGTGCCTTCAGGAAGCCGTCCGGACGGTCCCGCGTGGCGTCCAGCGCCTCGCCCAGCCGGTCCAGCGGGTAGCGATGGGTGTAGAGCGGATCGGGATTCAGTCGGCCGGAGGCGACGGCCTCCACAGCCTCCCGGATGCCCTGCATGTAGACCGCGGGGTCGCGCTCATGGGCGTTGATCACGTCGAGGCCGCGCCAGTTCCAGAGCCACATGTTCACCTGCCGCGGCCCGTCCTGATGGTAGCCGGCGACGATCAGGCGGCCCCGCTCCCGGCACAGCTCGGCGGCAAGGTCGAGCGGCCACTGCTTGCCGACCGCCTCGATCACCACGTCGCAGAAGCTGCCGCCGGTGAGGTCCTTCACGCGGGCGATGATGCCGTTGTGGTCCTCCATCGGGATGACCTCGGCCGCGCCCATGTCGCGGGCGAGGTCGAGGGAGAAGGGACGGCGGGAGATCGCGATGACGCGCGTGCCGGCATCGGTCGCGAGGCGCGTGAGGAGGGCGCCGAGGAAGCCGATGCCGATGATCGCCACAGTCTGGCCGGCCACGATGCCGCTGCGGCGGAAGATGTTCATGGCGCAGCCCAGCGGCTCCCCGGGGAAGGGGCGGCCGGCGAGGGAATCCGGCAGGCGGATGACGGAAGCCGCGTCGGCAAGGTCGTATTCCGCGTAGCTCTTGTAGGAGAGGGCGGCGACGCGGTCGCCGGGCTTCAGGTCGTCCACGCCCTCTCCGACCGCGTCCACCACGCCCCAGCCCTCATGGCCGAGGGAGCCGGGCTCGGTCGGGAAGTTCATCCATTCCGGGCCGGCCCAGGGCGTGAGGTTGGAGGCGCAGACGCCGCAGCCCTCCAGCCGGAGGCGGATCTGGCCCGGACCGGGCTCCGGCCGCGCCACGCGGTCCAGGCGGATCGCGCCAGGGCCGGTCAGGACGGCGGCCCGCATCGTCGCATCCGGCGCAGAGGCCTCATTCATGGCATGACCTTCTTTCACCTTCCACTCCGCGCGAAGACCTGCGCGGGCGCGGTCTTACGGGGCGGCGGCGGCGTGCGGAAGGCTGGGGAAGCAACGACCACGAGGATGTGGTCCGGCACGTGCTAACCTGCTGGACACTGCAGCCCCGGAGACCGCCCGATGACCATGGACCGCCGTTCCCTGCTCGGTGCCACCCTCGCCACCGGGCTGGCGGGAACGGCCGCGGCGCAGGATCGGCCCTGGCCCACGCGGCCCCTGCGGATCGTGGTGCCTTTCGGGACGGGCGGCAGCAGCGACATTTCGGCCCGCGTGCTGGCGGCGAAGCTGACGGACCTTCTCGGCCAGTCCGTGGTGATCGAGAACCGGGCCGGGGCGGGCGGCACGGCGGGGACGGACTTCGTCGCGAAGGCGGCGCCGAACGGGGAGGTCTTCGTCCAGAGCGGACTGACGCCCATGGCCCTGGCGATCGGGCTCTATCGCAACCTGCCCTATGATCCCGTGCGGGACCTGGTGGGCGTGGCACCGACGGCCTTCGTGCCGCTCTGCATCGCGATCAACGCACAGATCCCGGCCCGCGACGCGGCGGAGTTCATCGCCCTACTGCGCGCCAACCCCGGCCGTTACTTCTTCGGCAGCGCGGGCGTCGGGACGTCGGGGCATATCTGCTCCGCCAACTTCCTCTCCCGCATCGGCGCGACGGCGGAGCACGTGCCCTTCCGCGGCGGCGGGGAGCTCTACCTCGCGCTGCAGAAGGGGGACGTCGCCTTCTGCACCGACACGCCCTCGGTCTTCGAGTCCATGCGGGCTGCGGGATCGGTGCGGATCGTGCTGGTGGCGACGGAGGAGCGGATGGCACGCCTGCCCGACGTGCCGACGGCGCGGGAGGTCGGGTTGGGCGAGTTCCGCGCGCATTCCTGGTACGGCATCTACGCCCCGGCCGGCACGCCGCGGCCCGTCGTGACCCGGCTGGCCCAGGCGATCGAGGAGGCGCTGGGCGACCCCGCGGTCGCGGCCCGGTTCGAGGAGCTCGGCACGCCTGTCATGCGCGGCTGGACGCCCGAGCGCTTCGCCGACTACCTGCGGGACGAGATCGCCTTCTGGGTGCCGCTCGTCCGCGCTTCCGGCGCCCGGGCGGACTGACACTCCGGGGGCCGGCTTCCGGGGGACCCGCCCCGTTCACCGGATTTACAGACTTCCCGCCTAGGGTCGCGTCTGACGCAGACCCTGGGAGCCGTCCTTGATCCGCTGGTACGAGCAGAGCGCGCCGATCCGGACGAGGCCGGTCATCGCCTGCGGCCTTCTGCTCACCATGGCCACCGCCCTTGACGGCGTCACGGTCAGCCGGCCCGGGCGGGTGGACGAGCCGGTCGCCGAGAGCCGGGAGAACTGGCCGTCCGGCCTGCGGACGCTCGGCCGGCCGTCGGCGCAGCACAGCACAGGGCGCGACGGCATCGCGGTGCGCAAGCTCGCGGCCCGGGACGCGGGCTGGGAGGAGTGCCGAGCATGACCGCGACCGAGATCCGCGACTCCATCATTCTCTCGCCCGTCCTCGACCTGCGCGCGGCAGGCCCGCTGGCGGCGGCGATGCTGGCGTGGCGCGGCGATGACCTGTCGCTGGACGCCTCCAGGGTCGAGCGGGTTGGGGGGCAATGCCTGCAGGTGATCCTCGCGGCGCGGAACCAGTGGGCGGCGGAGGGGCGGAGCTTCCGTGTCCTCGGCGCCTCTGACGCTTTCAAGGAGGCGGCGGACCTGATGGGCGCGGCCCCGCTTCTCCCGACCGGTGCGTAAGGAGCCCCGATGACGAAGCTCGTGATGACGGTGGACGATTCCCGCACCATGCGGGACATGCTCCGCCACACCCTGTCCGAGGCGGGGTATCGCGTGGTGCAGGCGGTGGATGGCGTCCACGGCCTGGAGGTGCTGGCGGGCGAGTCGCCGGATGTCATCGTCACTGACATCAACATGCCGCGCATGGACGGCTTCGGCTTCATCGAGGGCGTCCGCCGCAGCGACCGCCACCGCGCCACGCCGATCCTGGTGCTGACGACGGAGAGCGACGCCGAGAAGAAGAACCGCGCTCGCCGGTCCGGCGCCACGGGCTGGATCGTGAAGCCCTTCAACCCGGTGAAGCTGGTGGAAGCCGTCCGCCGCGTCGCCGCCTGAGCCGCGACAGGGGATCACCGCATTGGACCCGATGAGCGCGATCCGGGACACCTTCTTCCAGGAGTGCGAGGAGCAGCTCGCCGCCTTGGAGACAGGCCTCCTGGCCATGCAGACCGGCGACCGCGACCCGGAGACGGTCAACGCCGTCTTCCGCGCCGTGCACTCGGTGAAGGGCGGGGCGGGGGCTTTCGGCCTGGACGTGCTGGTGCGCTTCTCCCACGTCTTCGAGACGGCGCTGGACGATGTGCGCGCCGGACGTCTGGTGCCGGATGCAACGGTGGTCGCGCTCATGCTGCGATCGGCCGACGCGCTGTCCGATCTCGTGCGGGCGGCGCGCGACGGCGGGGCGGTGGACGAGGTGCGGGACCGGGCGCTGGTGGCGGAGCTGGAAGCCTTGGGCGGTGCCAGACACGCGAATATTGCATCCGCCGCGACACCCGTGGATGACGAGATGGACGGGCTGGACTTCCAGCCGCTGCGCTTCGAGCCCGCATCTTCCCAAGTGCCCGCCGAGCGGTCCTGGGTGGTGCGCTTCCGCCCGAGACCAGAGCTTTATGCGAAGGCGAACGAAGCGGCGGTGCTGCTGCGCGAACTGGGCCGGCTCGGCACGACGGAGGTCGAGCTGGATGCAGGCGACCTGCCACCGCTCACCGATCTGGACCCGGAGGGCGCCTATATCGCTTGGACGATCCGCCTGACCACGGCGCAATCGGAGACCACGATCCGGGAGGTGTTCGAATTTGTCGAGGATGATTGCGAGCTGACGGTCACCTTGGCGGACGCCGGGGACGCGACTGCTCCATCGGCGGTGGACCTCGATCTGGCCGCGCTGCTTCGGCAGGTCCAGGCTCCGATCGTGGCCTCACCGGTCGCCGCCGTCGCGTCCGAGGCGCCTCCGGCGCCCGCGCCGCGCGCAGAGCCCGACACGGAGAAGGCAAAGCCGGCCGCCTCCGCCGCGAGCGATCATGGTGCCGGGGCGAAGGCAACGATCCGCGTCGACCTGGAGCGGGTGGACCGGCTGATCGACCTCGTCGGGGAACTGGTGATCAACCAGGCGGTGCTGGCGCAGAGCGTGGGAGAGGCAGGGATGACCCGCTCCTCCTCCGTCGCGCTCGGGCTGAGCGAGCTGGAGCAGCTGACGCGCGAGATCCAGGACAGCGTCATGGCGATCCGCGCGCAGCCGGTGAAATCGGTGTTCCAGCGGATGCCGCGGCTGGTGCGCGAGGTGGCGGCGATGACTGGTAAGCAGGTCCGCCTGGTCACCGAGGGCGAGGCGACCGAGGTGGACAAGACGGTCATCGAGCATCTGGCCGATCCGCTGACGCACATGATCCGCAACGCCATCGATCACGGGCTGGAGAAGCCCGAGGCGCGGGCCGCCGCCGGCAAGCCGGCCGAGGGAACGGTGCGGCTGGCGGCCTTCCACCGCTCCGGGCGCATCGTGATCGAGGTGAGTGATGACGGTGCGGGCATCAACCGGGCCCGCGTTCGCGCCAGCGCGGTGGCGAAGGGGTTGATCGCGGCCGACGCGACGCTGACCGACGACGAGGTAGACAACCTTATCTTCCTGCCGGGCTTTTCCACGGCGGAGGCGATCTCCGACATCTCCGGCCGCGGCGTCGGGATGGATGTCGTGAAGCGGTCCATCCAGGCCCTCGGCGGGCGGATCGCGATCGCGTCGCGGCCGGGGCAGGGCTCCACCTTCACCATGAGCCTGCCGCTGACCCTGGCGGTGCTGGACGGGATGGTCGTCTCGGTTGCTGGTCAGACGCTCGTCGTGCCCCTGACGGCGATGGTGGAGACGCTGCAGCCGAAAGCCAGCGAGGTGCACAGCCTCGGCCACGGGGCGCAGGTGATCTCCATCCGCGGCACCTACATCCCCTTGATCGACGTGGGGGTATGCCTCGGCTACCGCGACGCGGCGGGGGAGGCGGGCGCCGGTGTCGCGCTGCTGATCGAGGGCGAGGGAGGGGCACGGGCCGCGCTCGTGGTCGACAACATCCAGGGGCAGCGCCAAGTCGTCATCAAGAGCCTTGAGGCGAACTACCAGAGCGTCCGCGGCATTGCGGCGGCGACAATCCTGGGGGACGGGCGGGTCGCGCTGATCCTCGACGTCGACACGATCGTGGCCGCCCACCGCTCCGGCCCGCCCCGCACCGAACTCCAGACCGCAGGTTTCGCTTATGCATGACGCGACGTCCGCCGAGCGCGAGCTGATCTCCTTCCGCATCGGCGCCCAGGAGTTCTGCGTGGACATCATGGCCGTGCGGGAGATCCGCGGCTGGACGCCCGCGACGCCGCTGCCACACGCGCCGGCCTATGTGCGCGGCGTGATCAACCTGCGGGGCGCGGTGCTGCCCATCGTCGACCTGGCGGAGCGGCTGGGCCTGCCGCCGTCAGAGCCCTCGCAGCGTCATGTCATCATCGTCGCGCAGGTCGGCAAGCAGGTGCTGGGCCTGCTGGTGGACGCGGTATCCGATATCCTGACGGTCGGCGATGCGGTCATCCAGCCACCGCCGGATGTCGCGTCGGAGCGCGTGCGGCTCTTCGTGCGCGGCCTGCTGGCGATCGATCAGCGGATGGTCTCGCTTATCTCGCTGGACCGCGTCCTGCCGGCGGCCGAGTTGGAGGCCGCCTGAGGGATGGGCGCGCTGACGCGCATCGCGAGCCGGGACGGCGCGACGCTGGTCGAGGGCGAGTTCCCCCTGACCGCCGGTGATTTCCATATCATCGCCGCCCTGCTGCACGAAGAGGCCGGGATCGCCCTGCCGGAGGGCAAGGCAACGCTCGTTTATTCGAGACTGGCGAAGCGTCTGCGGGTGCTCGGGCTGCGAAGCTTCCGCGAATATTGTGCCTTGGCCGCAGGGCCGGAGGGCGCGGAAGAGCGGCGGCACATGCTGACCGCGCTGACGACGAACGTCACGCGCTTCTTCCGGGAGCCCCACCACTTCGACCACATGCGGACGGTGCTGCTGCCGCCACTGCTGGAAGAGGCGAAGCGCGGCGGAAAGGTGCGGATCTGGTCGGCGGCCTGTTCCTCCGGGCAGGAGCCGTACTCGATTGCGATGACGATCCTATCCCTGATGCCGGAAGCGCCGCGCTTCGACGTCAAAATCCTGGCGACGGACATCGACCCCATGATCCTGTCCGAGGCGAGGGCTGGGTTCTATGCCGAGGCCGCGCTCGAAGGCGTGCCGCCCGCGCTTCGACAGCGATGGTTCGAGCGGGCCGGGGATGGGCGCTGGGCGGTGGCGGACCCCGCGCGCGGACTCGTTCACTTCCGGGAGCTGAATCTCATCGGCGCATGGCCGATGAGGGGATTCTTCCAGGCAATCATGTGCCGCAACGTCGTGATCTACTTCGAGGAGGGCACGCAGGCCGGGGTGTGGCAGCGATTCGTGCCCCTGCTCGCGCCGGGCGGCCATCTCTACATCGGCCATTCGGAGCGAGTGAACGGACCGGCCGCCGGCGCGTTCGAGAGCACCGGGATCACCGTCTATCGCAAGCGCGGGGGCGCTGCGCCGTGATCCGCGTCCTGGTGGTGGATGACTCGGCGACCATGCGCGGGCTGATCGCGGCCACGCTCCGCCGCGACCCGGAGATCGAGGTGGTCGGCCTCGCCTGCGACTCTACCGAGGCAAGGCAGGCCATCAAGGCACTGAACCCGGACGTGCTGACGCTCGACATCGAGATGCCGGCGATGAACGGGCTGGAGTTCCTCGACAAGATCATGCGTCTCCGGCCGATGCCGGTGATCATGGTCTCCTCGCTGACCAGCCGCGGGGCGGACGCGACCTTGCGGGCGTTGGAGCTCGGCGCCTTTGACTGCGTCGCGAAGCCGTCGGTGGCTGGGCCGGGAGCCTTCGATCACCTGCCGGATACGGTGCGCGCCGCGGCGCGGGCGCGCCTGCGACCCTCGGGCGGACGGGCGTCGTCGGCGCCTGCCATGGCGGGGTATCGGTCCGATGGACGGCTGCTCGCCATTGGTTCCTCGACCGGCGGGGTGGAAGCGCTGCTGACGATCCTGAGCGCCTTGCCAGCGAATGGCCCGCCCACCGTCATCACGCAGCACATGCCCGCCACCTTCACCCGCAGCTTCGCCGAGCGGCTGAACCGCACCTGCGCCGCCGAGGTGAGCGAGGCCGGCGACGGCGCGGTGCTGCAGCCAGGACGCGTCTACCTGGCACCGGGCGGAGAAGCGCATCTGCAGGTCGTGGGTTCGAGCCCGCCGCGCTGCCGCCTCGTGCCCGGGCCGCTGACGAGCGGGCACCGCCCCTCGGTGGACGCGCTCTTCGCCTCGGTCGCGAAGGCCGTCGGGCCGCGGGCGCTCGGCGTCATCCTGACCGGCATGGGGCGGGACGGGGCGCAGGGGCTGCTGGCCATGCGCGGGGCCGGGGCTCGCACCCTTGGCCAGGACGAGGCGAGCTGCGTCGTCTAAGGCATGCCCAGGGCCGCCTTCGAGATCGGCGCGGTTGAGAAGCAGGTCCGCCTGGAAGCCATGGCCGCCGAGATCACCGACATCACCAATGCCCTGCGCGGGGAGAAGCCCTGAATGCCGTCTGCCGCTTCCATGCGCGTCCTTGTCGTGGACGATCAGCAATCCATGCGCCTCCTCGTGCGCGACGGGCTGACGAAGCTCGGCTTCACCGACGTGGATGAGGCCGGGGATGGGGAGGACGGGCTGCGGCGCCAGATCGCCAACCCCGCGCAGCTCGTGATCGCCGACTTCAACATGCCGAAGCTGGACGGGATCGCGCTGCTGCGCGCCATTCGCCTGCATCCGCCGACATCGAAGACGGCCTACATCATGCTCACGGGCCGCGCCGACAAGGACTTGGTGCAGAAGGCCGTGCAGTTCGGCGTTAACAACTACATCGTGAAGCCCTTCACCGTGGAGACGCTGCGGGAGAAGATCGAGGCCGTGTTCGGGCCGCTCACATGACGGCGGCCGGAACAGCCGGGATAGAGGGCCCGCTGCCCGCCCCAGGCGTGGATCGCCGCGTGAACATCGTGCAGGGCGAGTTTCGCGTGACGGCCGATCCGGAGGTGGTGCTGACGACGATCCTCGGTTCCTGCGTGGCGGCCTGCCTGCGCGATCCCGTCGCCGGGGTGGGAGGCATGAACCACTTCCTCCTGCCGGGCGAGATCGGGGGGGGCGGGGAGTCCATGCGCTACGGCGTGCACGCGATGGAGCTGCTGGTGAACGGCCTGCTGCGCCGGGGCGCGCGCCGAGAGCGGCTGGAGGCGAAGCTTTTCGGCGGCGCGCGGATGTTGGACGGGCTGACCGATGTCGGCGCGCAGAACGCCGCCTTCGCCGAACGATTCCTGCGGGAGGAGCGGATCGCCCATTCCGGCGGCAGCCTGCGCGGGGAACGGGGGCGGCGGATCCAGTTCTGGCCGGTCACCGGCCGCGCCCGGCAGCTCGTGATCGAGGGGCACGAGGCGAAGGTCTTCGCTGAGGAGCGCCGGGTGAAGGCGCCTCCGCCGGTCGAGGCCGGCAACGTGGAGCTGTTCTGATCCGCATGGAACCGAGGGTGTTTGTGATGGATGGCCATGCGGCCAAGGACGGGGCCTGCACGGGCTTGTGCGACATCCTCGGCGCAGTGGGGCGCGAGGCGTCCGATCTTGCTCGGATGGCCGCCGGGCTTCAGGCCGCGCTGCCCGTGCCGGGCACCCGCCTCTGCGCGCGGACGGTCGAGAGCCTTCAGTCGCTGGACTTGCTGACCCAGCGCCTGCAGGGCCTCGCGGACTTCCTCGACGCTTTGGCGCCGACCCTGCCCCCGGCGTGGCGGGCCGACGTCGCCGCGGCGGTCCGCGGGCTGACCCTGTCCGGCCTGGCACGCCGCCTGAGCGGGGCAGGCATCGAAGAGCCTGGGGCCGTGGAGGACTGCGAACTCTTCGAGGCGGGCGGTGTCTGACGGGGAGGCGCCGCAGCCTCGCCTTTCGATGCGCAACCTCTCCGTCCTGGTCATCGAGGAAAGCGACGCGGAAGGCGAGATCGTCGCCCAGATCCTGAAGGGCTTGGGGGTGAACCGCGTCGCGCAGTTCCGCGGGGCCGAGGCGGGGCTGGCGCACCTATCGCGTGAGGCGGTGGACCTCGTCATCGTCGCCGCGGTGTTGCCCGGGTTGGACGGCTATGCCTTCACGAGCCGGTTGCGACTGAGCCGCCACATGCCCGGCCGCGCGGCGCCGGTGATCCTGCTGACCACTCAGACCCGCCTTGCGGATGTGGCCCTGGCGCGCGACAGCGGGGTGACCTGGGTGGTGGCGAAGCCTGTGACGCAGAAGACCTTGTTCAAGGCGATGTCTGTCCTGGCGCAGGATGACCGCCACCGGGTTGGTAGCCGCCGCGGCCGTCCCACACCCGGAAGCGCGCGGATCGCGACCGAGTGGAAGAGCGAGGGGCCGAACCCCGGCAGCGCAGTCGCGCCCGGCAACATGTCTCAGGCCGAGATCGACGCGTTGCTGATGCCGGCGACGGTGTGAGGTCGCGGCGCATGGTGGATCGCGCCTGGGGTGAGCTGTCCGCCGCGATGGACATGGCGCGCGGCACGGAGGCGCGTGCCGCGACGCCATGCGGGCGACGCCGGCCATCGGCACATCGAGGAACTTGTGTCTGTGATCGTCGCAACGCGCCCCTTCGGTACCCGCGTCTCCGCCGAGCGGCCGCGGTGGGCCGACGCGTCGTCATGCCCGGTCAGGATGCAGCAGCCTCTCCCGCCAGAAGTCCGAGGGTAAAGGACTGCGCGAGCCCATTCCCCGGCACGTAGCCCGTCGCACCATGACCCGAGATGCCGCAGGCAGCACCGCCGGCCGCGAAGAGCCACGGGATCGGCGTTCCATCAGGCCGCAGGGCGCGGGCGCGATCATCGACGAGCAGACCGCCCTGCGTGTGGGCAAGCCCCCCCGTGATCTCCGCCGCGAAGAAGGGCGGGGTGGGCGGCGTGCCCCAGTTGTGGCGTCCGAACGGGTCCTCTGCCTGCCCGGCGAAGCAAGCCGTGACATGGTCCAGCGTCGCCGCGAAGGTCCGGTCTGGTAGCCCGAACGCCGCAGCCAGGGAGGAGGCGGTATCAAATCGTCGCACGGCACCAAGTTCTACCGCGTGGCGGAAGGGACCTCCTCCGATCGCGGCCGTCTGCGCCGCCTCTCCCCAAATCTCGAAGGCACGCCCCACCGGCTGGGCGAGGACATGGCCGGCGAGTTCCGAAGGACCCATGTCCTCCGCCGCGAAACGCAGGCCTCTTCGATTCACCATGATCGCGCCCAGGGCCGGCAGGGAAGCGCCGAAGCGCGGGCGCTGCCCCTCGATCAGGTATGGAGAGACATGGGGCTGTCCCTGATACGCATCGGTGCAGGCGATCGCGGCGCCGAGCGCGATGCCCAGGCGCAGCGCCATCCCGTCCGAGCGTCCCCCGCCGACGTGTACGGCGCCGGCCGCGGCAGGGCAGAACTGAGTGAGGAGGTCCGGAGCGGCACCGAAGCCTCCGGTGGCGAGGATGACCTTTCGCACCTGTCGGTGGTGTCGGGTGCCGTTCGCCGATACCTCAACCATGCCCGGGGCGAGACCCACCAGGGCCTCTCCGTCACGGCGTTCGATCCGCGCGTCCCGTGACACGGCCGCCCGGAGGAGAGCCGACAACTCGGCCCCGCTTTCGGCGGGAGTCGCATGGAGGCGGGGGACGGAGTGGCCGGGCCAGGTGCCCGCCGTGTGAAGATGGACCGGCAATCCCGCGACGTCCGCGAGGAACTCCGCGACGCGCCCGGAGTGGCGCGTCACCGCCGCGGTCACGACGGGATCGGCGCTGCCGCCCGTCTTCGTCCGGACATCGGCGGCGAAGCGCGCAGGTCCATCCGAGATTCCGATCGCACGCTGCCAGCGCGTGCCCGCCGCCGCGAAGAGCCCACCGGAGATCGCGAGGTTCGAGGGCTCCTCCGGCGCCGGATCCAGCAGGGCCACGCGCCTGCCGCGCGCGGCGGCGGCGAGGGCCGCGACCATTCCGGCCGCGCCCGCGCCACAGATGAGGACGTCCGATTGAGCCATCGCACGATTGTCGTCCGCCCGAGCCCCGCGGCCAAGGCGTCCGCCTTGACAGGCTGTGCGATCCTGGCCCGATTCTGGGCTCACCCCTGAGGACCCGTACCATGCGCCGCCGCGTCCTGCTCGCCAGTCCGGCCGCCCTGGCCGCGCCCTCCCTTCGTGCCCAGGGTGCGCCCTGGCCGGATCGGCCGGTCCGCTTCCTCAATCCCTTCTCCGCGGGCGCGGCGGTGGATGTGGTCACCCGGCTGATCGCGGCCGACCTGGCCGAGCGGCTCTCGGCCCAGGTCGTCGTCGAGAACCGGACGGGCGCCTCCGGCAATATCGGGACGGAGGCGGCAGCGCGCGCGCGGCCCGATGGCACGACGTTGCTCGTCGGATCGCCCGGGACCATGGGCATCAATCCGTTCCTGTTCCAGAGCTTGCCGTATGATGCGGTCCGGGACTTTGTCGCGGTCAGCCACGCGGTATCCTTCCCGCAGGTCATGGTCGTGGCACCGTCCTCGCCGATCCGCACGCTCGCCGATCTCGTCGCCGCGGCGAAGGCGCGGCCGGGCGGGCTCAACTATGCGTCCTCTGGAAACGGCACCACGAGCCATCTCGCCTTCGAGCTGCTGCGCGCCGCGACAGGCATCGAGATCGTCCATGTCCCGTTCCGCGGCGGCACGCCCGCGGTCCAGGCCGTGATGCAGAACGAGGTTCAGCTGGCGGTCGAAGGGCTGCCCTCGCTTCCTGGATTCCTGAGCGCGGGACAGTTGCGGCCCATCGCCGTCACCTCGTCGGAGCGCTCGCCGATGCTGCCGGACGTGCCCGCGGTGGCCGAGACGGTGCCCGGCTTCGATGCGGCGGCCTGGATCATCTACTTCGCGCCGGCGGGCACACCGGCACCGCTGGTCGAGCGTCTGTCGGCGGAGATCCGCACCTCCTTGAACCGGCCCTCCGTTCGCGACCGGTTGCTGGAGCAGGGCGCGACCATCATCGGGGCGGATCCTGCGGCGACGACCGCCTTTCACCGGGCCGAGCTGGAGAAGTGGCGGCGGGCGGTCTCCCTGTCAGGCGCCCGCGTCGATTAGCATCGGGGCAAGCGGTGCGTGCGGCCCGGGTGGCACTCGGTACCCAGGCGGGAGTCGATCAGCCTCTGCCGGTCGCCCGAGTGGTTCCGAGGCTCGAACGTACGAGTGGGAAGTCACCCGGCTCCAAGTCGTGCCGTGGGACGGCGCGGTCGGATGCGCTTCGTGGCGGAGGACCAGGAGCGCTGGACGGCGGTGATCCGGTCCGCAAACATCCACGCCGACTCATCGCGGTAAGGCCCGCCAGGCGGACGGAACGGAGAAGGCATGACGCGACGCCGATCATGGGTCCGATGAGCCGCCTGGAAGGCCGTGTGGCGCTGATTACCGGCGCTGCGGGCGGGATCGGCTCCGCCGTGGCCCGCCGCTTCGCGCAGGAGGGCGCGGCACTCTGCCTGGCCGATCGGACGGCTCCGCGCGCGGTGCTGGACCCCATGCTGGAAGCCGGGGGCTGCGCGATCGGGGCCGCGGCCGACGTGACGCACCGCCCGGACATCGAGGCCGCCGTTCGGGCTACGCTCGAGGCCTTCGGCCGGCTGGATATCCTCGTGAACGTGGCGGGCATCGTCTCGATGGGCCCGGCAGCAACCCTGCCCGAGGAGGAGTGGGACCGCGTGCTGGCGGTCAACCTGAAGGGCAGCTTCCTGTGCTGCCAGGCGGTGATCCCCGCGATGCGGCAGCAGGGCTACGGCCGCATCGTCAACCTCGGCTCGGTGATCGGCAAGAATGGCGGGAACCCGCGCCCCTGGATCGACCCGGGCGAGCAGACGCGCGCCAGCAACGCGGCCTATGGCGCCTCCAAGGCCGGCGTGCACGCCATCACCTTCTTTCTCGCGCGTGAGCTGGCGGCGGATGGGATCACGGTGAATGCCGTGGCGCCCGGACCTGTCGCCTCTGCCATGACAGCGGACTTCCCGGCGACGCTGAAGGCGCTGATTCCGGTGGGCCGCATGGGCCGGGCGGAGGACGTGGCGGAGGCGGTGCTGTTCCTGGCCAGCGAAGCCGCCGGCTTCGTCACGGGAGAAGTCCTCGACGTGAATGGGGGGATGTGGGCGGATTGACGCCGGAAGGAGGCGGCTCGCCGCGCAGGGGCGGGTACCGACACCCGGTGGCTGAAGCTTGACCGGAGCATCCATCCCGAGGCTGTCCCGTTTGGCGTCCACCTGTCCGGAGGCGCCCCGATGATCCCGACCCGCGTCCACGCTGCCATCGATTACGGTGTCTCCGCCGCGCTCGCTGGGCTCTCCGCCTCGCATGCGCTGCCGCCCGCGGTACGCGCGGCGCTCCGTGCGGCGGGCGCCTACCACACCGCCTATTCCCTGGTGACGGATTACGAGGGTGGGGTGCGGCCGCTGATCCCGATGCGCCAGCATCTGGCGCTGGACGCGCTGGGCGGCGTGTCGCTCGTGGCCGCGGGCCTGCTGATGGGGAGCGAGGCGCGGGGCGGGCGCGCCCTGCTCGTCGGCGTGGGGCTGACGGAATTGGCGGTGGTCGCGCTGAGCCACGACGTGCCTCGCGTTCCCGCCTCGGCGCCAGAGGGACCAGGCTACGTGCCGCTGGACATGCCGAAGGCGGTGGCGCGCAACGTCTTCGTCGTGGACTCCCTCATGGAGGGTCATGGGCCAAGGCCAACATTGCCGGTCCGCATGACGGTCTTCCGGTTGGAGGAAGGCGGCCTGCTGCTTCACTCGCCCACGCGGTACAGCCCCGAATTGCAGCAGGCGCTGCAGGCAATCGGTCCGATCCAACATTTGGTCGCCCCGAACATCGCTCACTGGACCTTCCTGAAGGAGTGGCAGCGCGCCCTGCCGGACGCGACCACCTGGGCGGCGCCGGGCCTGCGGGAGCGCGGGCAGGTCCAGCGGAGCGGGCTGCGCCTGGACCACGACCTCGGCCACGCCGCCCCTGCTGAGTGGGGCCCGGAGATGGAGATGGTCACGGTGCCCGGCGGGCTCGGCTTCCATGAATGCGCCCTGTTTCACCGGCCGTCCCGCACGCTCGTCTTGACCGATCTCGTGCTGAACCTGGAGCCGACGAAGCTGCCGGGTCTGCTCCGACCGATGGCGCGGTTGCTGGGGATCACAGCACCGGACGGTCGTGCGCCGCCCTATCTCCGCGCCGTGGTGAAGATGCGGCGGGCGGAGGCGGCGGAGGCCGCATCCCGCCTGATCGCGCTGCGGCCGGATCGGGTGATCTTCGCCCATGGCCGACCCTTCGAGGGCGACGCCACGGGGGCGCTGCGCCGGTCCCTCCGCTGGCTGACGGGCTGAGGCCCGTCAGGCGGCAGAGAAGCGTCGGACCACATTCTCCAGCAGGCGCGACACCGGCCCGTCGAAGGCCGTGCCGTTCCAGAGGCTGCCGCAGAAGGTGATGGAGCCCACGGAGAAGACGGCGCCGCCGCCGGGCGTCTCGAAATAGACGATCTCCGCCCGCTTGAGCGCCTCCACGCTCTCGCCCGTCACGGTCGCGATGTGGGAGAGGAGTTCCTCCGGCACCGTCACGAAGGAGGCGGGCGGGTTCTCGGACTGGGCGAGCACCACCGTCTCCGGCGGGGTGCCGAGGCGAACATCGGCGCGGTCCAGCTCGAAGCCCGCGGCGCCGCCGCCGGACAGGCCGGTGTCGCCGAAGACCTCCGGCACGCCCTCGAACATCCAGGCGTGGCGCTCGTCGTGGGAGGCGGGCAGGCGGCGGTAATGCGTGCCCTCGAACAGCCCTTGCGCGCTGAAGCCGACGCCGACCAGGGCCTGGGGTGGCCGCCGGTTGCGGCGCCAGAGGCCGCCGAGCTGGCCGTCGAGCTGGTGGTAGTATTCGCCGGCCTCCGCGTCCCAGGCGCGGATGCCGCCCTCGGCGCGGCGGATCTCGATGAGGTGCGGGCGCGCGGGATCACGGGCGATGCGCCAGTAGAAGCCGTTGCCGCCAAGATAGACGAGGCGCCCGCCGTGGTCGCGGTAAGAGGTCAGCGCGTCGAGCATACGCCCGGTGTGGTATTCCGGGTGGCTGCCCGTGAGCAGGACGCGGTAGGGCGCGATCAGCGACACCCCCTCGTCGTCCAGGTCCTCGTCCGTTACCACGTCGAATGCGATGCCGCGCGCCTCCATCCAGGCGAGGAGATGCGTGTCGGCGGGGTAGTGCCGCAGGCCGGAGCCGCGCGCGTCGTTGAAGGTGAGGAAGCCCGGCCGCATCGTCAGCACCGGCCGCAGGCGGGATGAGAGCGAGACGCCGCTGCCGTCCGGGTGCCGGTTGTAGGTGGAGTTGCCGAAAGCGGTGACTTGGTCTGGATTGTAGGGATAGGCGCCCCAGGCCGCGGCGCGCGCGTGATAGGCGGCGTCCGCGTTGCCGCGGGCGTGGTTGGCATAGGCCTGATAGGTGAAGGTGGAGGCGAGGAAGACGACCGCTGGCCGCGGTCCCTCGCGGCGGGGCAGGACGTAGAAGGGGAGCCAGTCCTCGCCGCCGGCAACCGTCAGGTGGAAGGCGTAGGCGCCGCTCGGCAGGTCCGGCGGCACGTCGAAGGTGAAGGAGGGGGACCAGCCGAGGTCGCCCACGTCATCGGCGTGGAAGTGGATGGCGGCGTAGTCGGCCGGCGCGTGGCGCCAGCAGGCTTCCTGCCCAGTCCAGCGCGCCCCGACCACGGCGCGCGTGGGGTGGTGGAACAGGACGCCGTGCAGCCCGTCCGGGCCGGTGTCGGTGACGGCATCCGTCTCGATACCGATGGAAAAGTCCCAGCGGGCGCGCAACGTGTCGGCGGCGGCGGGGCAGGCCAGCGGATCCGGCCAGGAATCGACCCAGGCTTCCGCCACCAGCGGGTCCTCGATGCGGCCGGTGAAGTGGTTCTCCGGGTTGTCCGCTCCGCGCGCGGCGAAGGTGACTGTCGTGGGCGCTGCAACAGGACCGGGCGGCAGCCGCGCGACGATCACGTCGTTGCGCCCGGCGCCGAGGGGCGCCTGTCCGAGCACCGCGTACCCGGTGCCTGGATCATGGGACAGCCAGATCCGGTGCCACGTCATCGGGGCCAGCGGCGCGCCGATGCGCATCTGCGCCGTGACGCCGCCGGCGGTGATCTCGGCTTCGGCCCCGTCGGTGCCGGCGCGGATCACGAGGCCGTCGGTGGCCAGCACCGTCGCCGGCGCGGCGTCGCGGGCGATGTGGACGAGCACGGCCCAGACTTGCGCTGCCTCTGGCCACAGGCGTGGCCCGCCGCGGACGAGGCCCCAGGAGCCGATGCGGGCGGGCTGGTGCATACCGTCGAAGCCGTGGTCGAACACGTCCGGCATAGGGCGCAGGTCCAGGCCCGGACCGGCCGGGTTGGGGTCGCCGCTGACCACGCGGACGAGGCGCGCCCGGCAGGGGCCAGGCTCGCGCAGGCTGACATGGGCTGTGATCCGCTCTCCCGGACGGCGGGAGAGGCGGTCGAGGTAGCCGGTGACCGGCGGCAGCACCCCGGTCACGCCCGGCGGATGTTCCAGGGCACGGGGCGCGGTCCCTCCAGCAGCCCGGTCAGGGAGCGGCGATAGGCGGTGCGGATGAAGAACTGGCCGAGCGGCACGGTGGGCACGTCGCGGAAGGCGATGTCCTGCATCTGGCTGCCGATCGCCATGCGCTCGGCCTCGGTCGGGGCGGAGAGCCAGCGCTCGTTCAGCGCCTCCATGTCAGCGCTCTCGTACCAGCCGCTCCAGCCGCCGGCGCCCTGGCCGCGGATGAGGGCGTTCTGGGTGGGGGTGACGATCCCCATGCCGCTCCACCACACGGGGTAGAGATTCCAGCCGCCCTGGGCCGGCGGGTTGCGGTTGTTCACCCGGCCGATGACGGTGCCCCAGTCCGTCGTCACGAACTCCATGTTGAAGCCGATGCGCGTCAGCAGGTCGTTCGCGATCAGCCCGAGCGGCGCGATGGAGGGGAAGTCCGAGGGGTTGAGGAGCGTCACCTTTTCCCCGGCATAGCCGCTCTCGCGCAGCAGGGCGCGGGCGCGGTCTAGCCCGCCGCCCGTCATCGGGTCTGGGCTGGGGGCGCGGCCATAGGGTGTGGTGCAGGGGAAGAAGGAGTGGCAGACGTTGAAGGCGGTCGGGTCGTTGTTGGTCACCGCCGCCATGAAGTCCGGCTGCTCGATCGCGGCCAGCACGGCCTGCCGTGCCTTCAGCTTGTCGAAGGGTGGGTGCAGGTGGTTGAAGCGCAGCACGCCCATGTAGCCGGCGGGATCGCCGTTCGCGATGGCGATGTCGCGGTTCCGGCGCAGCAGCGGGATGAGGTCGGCTGAGACCTGTTCCCACCAGTCCACCTCCCCGGATTGCAGGGCGGCGGCGGCGGTCGCCTGGTCCGGCATGATGATCCACTCGACCCGCTCGAAGTTCACCACCTTGCCGCCGGCGGTCCATTCCGGCGCCTCCTGGCGCGGCCTGTAGCGGTCGAACTTCGTGTAGACGGCCTTCGCGCCCGCGACGAACTCGTTCGCGACGAAGCGGTAAGGACCGGAGCCGATGATCTCCGGCATGGTGCGCACCGCATCGGTCGCGGCCAGCCGTTCCGGCACGATGAAGGCGGGCACCGTGCCGGGCTTGGCGATGGCGTCCACCAGCAACGGAAAGGGACGCTTCAGCTTCACGACCAGCGTGCGGTCGTCGGGCGTCTGCCACTCCGCCACGGCGGCGGAGAGGGTGCGGCCGAAGGTGTCGCGGTCCCCCCAGCGGCGCAGGCTGGCGGCGCAGTCGCGGGAGCGCACCGGTTCGCCGTCGTGGAAGAACAGGCCCTCCCGCAGGCGGATGGTCCAGGTGAGGCCGTCGTCGGAGGTGGTGTGGCCCTCCGCCATCTGCGGCCGCGGCCGCATCTGCGCATCCACGCCGTACAGCGTATCGAAGACGTAGAAGCCGTGGTTCACGGACACGCCGGCCACGGAGGCAACGGGATCGGGGTTGGAGAGCGATGCCTGCGGCACGAAGCGCAGCACGCGCGGATCGGGCCCGCGCTGCGCCTGCGACAGGGAGGGCGCTGCCAGTACCGCGGCCCCCGCCAGCATCGCGCCACGGCGCGTCATCGTCCCGCTCATGTCCGTCTCCTTGATCCGGCCGGTCCCGGCCTCAGCGGATCACGCCCTCCGCCCGAAGCTCGGCGGCGTATTCGTCCAGCGTCGTCGTCAGCCGCTCCACCAGCACGTCCAGCTCGGGCTCCGTGACCGTCAGCGGCGGCGAGATCATCAGCCAGTCGCCATAAGCTCCGCGCGACGTCCGGCGGCAGTAGAGCGCCAGGCCGTGCCGCAACGCGATCGCCTGCACGCGGTAGGGCGCCATGCGCTCCAGCGGGATCATCGCTTTCGTCTCGCGATCCGCGACCAGCTCCATGGCCATGAGCAGGCCCTTGCCGCGGATGTCGCCGACAATGGGGCTGGCGGCCATCAGCGCGTCCAGCCGCGACCGCAGCGCCACACCCATGCGGGCGGCGTTGCCGACGATGTCGGCCTCCTCGATCTCTCGCAGCACGGCGGCGCCGACGGCGCAGTTCATCACGTGACCGGAGTAGGTGAAGCCATGCATGAAGCCGCCGGCCTCGACCACCGTCTCCGCCATCTCCGCTGGCACGAGGGCCACGCCCATCGGCGCATAGCCGGCGGAGAGGCCCTTCGCGAGCACGGCCACGTCGGGTCGCGCGTCGGGCCAGTGGTCAGCGGCGAGGAACTTGCCGGTGCGGCCGGCACCGCTCATCACCTCGTCGTAGATGAGGCGCACGCCGTGCTGGGTGCAGATGCGACGCACCTCGGAATAATAGATGTCGGGCGCCACCAGCGCGCCGGTTGCCAGTCCGCCCACCGGCTCCATGATGAAGGCGAGGACCGTCTCCGGATTCTCCCGCAGGATCGCCTCCTCCAGCGCCGCGGCGCAGGCGCGGGCGTGGCTCTCGGCCGTGTGGTTGGGCGGCAGGCGGTAGGTGAGGGGCGCCGGCACGCGCGGCACGGCGCGCAGCAGGGGGCCGAAGACCTCGTGCGCGTGGTCGTCGCCGGAGACGGCGAGGGCGCCGAGCGTGTTGCCGTGATAGCCGGGCTGCCGGCCGATGACCTTCCAACGGGATGCCTCGCCCGTGGCGACCGCGTGCTGGCGGAGGAACTTGATCGCGCTCTCCACCGCCTCCGACCCGCCGGCGACCACGAAGGCGCGGTCGAGCCCAGGCCCGGTGAAGCGCGTCAGCCGGGCGGCGAACTCGATGTTCGCCGCGCTCTCGAACTGGCTGGGATAGGCGAAGACGGCCTCGCGTGCCTGCGCCTCCATCGCGGCGAGGATGCGCGGATGCCCGTGGCCGAGGTTGCTGGCGACGGGGCCGGAGGAGGCGTCGAGGTAGCGGTTGCCGTCGGTGTCGATGAGCCAGATGCCCTCCCCGCGCGCGATGCGGGGCAGGCGCGGGGCGCTGCGCGGCCGGGCGAAGGCCTGGATGCCCAGGCGATCCGGGGCGCTGTGCAGGATGTCTTGCATGGTTCGGGTCCGCACGGACTATGAGAGCCCGCCGCGCGGAGCGTCAAGCCGCGCAATCCGCGCGGCTTGACCGTTTGCAGTCCGATGCGGGTGTCAGCCGGCGCCGCGCGCGAGCATCTCCGCCACGCGCCGCGCGAAGCCCGCCGGATCGCGCGGCGTGTCGCCGTCCTGCAGCCGCGCGAGGTCGAGCAGGATGCCCGCATCCGCCTCCACCGCCTCACCTGCCTCGGCGCGCGCCGCCAGGGCGCGGATCAGCGCGTGCCGGGGGTTCACCTCCAGCACGGGCATCCCCAACCCCATGTCGCGCCCGGCGCGTCGGAGCAGGCGCTGCATGTGCAGGTCCGGCCCATACTCGCCGGCGGAGAGCACGACGGCGCTCTCGACCAGCCGGTCCGTGGCGCGCACGTCGGAGACGTCGTCCTTCAGCGCATCCTTCAGCAATGGGACGAGTTTCGACAGGTCGGCCGCCTCGCCGGACGTCTCCGCCTCACCGATCTTCGAGAGGTCCACCGCGCCCTGGGTGATACTGCGGATCGGCTTCTCCTCGAAGCGGTCCAGGCGGTCCGGCCAGAAGGCGTCGATGCCGTCGGAGAGCAGCAGCACCTCCACACCGCGAGCGCGGAAGCCCTCCAGCTGCGGCGACTTGGCCAATGCCTCCGGAGAGTCGCCGGAAAGGACGTAGATCGCCTCCTGCCCGTCCTTCATGCGGGAGACGTAGTCGGCGAGCGACGTCCAGCCCTCCACGGCGGAGGAGCGGAAGCGCATGAGGCCCGCGAGCTCCTTGCGGTGCTCGGCATCCTCCCACACGCCCTCCTTCAGGACGGGGCCGAAATTCTCCCAGAACTTCGCGTATTCCTCTCCGTCCTTCGCGCGGGTCTTCAGCTCGGACAGGACGCGGCCGGTCACGGCACGGCGGATGCGGGCCAGCACCGGGGTGGACTGGAGCATCTCACGGGAGACGTTGAGGGGCAGGTCCTCCGTGTCCACCACGCCCTGCACGAAGCGCAGCCAGGGCGGCAGCAGCGCGGCCTCGTCCGTGATGAACATGCGGCGGACATGCAGGCGCACGCGGCTCTCGCGCTCGCCCTCTACCGCCTGGAAGGGTTTCATGCCGGGGATGAAGAGAAGGGCGGTGAACTCCAGCGATCCCTCGGCCCGCCAGTGCAGCGTCGCCCAGGGCTCGTCGAAATTGTGGCCGAGGTGCCGGTAGAACTCGGTGTAGCTCTCCGCGCTGATCTCGGACTTCGGCTTGCGCCAGAGCGCCGTGCCCTCGTTCGCCCGCTCTTCCTTGCCG
Source organism: Muricoccus radiodurans (assembly GCF_050154705.1). GTDB lineage: Bacteria > Pseudomonadota > Alphaproteobacteria > Acetobacterales > Acetobacteraceae > Roseomonas > Roseomonas radiodurans. The sequence goes on along the minus strand of NZ_CP189561.1, from coordinate 1,971,590 downwards.
TCATGGGCCAGGATGATCGGGATGGTGATGTGGTCGGCCCATTTCCGGATGATGGTCTGCAGGCGGATGGGCTCCAGGAACTCCTCGGCGTCCGCCTTGACGTGCAGGACGATGTCGGTGCCGCCGTCCTCCCGCGTCGCGGGCTCCAGCGTGTAGTTTCCCTGTCCCTCGGAGGCCCATCGCCAGGCCTCCTCCGCGCCGGCGCGGCGGGACGTGACCTCCACCCGGTCCGCCACCATGAAGGCGGAGTAGAAGCCGACGCCGAACTGACCGATGAGGCTCGGGCGCTCATCCGGCTTCGCCTGCGACAGCGTCTGGCTGAAGGCGCGGGTGCCAGAGCGAGCGATGGTGCCGAGGTTCTCCGCCAGCTCCGCCTTCGTCATGCCGATGCCGGGATCGGAGATGGTCAGCGTGCGGGCCGCCTTGTCCGGCGTGATCCGGACGGCCGCTTCCTCCGGCAGGGAGGGCGCGCCGCCCGTCAGCGATTCGAAGCGGCGCCGGTCCACGGCGTCCGCCGAATTGGCCACCAGCTCACGCAGGAAGATCTCCCGGTCCGAGTAGAGGGCGTGGACCACGAGGTCCAGAAGCCGCCCCACCTCCGCGCCGAATTCGTGGCGCTCCACTGTCTCGCTCAAGGCCGTTCTCCAAGTCAGGAAACCCAATCGGCGCAACGATATGCAAGGCAGCCCGGAGCCCTTCAAGACCCATCCGGGCGCGGGTTGGCGGGGCGCCGGACCGGGCCTAGCCTCGGCCTGTTCAACATCCGAAGGAAACGGCCCGCGTGATTCATGTCCTCGCCTTCATCACCGCCAAGCCGGGGATGCGGGATGCCGTCCTGGAGATCTTCCGGGCCAACATGCCGGCCGTCCATGCGGAGGCCGGCTGCATCGAGTACGTCCCGGTCATCGACGCGGAGGGGGCGGGCGGCACGCCCTTCGGTCCCGACACCTTCGTGGTGGTCGAGAAGTGGGAGAGCGCGGCGGCGCTGAAGGCCCACGCCGCGGCGCCCCACATGGCCGCCTATGCCGCCCGCACCCGGGAGATGATCGAGAGCCGCGTCATCCGCGTCCTCTCCCCGGCGGCCTGACTTGCCGATGAGCGTGGCGGACGGAGGTGGCGGGCCGAAACATGTGCTCGTCATCGGTGCGGGGATCGTGGGGCTCGCCCTCGCCTTCCGGCTGCGCCAGGGCGGGGCCGAGGTCACGGTGGTGGATCCCGCGCCGCCGGGTGAGGGCGGGGCGAGCTTCGGCAATGCCGGGGCGATCAGCGCTTCCTCCGTCGCGCCGCTGGCCATGCCGGGGTTGCTGCGGCAGGTGCCCGGCATGCTGCTTGACCCCGCGGCGCCGCTGCACGTGCCCGCGGCCTACTGGCTGCGGGCGGCGCCCTGGCTGGCGCGCTTCGTCGCCGCGGCCCGGCCGGCCACCGTGGCCCGCGCGACGGCGGCGCTGGACGCGCTGCTGCGGCTGGCGACGGAGCAGCACCTTGCCCTGGCGCGGGAGATCGGCGCGGCGGAGCTGATCCGGCCCAACGGGCAACTTTATCTCTACCGGGACCGACCGCAGCTCGCGAAGGACGCGGCCGGCTGGGACATCCGGCGGGCTCATGGCGCGCGGGTGGAGACGATCGAGCGCGCCGACGTCGTGTCGCTGGAGCCCGCGGTGTCGCCTGCCTATCAGGTCGGCGTCTTCCTGCCGGATCACGCCTATTGCGCCGCGCCGCACCGCTACGCGCGGGCGGTGGCCGAGGCCCTCGTCCGAGCCGGTGGCGAGATTCGACGAGACCGCATCACAGGGATCACCGTGGCGGACGGCCGCGTGACGGGCGCGCGGGGCGAGGACGGGACCTACGCCGCCGACGAGGTGGTGGTCGCGGCCGGCGCTTGGTCGGCCCGGCTGCTGGCCCCGCTGGGCTACCGCATCCCGCTGGAGACGCAGCGCGGCTACCACGTGGACCTGCCGGCCTCCGGTGTGACGCTCACCCGCCCGCTGATCCCGGCCGACCGCAAGGTCTTCATCACGCCGATGGAGGGTGTGCTGCGCGTCGCCGGAACGGTCGAGTTCGGCGGGCTGGACCGCCCGCCGAGCGCGGCGCGCGCGAATCTTCTCTATGACGACCTCGCGGCCGTGCTGCCCCAGGCCAGCCGGGAGGGGGCGGAGGGGCACTGGATGGGACATCGCCCGTGCTTGCCGGATTCCGTCCCGGTGATCGGGCCCGCCGCGCGGATGCCCGGACTGTGGTTCGCCTTCGGGCACGGGCATCTCGGGCTGACGGGCTCGGCGCCCACGGCGGCGATGCTGGCGCCGGTCATCCTCGGGCAGCCGACCAACGCCGACCTCCGCCCCTACGCGGCCGAGCGGTTCGGGTGACCCCCGCGCCGCTGTGACGAAGGGTGACGAGGGCGGGGTCCGGTTGCCTCGTGCTGCGGCGCACCCAACATCCCGGCCGACCATGACGATCCTCAAGGCCGGGCTGCTTCTCTTCGCCCTGTTCTGGCTCCTTCCCCTCGGCATCTCGGCCGTCCGCTACCAGGCCCGCGTGGCGGGGACGGACTGGTGGGCGGCGGACCGGTCCAGCGCCGGGCTGCTGCCGCCGCCGGCCACGAACCCGGGCGCCGTCGTGCGCGTCTTCGCGGCGCCCACGGTCCGCTGGCGGGGGATCTTCGCCGTCCATTGCTGGATCGTCTTCAAGCCGGAGGGCGCGTCCCGCTACACCCGCTACGATTACACCGCCTGGGGAGACCCCATCCGCCTGAACGGCTTCGAGCCGGATGGCCGCTGGTTCGGGCAGGTGCCGGAGGTGGTCTATGCCGCGGACGGAGCGGCCGCGGCGGCGCTGATCCCGCGGATGCAGGCGGCCATCGCGAACTACGCCTGGCGCAACCTGGGGGATTACCGGGCCTGGCCGGGGCCGAACTCCAACACCTTCGTCGCGGCGGTGCTGGACGCGGTGCCTGAGGTGCGCATGGCCCTGCCGCCGACCGCGATCGGCAGGGACTATCCGTATGACGGGAACTGGCTGCGCTGGACGCCGTCGCGGACCGGGATGCGGCTGAGCCTTGGCGGCTATCTCGGGCTGACCCTGGGTTGGGTGGAGGGGATCGAGGTGAACATCCTCGGCGGCGTCGCGGGGCTGGACCTGCGGCGGCCGGCGATCAAGCTGCCGGGGCTGGGCCGGATCGGGATGCCGGGGCCGGACGGGGCTGCGGCGCCCCTGTCGGCCCCGGCGCCCGCGGATTGACCGCGGCGGCCGGAAAGGAGGGCCACCCATGTCAGACCCCCATGACCTCGCCCGCTTCGTGGACGCGCAGGAGGAGGTGATCGCGACGGTCCGGCGCGAGCTGCGGGCCGGCCGCAAGGAGAGCCACTGGATGTGGTTCGTCTTCCCGCAGCTCCGCGGGCTGGGCCACAGCTCCATGGCGCATCGCTACGGCATCGCCTCGATAGAGGAGGCGCGGGCCTATCTCGCGCATCCCGTCCTCGGGCCGCGGCTGATCGAGTGCACCGGGCTGGTGAATGCGGTCGAGGGACGCTCGGCCCGCGACATCCTTGGCAGCCCTGACGACCTGAAGTTCCGGTCCTCCATGACGCTCTTCGCCCGCGCGCGGCCGGAGGAGCCGACCTTCCGTGCGGGGCTGGACAAGTATTTCGGCGGCGTGCCGGACGCTCGGACCGAGGCGCTGCTCAGTACACCAGGAAGCCCTTGATCGCGTCGTACAGCGCCTCCGGCTCGTCCGCCCGGATGGAGTGGCTGCTGTTGGCGAAGATGCGCAGGTCGGAGCCGGGGATCAGCCGGTGGATCTCCTCGGCGAATTCCGGGGGGCAGATCCAGTCATGTGCGCCGGCGAGGATGATCGTCTTCGCCGTGATCCGGGACAGTTCCGGCCGCAGGTCGTAGCTCCGCAGGAAGCCGCCGGGGCGGAAGGCGCGGTTCAGCGCCTCCGGCTCGTGCAGGGTGCGGGCGAGGGCGTCGCGGCCGCGCTCCGCGTCGTAGGTGGTGGAGTAGAGCGGGCCCATCACCGCGTAGTAGCGGCGCACCTTCTCCAAGGTGTCGAGCGTGCCGTTCCAGAGCATGGCGGAGACCTGCTTCTGCTCCTCCGTGCCGCGCTCCGCCACGATCTCCTGTGCGCGGGCCATGAAGCCGGCATGCGCCGCGGTGACGATCAGCACGAGGTGCGAGACGGAGGCCGGATAGCGCGCGGCATGGGCCATGGAGACCATCCCGCCATAGCTCGTCCCGATGGAGACGATCGGTCCGAGGCCGAGATGCTGCCGGAGCGCCTCCAGGTCCTCCACGTTCTCGTCCAGGTTCCAGCGGGACGGGTCCTCCTTCGACGAACGGCCTTGGCCGCGGTGGTCCACGTAGACGAGCTGCATCCGGTCCGCGAGCGCGGAGAAGCCGGGCTTGAACCCGCTGTGATCGCCGCCTGGCCCGCCGTGCAGGATGAAGGCCACGGGCCGTTCCCGCATCCGGGGGCCGTCAGGCACGAGGCCCATTCCCTCCACGTCGAAGTAGATCTCGGTGTCTCGGATGCGGGCGCGCATGGGGCGGGTTCTCCTCTCCCTCAGGTTCGCATGGCCGGTGGCGCCGTGACACCCCGGCGGCGACGACTAGACTGTGCGGCGGATGACCGAATCGCCTGCCCCTCCCGGCGCCGTCCGCCACCAGCGCGCGGAGGGCGTGGCCGAACTGCGCTTCGAGCGGGACGGCGTGCGCAGCGTGCTGCGACACCTCTACCAATCCGCGCCGCTGCGCATCCTGTTCCCGACGCCCGAGCCGGACGAGCCGCCTCTGGCCGCCCTGGTGAACACGGCCGGAGGACTGGCCGGGGGCGACAGCCTGCGGATCGCCGCCACGGCCGGTCCCGGCGCCACGGCGACGCTCTGCACGCCGGCTGCGGAGAAGCTTTACCGCTCCCTCGGCCCAGAGACGCGGATCGCGACGGCGCTGCGCGTCGAGACAGGCGCGGTGCTGGAGTGGTTGCCGCAGGAGACGATTCTGTTCGACCGGGCGCGGCTGCGACGGCGGCTGGAGGTGGACCTCGCCCCCGGGGCGCGTCTGCTGGCGGCGGAGATGCTCGTCTTCGGCCGCGCCGCGCGGGGGGAGCGCTTCGATCAGGGCACGCTGCACGATTCCTGGCGGCTACGGGTGGACGGACGGCTGCGCTGGGCCGATGCGCTGCGGCTGGACGATCCGGCTGCCGCCCTGGCGGACCGCTTCGGCTTCGCCGGCGCGGGCTCCTTCGCCACGCTGCTCTATGCCGGGACCGATGCGGCGCCCCGCCTGCCGCTGCTGCGGGACCTCGCCGGACCGCTGGGGGCCGCGACCGTGCCGCGGGAGGGTGTGGTCCTGATCCGCTGGCTCGGACCGGCGGTCCCGGTGCGGGCGGCGCTGGCGGCCGCGATCCCGCCCTTGCGCGCCGCGCTGTTCGGGCTGCCGCCGCTGCTGCCACGGCTCTGGACCACCTGACACGCCCGCCGCCATACTTCGGCGGACCCGATCGGAGCCGCCGATGCACCTGACGCCGCGCGAGAAGGACAAGCTGCTGATCGCTATGGCCGCCAACGTCGCCCGACGTCGGCTGGAGCGCGGCGTGCGGCTGAACCACCCGGAGGCGACCGCGCTCGTCACCGACTTCGTGGTGGAGGGTGCCCGCGACGGCCGCAGCGTGGCGGAACTGATGCGCGACGGCGCGACCGTGCTGACGCGGGATCAGGTGATGGAGGGCGTCGCCGAGATGATCCACGAGATCCAGGTGGAGGCGACCTTCCCCGACGGGACCAAGCTGGTCACCGTCCACCAGCCGATCCGGTAGCCCCATGATCCCCGGAGAGATCATCACCGCCGCGGGCGAGATCGAGCTGAACGCCGGCCGCCCCGCGATCGAGCTGGAGGTCGCCAATGCCGGCGACCGCCCCGTGCAGGTCGGCAGCCACTACCACTTCGCCGAGACGAACCCGGAGCTGCGCTTCGACCGCGAGAGGGCGCGCGGAATGCGGTTGGACATCGCCGCCGGGACGGCGGTGCGCTTCGAGCCCGGGCAGACGCGGACGGTGCGGCTGATCCCCTTCGCCGGGGCACGGATCGTGCATGGATTCCGCGGCGACGTGGAAGGGACGCTGTAGTCATGCCCGCCCGGATTTCCCGATCGGCCTATGCCGGCATGTACGGCCCGACCACGGGAGATCGAGTCCGGCTGGCCGACACCGACCTGTTCATCGAGGTGGAGCGCGACCTCACCACCTATGGAGAGGAGGTGAAGTTCGGCGGCGGCAAGGTGATCCGCGACGGCATGGGCCAGTCCCAGGTCGGGCGGGACGGCGGGGCGATGGACACCGTCATCACCAACGCGCTCATCCTGGATCACACCGGCATCTACAAGGCCGATGTCGGGCTGCGGGACGGGCGGATCGCGGCCATCGGCAAGGCGGGCAACCCCGACACGCAGCCCGGCGTGACCATCGTCATCGGGCCGGGCACAGAGATCATCGCGGGGGAGGGGAAGATCCTCACCTCCGGCGGGATCGACGTGCACATCCATTTCATCTGCCCGCAGCAGATCGAGGAGGCGCTGGCCTCCGGCGTCACCACCATGTTCGGCGGTGGCACCGGCCCGGCGCACGGGTCGCTGGCCACCACCGCGACGCCCGGCGCCTTCCACCTCGCGCGGATGCTGCAGGCGGCCGAGGGGTTCCCGATGAACCTCGGCTTCCTCGGCAAGGGAAACGCCGCCCTGCCAAAGGGGCTGGAGGAGCAGATCCTGGCCGGCGCGGCCGGCATGAAGCTGCACGAGGACTGGGGCACGACGCCGAAGGCGATCGACACCTGCCTAGCCGTCGCGGACGCGCTGGACGTGCAGGTGGCGATCCACACGGACACTCTGAACGAGAGCGGCTTCGTCGAGAGCACCATCGCCGCGATGAAGGGCCGCACCATCCAGGCCTTCCACACGGAGGGCGCGGGCGGCGGCCACGCCCCCGACATCCTGCGGCTGGTGGGGGAGGCGAACGTGTTGCCCTCCTCCACCAATCCCACCATGCCCTACACGGTGAACACGCTGGACGAGCATCTCGACATGCTCATGGTGTGCCATCACCTCGATCCCCGCATCCCGGAGGACGTGGCCTTCGCCGAGAGCCGCATCCGCAAGGAGACTATCGCGGCCGAGGACATCCTCCACGATCTCGGCGCCATCTCCATGATGTCCTCCGACAGCCAGGCGATGGGACGGGTGGGCGAGGTGATCATCCGCACCTGGCAGACCGCCCATAAGATGAAGGTCCAGCGCGGCCGCCTGCCGGGGGAAACGGGCGACAACGACAACCTGCGCGCCCGCCGCTACGTCGCGAAATACACGATCAACCCCGCCATCTCCCAGGGTATCGCGGATCATGTGGGCAGCGTGGAGGTGGGCAAGCTGGCCGACCTCGTGCTGTGGAATCCGGCCTTCTTCGGCGTGAAGCCGGAGATGGTGCTGAAATGCGGGACCATCGCCATGGCCCCGATGGGCGATCCGAATGCCTCCATCCCGACGCCGCAGCCCGTACATTACCGGCCGATGTTCGGCGCCTTCGGGCGGGCGCTGCCGGCCGTGGGCGTCACCTTCACCTCCCAGGTGGCGATGGAGCGCGGCATCGGGGAGCGGCTGCGGCTGGAGAGGCCGCTGCTGGCGGTACGGAACACGCGCGGCGGTATCTCGAAGCGGGACATGATCCTGAATGACGCGCTACCCCGCATCGAGGTGGATGCCGAGACCTACGAGGTGCGCGCGGACGGCGAATTGCTGGTGTGCGAGCCGGCGAGCGTCTTGCCGATGGCGCAGCGTTACTTCCTGTTCTGAGACCCGACATGACCGACGACGCCTTGCCACGCGCCACCTCCGTGATCCCGGCCGGCCACTGGAACGCCGCCGAGGCACGGGATGCGGTGACGCTCGACTTCGACGACCGGCACCGCCGCCGGCGCCGCTACACGGGGGAGGGCGGGTTCGCCTTCTTGCTCGATCTTCCCGATGCGGTGGTCCTAAACGACGGGGACGGGCTGGCGCTGGAGGGCGGCGGCGCCGTTGCCGTGCGCGCCGCGCCGGAGCCGCTGGTGGAAGTGACGGCCGCCGATCACGCGCATTTCGCGCGGCTCGCCTGGCACCTGGGCAACCGGCACCTGCCGGCGGAGATCGGGGCGGACCGCATCCTGATCCGTGACGACCACGTGATCACCGCCATGCTGCGCGGCCTGGGTGCGACGCTGCGGTGCGTGCAGGCCCCCTTCAACCCGGAGGGCGGCGCCTATGGAGAGCACAACCGCCAGACCGGGCACCACCACGGTCCGGTGCACACGCACGGCCATGACCATGCGCACGAGCACCATCACCACGGCGACGGGCACCACCATCACCACCATGGCTGAGGATGTCGCCCTCTACCGGCTGCTGGCCTGGACGTCGCCGGCCTATCCGGTCGGTGCCTACACCTATAGCCACGGGCTGGAGGCGGCGGTGGAAGAGGGGACGGTGCGCGGCCGCACGGACCTCGTGGCGTATGTGGAGGCGGCGCTGGGGCGTGGGGCTGGCGCGGTGGACGGGCCGCTGCTCGCGGCGGCGTGGCGCGCCGCGACAGCGGGCAACCAGGCGGCGCTGGACGATGTGGTGGAGCTGGCCGCCGCGTGGCGCGGCACGGCGGAGACCGCGCTGGAGAGCGGTGCACAGGGCACCGCCTTCTCGAACGTCACGGCCGCGGCCTGGGCGGAACCCCGCTTCGCCGCCCTCGTCGCACGCCATCCGCGGGGACTGATGCACCCGGTCGCCTTCGGCGCGGCCGCGGCCTGGGGCGGGGTGACACTGCGATCTGCACTGTTCGCGTGGCTGTCGGCCTTCGCGGCGAATCTGGTCTCGGCCGGGGTCCGGCTGGTGCCGCTCGGCCAGACGGACGGGCAGACCGCGACGGCGGCGCTGCTTCCCGCGGTGAGGGGCGCGACGGAGGCCGCGCTGGCTGCGGACCTCGATGACATCGGCACCGCCTCACCGGTGCTCGATCTTTTCTCCATGCGCCACGAGACGCAGTACACGAGGCTTTTCCGCTCATGACCAAAGCTGGATCTGACCATCCGGTTCAGACCTCCGCGCCCGATGGGCGCTCCGGTCATCGAATGGGGAACGGCCCCTTCCGCGTCGGCATCGGCGGGCCAGTCGGGTCCGGCAAGACCGCGTTGACGGACCGGCTCTGCAAGCACCTGCGCGACAGCCACGATATCGCCGTCATCACGAATGACATCTACACGCGGGAGGATGCGGAGTTCCTCACCCGCTCCGGCGCGCTGGTGCCGGAGCGCATCGTGGGGGTGGAGACCGGGGGATGCCCGCACACCGCGATCCGCGAGGATGCGTCCATCAACCTGGCCGCCGTGCACGACATGCACGAGCGCTTTCCGGATCTGGAGATCCTCTTTATCGAGAGCGGCGGCGACAATCTCGCCGCCACCTTCTCGCCGGAGCTGGCGGACCTGACGATTTATGTCATCGACGTCTCGGCGGGGGACAAGATCCCGCGCAAGGGTGGGCCGGGGATTACGCGGTCCGACCTGCTGGTGATCAACAAGATCGATCTCGCGCCGCTGGTCGGCGCCGACCTCGGCGTGATGGACCGCGATTCCCGGAAGATGCGCGGGCAGCGGCCCTTCCTCTTCACCAACCTGAAGGAGAACCGGGGCGTGGCCGAGATCGCCGACTTCATCCTTCAGTCCGGCGGGATCGCCTCCCGCCCCGCCGCCCAAGGGAGTGTCGCCTGATGCGCCGCCTGCTTCCCGCCGTCCTTCTCCTGCTGCCGCTGCCAGCGCTGGCGCATACCGGCGCCGGCCATGTGGCCGGGTTCCTCGCCGGTGTCGGACACCCGTTCGGCGGGCTGGATCACCTGATGGCCATGGTCGCCGTGGGCCTCTGGGCCGGGTTGCTGGGCGGGCGAGCTGCCTGGGTGCTGCCCGCGGCCTTCCTCGGCGCGATGGCGCTGGGCGGGGTGCTCGGCATCAACGGGGTGGCCCTGCCGATGGTGGAGGCGGGGATCGCTGCCTCGGTGATCGTGCTGGGAGCGCTGGTGGCACTGGCCACCCGGCCGCCGCTGGCCGTCGCGGTCGGGCTCGCGGCGCTCTTCGGCCTGTTCCACGGACACGCGCACGGGATGGAGTTGGCGACGGGCGCCGGGGCGGTGGCCTATGCCGCGGGCTTCCTGCTCGCGACCGCCGGGCTGCACGCGGCCGGTCTGGCGCTTGGCCGGGTCCGGGTGCCACGCCTGCACATCCTCACCCGCTCTGCCGGTGCGGCGATGGCGATGGCCATGCTCGTCGTGCTGCTGAACGGCTAGACCGCCCAATCCGTGAAGCAGGCCCTGCACCGGCTGGAGGTGGCCACGCGCGGTCGGGGCCTGACCGACATCACCCGCGCCGTGCGGGACTGGGTGGCCGGTCAGGGCATCGGCACCGGGCTGCTGACGATCTGGTGCCGGCATACGTCCGCGTCGCTCCTCGTGCAGGAGAATGCCTCGCCCGATGTGCGGACGGACCTGGAGGCGTTCCTGCGACGGCTGGTGCCCGATGGCGGCGAGGCGACCTATCGGCACGACGAGGAGGGGCCGGACGACATGCCGGCTCATATCCGGGCCGCGCTGACCGCGGTGCAGATCTCGGTTCCGGTGGAGCATGGGCGTCCCGTGCTGGGAACCTGGCAGGCGATCTATCTCTACGAACACCGGACGAGCCCGCACCGCCGGGAGTTGGTCCTGCATCTGATCGGCGAACCGGGCTGATCCCCTATGCGCGCCGGGAGGTGGCCATGAACCTATGGCCGCAGGATCACGGCCCGCGCCCATGTGGTGTCCCGGCGGGTCCCCGTCTTTCCGTCGGGCGGTCCCCGGGATATCCGTCCCCTTTCCACGCCGCAGAGCCGTGCCGCATGAGCCGTCTAGCCCTTCTCGGGTCGTGTTTCCTTGTCCTCGGGGCGGCGCTGGCCCCGCCGGCGCGGGCCGAGACCTGCAGCACCTCGACCCTTACCGCGCCGGCCTATGCCTTTGCGCGCTGGTGCGGCGACCCGCCCGGACCCGGACGGCTCCGCATGGGGCGCCGCGGCGGCGGCGGGGAGGAGTTCCTGGAAGTCCCGATCGACACCTACCGGGAGGTCGTGCGGACGCCGAACGTCGCGCGCTATCTCTCGGAGGAGGTGCTGCCCCGCTTCCGGCGCGCCGCGGAAGCCCCGGCGAGCCCGCCCTCGCCACGGTCGGCGGACCGGGCCGAAGGGCGTGCGCGGCAGGAGCACCGGCCGGCGCCCACGGCCTCCGCGCCCCGACGAGAGGCGCCGGCGAAGCCGATCCATCACGCGGCGGGCGCCAGGGGACATGATGCCGCGGTGACAACGCCGGTGCCGCTCGTGGCCGGGGCGCAGCGCCCGGTCCGGGTTCGCGGGAGTGAGGAGTTGTGCCCCGCGCCGCGCCGCGAGGGCCATGCCGCCGCCCGGGCCGGCACGGTGCCGACCCGCCCAGGCGTCTGCCGAAGCTAGCTTGTGCCAGCGCGGCAGCCGCCGCGTTGAGCCGGTTCAAAGGTACGAGGCAGTCTGACCAATAGAGATGAGTCGTCGGGGGAATGGTATCCCCCCGGCGCCTCGTCAGGCTTCCACCTCCCAGAAGATAGGGTAGGAGGATTGCGGCAGGTTCCGCAGCCGGTCGCGGTAGCCGGCCGGGATGGTGAACTGGCCCCACATGACGCTCGGCACGTGGTCCACGCACAGGGCCTGGATCTCGGCTGCGGCGCGCTGGCGGCCCGCGCCGTCCGGGGCGGCGGCGAAGGCCTCGATGGCGGCCTTCACGCGCGGGTCGCAGTCCCAGCCCGGGTAGTCCGCGCAGGTGTTCGACACGTAGAAGTTCGTCAGCGGCGAGAGCATGTCGGTGCCGTTCGCGTAGACGGCGAAGGCGCTCCACCCCTCGCGCCGGCCGCGGCGGGCGAGGACGGTTCCCCAGTCCATCACCTGCTCATCCACGGTGAACCCGGCCTCCTGCATGGAGGCGATGGCGACCCGCGCAGCCGTCTGGCTGATGCTCTCGGAGACCGTCAGGAAGATGACGGGCTGCCCACGATAGGAGGTGGCGCGCAGCATCTGTCGCGCCTCCGCCACGTTGAGCCGCATCGCCTCCTGCCCCGCCGTGCTGGAGAAGGGGCCGCCGCACATGAGGAAGGAGGGGCAGGGCGGGGCGCGGAAGCGCTCGGGGATGCCGATGGCGGTCAGGATTGCGGTCTGGTCCACCAGCTTCCACATGACGCGCCGCACGGCCGGGTCGTCGAAGGGCGGGAAGGCGTGGTTAAGCCGGAAGTTGCCGAGGAACTGCTGGATCCCACCGAGGCCGAGCAGGCGCACCCCGCGCGTGCGCTCCAGTCGCGCGATCCAGTCGAAGGGAAGATACTGCATGTAGTCGATCTCGCCCGCGATGAGGGCGGTGGCGCCAGTCGCCTGGTCCGGCATGACGCGCCAGGTCACCGTATCGACCTTCACGTGCCGCCCGCCCGCGAGGAAATCGGCGGGCTCCTCGCGCGAGCGGTAGTCCGGGAAGCGCTCCAGCACCATGACGTTGCCCGGCCGCCAGTCCGCGGCGCGGAAGCGGAACGGGCCGGAGCCGATGATCTCGCGGATGCGCTGGTCGCCCGGCGTGCGCGCCAGGCGCTCCGGCAGCATGACGGGCAGCGGCGCATTCGGCTTGCCCAAGACGTCCAGCATCAGCGGGAAGGGCTTCGTCAGGGCGATGCGGAAGCTCCGTGCGTCCATGGCCGTGACCTCGGACTTGGCGGCCCAGAGCATCCGGCCGAGGGAATCGCGCGGCGCCCACCGTTCCAGGCTGGCGACGCAATCGGCCGCGGTGACGGGTGCACCGTCGTGCCAACGCAGCCCGTCCCGCAGGCGGAACGTCCAGGTCAGGCCGTCGGGCGATGTCTCCCAAGCCTCCGCCATCTGCGGCTTGATGACGCCCTGGCCGTCCATGGCGAAGAGCGTGTCGAAGACGTGCGTCGCGAAGCTGCGGGTGATCGCCGCCGTCGTGACGTGCGGGTCGAGGATGACGACCTCGCTCTCCAGCACCGCGTTCACGTTGCCGGCGGCGCGCGCGGGGCGCGGAAGCCAGGGTGCCGCAAGAGCGGCGCCGGCCGTCAGCAGCGCCACGCGCCGCGTGGTCGAGGCACTTGTCATCGCACGTCTCCCGCCGTCCCTTGCCGGAAGCGTATTTGATATATCAAACTGGACGCAAGCCTTTCTCCTGGAGGTCGTGTGTACATCGAAGAGCTTCGGCGCATGGCGCGCGCGGCGGTCCCGCCCGCGGACGGCACGCTGCGGGCCGCGGGATTGCGGGACAGCGTGACGGTGCAGCGCGACGCGCAAGGCGTCGCCCACATCCGTGCGGCCCACGTGCAGGATGCCTGGTTCGCCCAGGGTTTCGTGCACGCGCAGGACCGGCTTTTCCAGATGGAGCTGAACCGCCGGCGCGGCCTTGGGCGCTCCGCGGAATGGCTGGGGCCTGCGGCCTTCGAGGCGGACGCGCTCTCCCGACGACTGGGCGTGGAAGCGGCGTCCCGCCGCGACGCCGCGGCGCTCGGTGAGGAGGCGTCGGCCATGATCGCGGCCTATGCGGCGGGGGTGAACGCCTTCATCGCCTCGGACGCGCCACGGCCGATGGAATACACGCTGCTCGGCGCCGAGCCGGAGCCCTGGGAGGGGTGGCACTGCATCGCGGTGATGCGGCGCCTCGGCCTGCTGATGGGCTCCGTCTGGTTCAAGCTGTGGCGCGCCGCGGCGCTTCCAATCGCGGGAGAGGCCGTCACGGCGCTGCGCTACGACGATGGCGGGAGCGATGTACTGATTATGCCGCAGGGCGCGGAGGCTGAGCGCTGGCGGGCCGGCCTCGCCGACCTCGCCCCGGCTGCGGCGGCCCTGATGGAGGTCGCCGCACCCGACCTGACCGGCGGCGGCAGCAACAACTGGGCGGTGGGGCCGTCCCGCAGCGGCACCGGGCGGCCCGTGCTGGCCGGCGATCCGCACCGCGTCTTCGAGGTCCCGAACATGTACGCACAGGGGCATGTGGCCTGCCCCGACTTCGACGTGATCGGCCTGACGGTTCCCGGCGTGCCCGGCTTCCCGCATTTCGCGCATAACGGCCGCGTCGCCTACTGCGTCACGCACACCTTCGCCGACATTCACGACCTGTTTTTGGAGCAATTCAGCGAAGACGGGACGCAGGCCCGATTCCGCGGCGCATGGGAGCCGGTGCGGCACCGCACCGAGACGGTTGCGATCCGGGGCGAGGCTCCCCGGACGGTAGAGGTGGTGGAGACGCGGCACGGGCCGGTCATCTGCGGCGATCCGCGTCGTGACACCGCGCTCACGCTCCGCTCCGTACAGTTCGCGGAGACGGACCGCTCCTTTGATTGTCTGCCCCGCATGCTCCGCACTTCCGGCGTGGAGGAGCTGTTCGAGGCGACGCGTGGCTGGGGGCTGATCGACCACAATCTCGTCGCCGGGGATGTGGCGGGGCACACGGGGTGGCTCCTGCGGGCGCGCGTGCCGCGGCGCGGGCGGCTGAACGGATGGCTGCCCGTGCCCGGCTGGACCGGGGAGCACGAGTGGGAGGGCTGGATCGCGCATGACGAGATGCCGCGACTGATCGACCCGCCGGGCGGGGTGATCGTGACGGCCAACAACCGCGTGGTGGCGGACGACCATCCGGATTACCTCTGCACGGACTGCCACCCGCCGCACCGCGCCCGGCGCGTGGCCGCACGGCTGGAGGAGGATGAGGCCGCCCGCACCCCGGAGGGAGCGGCGGCGATCCATGGCGATACGCTGTCCCTGCCGGCGCGCGACATGATGGCGCGGCTGCGCGCGATGGTCCTGCCGCTTTCCCCGGCGGCCGCGGCTCTGCGCGCGGCCTTGCTGGGCTGGGACGCTCGGATGGAGGCGGCCAGCACCGTGCCGTCGCGCTACATCGCGTGGCGGCTGGCGCTGACGCGCGCCGTGGCGGCGCGGAGCGGGCTCGGCGCGCTGTCGAAGCACCCCTGGCTGCAGGTCGCGCCCGGCGTGGCGCCGCTGACGCAGCTCTGGTGGACCGTACCGGCGTTGCTACGGGAGGGCGATGAATCGCTGCTGGGCGGCGAGACCTGGGATGCGCTGATGCGCGATGCGCTGGAAGAGGCCGCGTCCACGCCCGCGACGCCCTGGGGGGAGGTGCACCAGCCCCGCTTCACCCACCCGCTCTCCGCCGTGTTCCCGGAGGCCGCGGCGGTGCTCGACCCACCCTCGCTGCCGATCGGGGGCGACGGGGACGTGGTGCTGGCGAACGGGATCGTCGCGCCTCTCGGCGTGCGGGCGACCTATGGCGCGCTGGCCCGCTACGCCTTCGACGTGGGCGCCTGGGAGAATTGCCGCTGGGCGGTCTTCCTCGGCGCGTCAGGCCATCCGGGCAGCGCGCATTATGCGGACCAGCATCCGGAGTGGGCGGCGTGCCGCATGGTCCCGATGCGGCACGACTGGGCGACGATCGCGCGCGAGGCAACCGCGACCCAGACCCTGACCCCGTAGGGGCCGATCAGGACAGCCAGCGCTCCCGGTTCTCCGCGACGAAGGCGTCATCGGAGAACTGGGGATAGAGGCGGAGGACGCGGTCGATCGCCTCGGATTGGCCGGGGCTCAGTCCTTCCTTCGGATTCAGGCACCAAGTGCCTTCCAGAAGGCCCTGCCGTCGCAGGACTTCATGGCATCCGGCGATGCAGCCGTGGAAGCTGTTCGCCACGTCGAAGAAGGCGGCGTTGCAGTCGGTCACGGTGGCGTCCAGGGCCAGGATATCGGGCGGAACCGGCCCGGCGGCGACGGCCGCCTGGAGACGTTCGAGCAACTGCACGGCGCCGCGTGTCCACACCGACCAGTGGCCGAGCAGCCCGCCGCGGAAGCGCACCGTCACTGGCACCCCGTCGCGCGGCAGGGTGAAGGGCGTGATCAGGTCGAGGACGATGTGGTCGTCATTGCCGGTGTAGAGGGTGATGCGGTCCTCGGCCCGTGCCTCGATCAGGCCGCGCACCACGTCGAGCGTGCGGTAGCGGTTGAAGGGGGCCACCTTCACGGCAACGACGTTGTCGATGGCGCAGAAGTCGCGCCAGAAGCCCGCATCCAGCGAGATGCCGCCGACGGCGGGCTGGAGGTAAAATCCGACGAGCGGGATCTCCTCCGCGACGCGGCGGCAATGCGCCAGCAACTCGTCCGGCGAGGCGCCCTTCATGGCTGCCAGGCTCAGCAACCCGGCGTGG
This sequence comes from Muricoccus radiodurans, assembly GCF_050154705.1. GTDB lineage: Bacteria > Pseudomonadota > Alphaproteobacteria > Acetobacterales > Acetobacteraceae > Roseomonas > Roseomonas radiodurans. Next base: position 1,955,276 of record NZ_CP189561.1, on the reverse strand, counting down.
TAGCCGAGGCCGACGGCCGTGCGCGCCTCCTCCACCGCCTGCTCCGTCCGGCCGGCGAGACCCGCCACCATGACGAGCGGCCGGCTGGTCCAGGCGCGGCTGTCCTCCATCGCGGCCTCCAGCACGGGGCGGTAGAGGCCGACGTCGCGGATCTCGAACTGCGTGGTGTGGACGCCGACGGCGAGACCGCCCGACCCCGCATCCACGTAGTAGCGGGTCAGCGCCCGCTGGTGGCGGCGGTCGAAGCGGCGCTCGGCGTTCAGGGCCAGGGGGTGCGCGGGGATCGCTACGCCCTTGCGGAGCAGTCCCGTCACCTCGGGCGGCAGGTCGGAGCGGTGGAGGCCCATGCGGATCGTCCTGTCGGGAAAGGTTCAGCCCAGCTCCGGCCCCGCGGCGACCATGAGGCGGGCGGGATCGCCGAAGGGCTCGGCCCGGTCATGGGCCATGCGTCGGAATGGGCGCTCGGGGCGGAAGTCGCGGGCGCGCAGGAGTTCGGCCAGGGACGCCCAGCGGTCGGCGAGATCGAGGATCACCGGACCGCGCGCGGCGGCGAGGGCGGCGTTCAGCAGGCGTGCCGCCGATCCTTCCTCCGGCGCGACGATGGGGCCGATCTGGATGGCCTGCCGTCCCGGACGGGCGAGGACGAAGCCGCTGCCATCCGGCAGGCGGAAGCCCTGGGCCGGTGCGCGATGGAGGAGATGGCGGAGCAGCACGCCGCGGTCGGCGCCGAAGGCCGCGTGGTCCGCGGCCGCCAGCGCGGGTAGAGCGGCGGGCGTCATCGGCGGCAGGCCGCCCTGTCCCGGGGTGCCGGTCGCCATCCCACGCCAGCGCGTGAGGCCGAACTGAACGCGGAAGCCGAGCGGAGCATAGATGCGCTCGCCGGCCGGCGTGGCGTCGAGCACGGGGCACAGCCCCATAGCGCGAAGCGCCGTCATGCAGTGGCGCAGGATGTGGGTGCCGAAGCCCTGGCCGCGCGCCGCCGCCGTGACCAGCACCATGCTGATCCAGCCGAAGCCGCCATCCGCGAAGGGAAGAATCGCGCCGCTCGCGATCGGCTCGCCCGTCCCGTTCCGGACGCCGAAGACGCTGCCGCGCTGGAAGAAGATTTCCCAATCCGCCGCCACCTGGTTCCAGCCGGCCTCCGCCGAGAGCGAGAGGCAGCCGGGCATGGCATCGGGCGTCAGGGTCCGGATGGCGGCCTCAGTAGGCGCCATCCCGAACCTCGAAATGCGTGGGCTTGCCCAGGCTGCTGCCGCCCCGCGCCACCCAATCCGCAACCCAGTCCATCATCCGGGCGAGCGGGACCAGCGGATAGCCGAAGAGCCGGGCCGCTTCGGCGGCGTTGTTCAGCCAGGCGGTCTGCGCCTCCTGGCCAGTGATGATCGGGGCCTTGCCCAGCCGCTGCCCGAAGGCCTGGGCCAGCCACCGGACGGAGATGGTCTCCGGTCCCGTCACGTTCAGCGCCACGGCGGGGCTGGCGCAGTGGCGCAGGGCGCGCAGCGCCTGGGCGTTGGCGTCGCCCTGCCAGATGACGTTCACATGGCCCATGGTGACGTCCACCGGCTCCCCGTCCCTCACCTTGCGCGCGACGTCGAAGAGCACGCCGTAGCGGAGATCGATCGCGTAGTTCAGGCGGAGGAGCAGGGCGGGCGTGCCATGCACGTTCGAGAAATACCCGATCATCCGCTCCCGCCCGATACAGGAATTCGCGTACTCGCCGGGCGGGGTCAGGGGCGTGGCTTCCGTCGCGCCGCCGCCATCGACCGGCACGAAGGCGTAGACACAGCCCGTGGAGAAGGCAACGATCCGCGATGCCTTGTAGACCTCCGCCACCATGGCGGGCAGGTGGCTGTTCATCGCCCAGGTCAGGGGCTGGTCGCCGGCGGCGCCGAACTTCCGGCCGGCCATGAAGATCACGTTTCTCGCGCGCGGCAGGGCCTCCAGCGCGGAGCGGTCCATCAGGTCGCAGGCGATGGTCTCGACGCCGTTCGCCTCCAGGCTCTCGCGCAGCCCGGCCTCGCTGAAGCGGGCCACGCCGATGATCCGCTTGCCCGGCGCGGCGTTCCGCGCCAGGCGCGCCAGTGTCGGGCCCATCTTCCCGCCCACGCCGAGCACGATGATGTCGCCATCCAGCGCCGCCAGGTCGGCGGCCAGCGCCCGGCTCGGACGGGAGAGGAAGGCATCCACCTCCTCGGTCGTCCCGAAGCGCGCGGGCAGGTCGGCGGGGTCGAGCCAGCCAGTCTCCGCCGGAGAGAGCGCCGTGTCCGCCATGGGCCGTTCCTTCCTCCCGCGCCCGCCGGCGCGAATCCTTGGGACGGACCTTAGAGCCGGCCGTGCCGGATGACGACCGGTCGGTTACTCCCGGCGCCGGCCGACCAGACGCGCGACCACCATCAGCAGGACGCCCGCCACGATCACGCCGACGGTGGCCGGATGCTCATCGATGGCACGGATGATCGAGGCCGGCACCCACCAGAGCGAGTCCAGCAGCGTCATCGGGAGCCAGAGCAGCGTGTTCCAGCCCACCACATACGCCGCGATCCCGAGCGCCACGAGAAAGACGCCCAACGACCAGAGCCTCGACGACATTCCGACCCTTCCCGGTATTCCCGCGCGGGCTGATCGGCGCCGATCAGGGCGCCGTGCCCGCCGCGCGGCATGTGGGGATGGGGTGCGAGCGCTTCAGCCCGGCCTTTGGGGTGTTTCCGTGGCAGGGGTGTCCGGCGGCTAGCGCGTGCCCAGCACGCGCGTCAGCCGCGTCACGGCCTCCCGCGCCAGCTCGGGGCTGACGGCGAAGCAGATGCGGATGAAGCCCTCGCCCTCCGGCCCGAAGGCGGTCCCGGGGGCGACGCCCACCTTCGCCTCCCGCAGCAGGCGGAAGGCGAGCTCGAGGCTCGTCTCCCCCCTGTTCGCTTCCCCGGGCTCGACCCGGGCCATGAGGTAGAAGGCGCCCTCCGGCGGGAAGACCGTCACGCCCTTCAGGCGGGACAGGCCCTCCACCATGATCGTGCGGCTTTCGGCGCAGCGGGAGACCATGGTGCGGATGAAGCCGTCGCCTTCCTCCAGCGCGGCGACGGCGGCGTGCTGGATGAAGGTCGGGATGGAGGTGGTGTTGTACTGGCCGAGCTTGTTGAACACGCCCTCCAGCCCCGCCGGATAGACCATCCAGCCCGCGCGCCAGCCCGTCATCGCCCAGTTCTTGGAGAAGGTGCTGGCGACGATCAGGCGGTCGGACGGCGTGCAGACCTGCAGGAAGGACGGGGCGATGGCGTTGCCATAGGTGAAGTGGCCGTACACCTCGTCGGACAGGATCCACAGCCCGCGCTCCCGTGCGGCGTCGCGCAGCGCCTCCATCTCCGCCAGCGGCATCACCCAGCCCGTGGGGTTGGAGGGGGAGTTCACCACCAGGATGCGGGTCCGCGGCGTGACCGCGGCCAGGATGTCCTCCAGCGGCAGGGAGAAGCGGCCGTCGGCGGTGCGGCGATAGGGCACGCTGACCGGCACGCCGCCGGTCACCCGCACGGATTCCGCCAGGTTCGGCCAGTTGGGGGAGGGGATGATCACCTCCTCGCCCGGGTCCAGCAGGGCCTGGCAGGCCTGCATGATGGCGTTCATGCCACCGGCGGTGACCGTGAAGCGCTCCGGCGCCACCTCCACGCCCCAGTGGCGGCGGTGGTAGTCACTCAGCGCCTGATGCAGCCGGGGCAGGCCGCGGGAATAGGTATAGCGCGTCTCGCCCGCCAGCATGGCGCGGTGGGCGGCCTCGACGATGAAGTCGGGGGTGGGCAGGTCGCCCTCCCCGATCCAGAGCTTCACCACGTCCGGGTCGTCGCGGCCCTTGTCCGCCACGAGGCCGATCTGGCTCGTGCCCACGCCCTGTATGCGGTCGGGCAGGGCGGCGGCGGGATCGGCGATGACGGTGTCGGGCATGGTCCAGGACGTCCTTTTGGGCGCGGCCCGCCTTCCGGAGGGGCGGCAGGGCGTGCAGGAGAGGGGTGCTTCTGCCGCCCTCGCGGGCCGGGGGGAAGAGGGCCCCGACGACGTGCCGTCCCGATCAAGCCTTCGGGACGCGCGACACATACGACGCGCCGGCCCTGGACAGGCAGGCCACGCCGGGACCAGATAGGCCCCACTACCGCCGGGGATGGACCCCGGGGAACAGCCGAGTGGAAGCCACTCATGAGCAGTACCCTGACGCTCCGGCGCAAGCCGGCGGCGCGACCCCGACGGGCGGATCTGGCGGTCTTCATCGGCCGCTTCCAGCCCGGCCCGCATCTCGGCCACCTCTCCGTCATTCGCGCGGCCCTGCAGGCGGCGGACCGGCTAGCGGTGGTGATCGGATCAGCGAACGGGCCGCGGTCCCACCACAATCCCTTCACCTATGACGAGCGCCGCCACATGCTGGAGGCGTGCCTGACGGTGGAGGAGCGCGAGCGCGTCACCACGATCCGGGTCAGCGACCACCTCTACAACGACGACGCCTGGATCGAGGACGTGCAGCGCGCCGTGAACACGGTGGGGCGCGCCACCGCCGGGGAGCATCCCCGGATCGCCCTGATCGGGCATTCGAAGGACCGGAGCAGCTTCTACCTCCGCAAGTTCCCGGAATGGGAGAGCATCGAGGTCCCCAACTTCGGCGGCTTCTCCTCCACGCCGATGCGCGACCTGTTCTTCTCGCGCGGCGGCGAATGGGTGGATGACGGCGCGGCGGCCTGCCTGCCGGAGGGCGTGCGGGGCTTCCTGCGGCATTTCAGCGGAACGACCGCCTTCCGGGATCTGGTCACGGAATACGACTTCATCCGCGACTACCGCCGGAAATGGGGGGAGGGGCCCTTCGTCACCACCGACGCGGTGGTGATCCAGAGCGCCCATGTCCTGCTCGTCCGCCGCGCCGGACGGCCGGGGAAGGGGCTCTGGGCCCTGCCCGGCGGCTTCCTGGAGATCGCGCGCCGCGAGACCCTGCTGGAAGGCATGATCCGCGAGCTGCGGGAAGAGACCGCCATCCGCCTGGGCGACGGCCGGCCGGAGGTGGTGGAGCGCATCCTCCGCGGCTCCGTCGTCCACACGGAAGCCTTTGACGAGCCCTTCCGCGATCCCCGCGCCCGCATCATCACCCACGCCTTCCTCGTCGCGCTGGAGCCGCGGCGTGAGCTGCCCGAGGTCCACGCCGACACCGACGCCGAAGCGGTGAAGTGGGAGGCGCTGGCCGATCTGCGCGAGGAGGCGCTTTTCGCGGACCACTTCCACATCATCAGGCGCTTCAAGGGCCTGCTGCCGAAGCCCAAGAGCGTCTGAACCCTCCCTTTACTGCCCCGCCGGATGGACCGGCGGGATGCCACCCAGCAAGGAAGCCTTGCGATGTACATTCGTCCCCTGGCCTCGCCGATCGCGCGGGTCTGCGACAATCCCATCCTCACGGCCGACAGCTACAAGGCCAGCCACTTCCGCGCCTATCCCGACGGGACGCGCCGAATCGTCAGCTATATCGAGAGCCGCGGCGGCCGCTGGGACCGCACGCTCGTCTTCGGGCTGCAGATGTTCCTGAAGACCTATCTCGCCACCCGCATCACCGCCGAGATGGTGGACGAGGCGGAGGAGCTGATCACCGCCCACGGCTTGCCCTTCAACCGAGCGGGCTGGGATGCCATTCGCACGCGCCACGGTGGATACCTTCCCGTCAGCATCCGCGCGGTGCCGGAGGGTACGGTGCTGCCGACGCGCCACGTCATGCTCTCGGTCGAGAATACGGATGACGAGCTGCCCTGGCTGACGAGCTACGTGGAGACGGCGCTGCTGCGCGCCGTCTGGTACCCCACCACCGTCGCCACGCAGAGCTGGCACCTCAAGGCGGCGATCCGCACGGCGCTGGAGGAGACCTCGGACGATCCGGATGGGCAGTTGCCGTTCAAGCTGCACGATTTCGGCGCGCGCGGCGTCAGCAGCGGCGAGAGCGCGGGCATCGGCGGTCTGGCGCACCTCGTCAACTTCCGGGGCAGCGACACGATGGAGGCGCTGGTCGCCGCCCGTCGATTCTACGGGGAGCGGATGGCCGGCCTCTCCATCCCCGCGGCCGAGCACAGCACCGTCACCGCCTGGGGCCGGGACGGTGAGACGGCGGCCTATCAGCGCATGCTGGACGCCTTCGCCCGGCCCGGCGCGCTGCTCGCGGTCGTGAGCGACAGCTACGACCTGAGCCATGCGGTCCGCGGCATCTGGGGCGGGACGCTGATGGAGCGGGTGAAGGAGTGCGGCGCCACGGTTGTCGTGCGGCCGGACAGCGGCGATGCGACGACCGTGCCGGTGGACACGGTGGAGGCGCTGGCGGATCGCTTCGGCGCCACGGTGAATGGCCGCGGCTACCGGGTGCTGCACCCCGCCGTGCGCGTCATCCAGGGCGACGGCATCAACGAGGACAGCATCCGCACCATCCTGGCCAATCTGAAGACGCGCGGTTTCGCGGCCGACAACATCGCCTTCGGGATGGGCGGCGCGCTGCTGCAGGGCGTGAACCGGGACACGCAGCGCTTCGCGATGAAGGCGAGCGCCGCGTTGGTCGGCGACACTTGGCGGGACGTGTTCAAGGACCCGGCCACCGATCCGGGCAAGCGTTCCAAGGCCGGTCGCCTGGCCCTCATCCGCGAGAACGGCCGCTACGAGACGGTCCGGGCGGAAGGGCAGGCGTGGCGCGACCTGCTGGTGGAGGTGTATCGCAACGGCGAGATCCGGCGCGAGGCGACCCTCGCCGAGATCCGCGCCCGCTCAGAGGAACCGCCGCTGGACTGAGCGGGATTCAGCCGAGGGTTGGGCGGATCATCTCGAACATCTCCCCGATCTCGGCGTAGTCGCCACGGTAGCCGCAGCGCCCGATCGGGCGCGCGGCCTTCGTGTCGAAGAGGCCGTCCCGGATGTAGGCGCGGTCGATGTGCACGCCGACCACCTGTCCGAGGACGAGGTGCGTCGCCAGCGCCTTCCCGTCCAGGTCCTTCATGGGCACGATCTGCAGGACGCGACATTCCAGCGCGGCCGGGGTGTCCGCGACCCGCGGCGGCCGCACGAGGCGGGAGGGCGCGGCCTCGATCCCCGCGAACTCCATCTCGGACTCGCCATGGGGCAGCGGGGCGCTGCTGCGGTTCATCACCTCTGCCAGGGGACGGGTGGCGAGGTTGCAGACGAACTCGCCCGTCTCCTCCACGTTCCGCAGGCTGTCCTTCCGCCCCTCGCTCCCGAAGGCGACGATCGGCGGGTTGGAGTTGAAGGCGTTGAAGAAGCTGTAAGGCGCGAGGTTCACGCGGCCGTCCGCGCTGACCGTCGTGATCCAGCCGATGGGGCGCGGCGCGATGATCGCCTTGAAGGGATCATGCGCCAGTCCGTGGCCGAGCCGCGGCTCGTAGAAATGGTGGTCCAAGGGGCTGCTCCGTCCTGGGGGCGGATCGTCACCCCAGGCGCGCGCGGTGCGCAAGGCGGGCGGGGCGGGCCAGGGCCCGTTGTGTCACGCGTCGGCGGGGGTGATCCCGATGTCGCGGATGACCCCGGGCCACTTCTGCGCATCGTCGCGCAGGACCGCGGCGAACTCCGCCGCGCTCATGTTCGCGACCTCGACGCCGATGGCGGACATGCGGTCCCGCACGGCGGGCAGGGCGAGAGCGCGGTTGATCTCCCCGTTCAGGCGGGTAACGAGATCCAGCGCCATCCCGCGCGGACCCATGGCGCCGTACCAGACCGCCATCTCATAGCCGGGGATCGTCTCCGCGACCGTGGGCACGTCGGGCAGGAGGGTGGAGCGGCGGCCCTCCGTGACAGCCAGCAGCCGCAGGCGGCCGGCGCGGACATGCTCCAGGGTCTGGGTGCCGGCGGAGACGAGCATCTGCGTCTGGCCGGACACCGTGTCCAGCACCGCCGGCGCGCCGCCGCGATAGGGGACGTGCACCATCTCGATCCCCGCCATCCGCGCCAGCATCGCCGCGCAGATGTGGTTGGTGGACCCCGCCCCCGCCGAGGCATAGGCGACCTTGCCCGGGTTCGCGCGGCAATAGGCCACGAACTCGGCCATCGTGTTCGCGGGCACCGAGGGATGGATCACCACCGTGTTCAGCACGTAGGCGAGCAGCGCGATCGGCGAGAAGTCGTTCGCGCCATGGAAGGGCATTTCCTTCAGCAACGCCTCGTTCATGGCGTGCGTGCTCATGGATCCGAAGAGCAGCGTGTGCCCGTCCGGTGCCGCCCGCGCGACGGCCAACGACCCGATATTGCCCGAGGCGCCGGAGCGGTTCTCCACCAGTACGGGCTGGCCGAGGGAGAGGCGAAGGGGCTCCGCGAGGGTCCGCGCGAGGATGTCGGTCGACCCGCCCGGCGCCCAGGGCACGATGATCTGGACGGGGCGGGAGGGATAACGCTCCTGCGCCCGGGCTGCAGAAGCCGTCAGGGCGGCCGCCGCCGAGAGGACGGTGCGTCGTGTGGCAAGGGGCATGGCAGTCCTGCTCCGTGTTCGGCGGGGTGCTTGCAGCTTCCGGGCCGGCGGGCCTCACTGGCCCGGAGACTAGCCGCGACCACCGCCCGGAGACAGACGCCGTGTTCACCACCCGCCCCGAGATCCGCGGCACCTTCGGCGCCGTCGCGACGACGCACTGGATCGCCACCGCCGTGGGCATGTCCGTGCTGGAGCGCGGCGGCAACGCGTTCGACGCCGCGGCGGCGGCCGGCTTCGTCCTCCAGATCGTGGAGCCACACCTGAACGGTCCGGGCGGGGAGGTGCCGATCATCCTCAATCGCCATGACCGGCCGGAGCCCGTCGTGATCTGCGGCCAGGGGCCGCTTCCCTTAGGCGCGACACTGGAGCGCTTCGCGGCGCTCGGCCTGGCCCAGGTGCCGGGGACGGGCCTGCTCCCCTCCGTGGTGCCCGGGGCCTTCGATGCCTGGATGCTCCTGCTGCGGGATCACGGCACCTGGACCCCCGGCGCGGTGCTGGAGGCGGCGATCGGCTACGCCGAATCCGGCTTTCCCGTGCTGCCCCGCGTCTCCGCCACCATCCTGGCGGCGCAGGAGATGTTCCCGGCGGAATGGCCCTCCTCCGCCGAGGTCTGGCTGCCCGGCGGGGAGGTGCCGCGCCCCCGCGCCCTGCACCGCACCCCTGCCATCGCCGCCACCTATCGCCGGATCGTCGCGGAGGCCGAGGCGGCCGGAGGCGACCGTGTCGGTCAGATCGAGGCGGCGCGGAACGCCTTCTACCGCGGCTTCGTGGCGGAGGCCGTGGACCGCTTCTACCGGACGGCAGAGCTGCTGGACTCCACGGGCCGGCGGAACCGCGGCGTGCTGACGGGCGACGACCTGGCCCGCTACGCCGCACCGGTCGAGCCCACCGTCTCCCGAGACCACCGGGGCGTCACGGTCCACAAGACCGGACCCTGGGGACAAGGGCCGGTGATGTTGCAGGTCCTCGCCCTGCTGGACGGCTTCGACCTCGCTTCCATGGACCCGGCGGGCGAAGAGTTCCTCCACGTGGTCGTCGAGTGCATCAAGCTCGCCTACGCGGATCGGGAGGTATTCTACGGCGATCCGGACGCCGTGGACGTGCCACTGGCGACGCTACTGTCTGACGACTATGCCGCCGCCCGCCGCCGCCTGATCACCGCGGAGGCGTCGCACGCCCTCATCCCCGGCGACCTGCCCGGTGCCGCCGAGCGGATGGCGCGGGTTCTGGCCATGGCGGGCGCCGAGACGCCCGCCGGCATCGGCGGAGGCGAACCGACCTTCGCGGCCCTGCCGGTGGAATGGGGCGATACCGTCCATCTGGACGTCGTGGACCGCTGGGGCAACCTCGTCTCCGCCACGCCTTCCGGCGGCTGGCTGCAATCCTCGCCGGTGGTGCCGGGGCTGGGATTCCCGATCTCCACGCGCGGGCAGATGACCTGGCTGGAGCCGGGCCATCCCAGCACGCTGCGGCCGGGCATGCGGCCCCGCACCACGCTGACGCCAACCCTCGTGACCCGGGACGGGGAGGCCTACCTCGGCATCGGCACACCGGGGGGCGACCAGCAGGACCAGTGGACGCTCGGCGTGCTGCTGCGCCACCTGCACCACGGGCTGGACCTGCAGGCAGCCATCGACATGCCGCTCTTCACCAGTCGGCATTTCCCGCAGTCTTTCCACCCCCGAACCTGCGAGCCCGGTCTGCTGCTGATGGAGGAGCGGTTCGGGCCGGCCGTGATCGAGGGCATGCGCCGCCGGGGCCACCAGGTCAGCGTGCAGGGGCCCTGGTCGCTCGGCCGTGTCTGCGCGGCGGGGCGGCGCCGGGACGGACAGGTGATGGCGGCGGCGACGCCGCGGCTGATGCAGGCCTATGCCACGGGGCGGTGAAGGCATCCTCCTGCACGGTTCATGCGCGGTGGTCGGCGCACCCTCTGGACGGAATGGTGGACCCTCGCCGTCTTGTTCAGGGGCGGTCGGCGTTTCTAATCTTCGTCCGGCGGGGTTGATGGAGAGGGCGATGGCCTGGATGCGCGGAATCACGCGACGCGGACTCGGTGCCGCCACGATGGGCATCGGCGGCCTCGCGTCCCGCCCGCTCGGCGCACAGATGGCGGACTGGCCCTCGCGGCCCGTTCGGGTGGTCGTGCCCTACGGCGCCGGCGGCGCGACGGACACCATGTGCCGCCTGTTCTGCGGGCGCCTCGCGACCATCCTCGGCCAGCCCTTCCCGGTGGAAAACCGCCCCGGCGGCAACGCCGTCATCGGCATGGAGCAGGTGCTGCGCGCGCCGAAGGATGGCTACACGCTGCTCTTCGGGGCCGGCGGGGCCTTCCTCGCGACGCCGCGGATGCAGCCGGTCTCCTTCGATCCGGTGCGGGACTTCGCCGGCATCAGCATCGTCGGCACCAACGGCATGATCCTGGCGGTGAACAAGGACCTGCCGGCGCGCAATCTGACGGAGTTCGTCGCCGAGGCCCGGGCCCATCCCGGCCGGGTCAATGCGGGTACGTCCAGCCTCGGGACCTCCAGCCATCTCGCGGCGGTGATGCTGGCGGTTCATGCGCGGGCGGATATCACCATGGTCCCCTATCCCGGCGTGCCGCAGATCATGGCGGACCTTCTGTCCGGCCGCATCCAGCTCCATTTCGGCTCCGCGGCGGACGTGCTCCCGCAGGCGCAGGCCGGGAACGTCCGGGTGCTGGCCGTATCCGGCGCGCGGCGCATGCCGCAGCTGCCCGACGTGCCCACCGTCGCCGAAACCTTCCCCGGCGCGACCTACACCGCCTGGAACGGCTTCTTCGCACCGACCGGCACCCCGCGGCCGGTCATCGATCTGCTGGCCCGCCACATCGCCGCCGTCGCGCGGGAGCCGGAGATCATCCGCCGCCTCGATGAGCTGGGCATCGACGCGGATGGCGGCACGCCGGAGGCGGTCGAGGGAACGTTGCGCCGCGAGGGGCCGGAATACGAGACGCTGCTGCGTGCTTCCGGCCTGCTGCGGGGATAATCGGCGGGTCTGAGCGGACGCGCTACTCGACCCGGTCGCTCAGCCGTTCCCGCATCCGGCGGGCATCGTCGGTCGTCGGCGGCGATGCGGCGTTGCCCCAGGCGTTGCGGATGTAAGTCGTGACCGCGGCCACCTGCGCGTCATCCATCCGCCAGCCGAAGGCCGGCATGGCGGGCGAGGTCGGGGCATGCGGAGAATAAGCCGCCCGCGTGCCTTGCAGGACGACCCGCAGAACGGTTTCGGTTCCGTCCTGCTGCACCACTTGGCTGCCGGCCAGCCGCGGAAAGATGCCCGGCACGCCCGCGCCGTCCCGCCGGTGGCAGGCCATGCAACGGTCCAGGTAGAGCGCCTCGCCCGCGCGCATCCGGGAGTCATCCGCGGCCAGCGCGGCCGGGGGGGCGGCCGGGGCAGCGCGCCGGGGCTGTTCGCGCAAGTAGACGGCCATGGCGCGGAGGTCGGCCTCCGTCATCAGGGAGGTGGAGTACTGCACCACCTCCGCCATCGGGCCCGACGCGGCGCTGCGCGTGTTCCGTCCCTCCCGAAGGTACTGCACGATCTCCTCCACCGACCAGGCGCCGATCCCCGTGCGCTCGTCGCCCGTGATGCTCGGCGCGTACCAGCCCTGGATCGGGCCGCCCGCGAGGTGGAGGGAGTCGCGATCGCCGCCCAGCCGGTTCTTCGGCGTGTGGCAGGCACCGCAATGGCCCAGCCCTTCCACGAGATAGGCGCCACGGTTGAATTCGGCGGAGCGCGCGGGATCGGGCCGGTACTCTCCGGGCTCGAAGAAGAGCATGTTCCAGCCGATCATCGCGGCGCGGATGTCCAGCGGGAAGGGCAGCGCGTTGCGATCCACCGCGTTGCGCACCGGCTCCAGCGTGCGGAGAAAGGCGTAGATTGCGTTCGAATCCTCCCGCGTGACGCGGGTATAGTAGTTGTAGGGAAAGGCGGGGTAGAGCCGGTCCCCGTTCGCCCGCACGCCGTGGTGCATGGCGCGGTAGAACTGATCCTCCGACCAGGAGCCGATGCCCGTCTCCCGGTCCGGGGTGATGTTGGCGGCCAGGATGTTGCCGAAGGGCGTCTCAATGGCGCGGCCGCCCGCGAAGGCAGAGCCTCCGGTCGGGACGTTCCCGACCGCCGTGCCCTGGACGAGATGGCAGGCCACGCAGTCGCCCACCGTGACGAGGTAGCGCCCGCGCTCCACCGCGTCGTAGTTGTCCGGCGCCGCGTAGAGCTTGGCTCCGAGAAAGAGTGCGGCGAGGCCGGCCGCCCCCGCGATCCAGCGGCGCTTCATGCCTGCACCAGCGGCTGGCCGGGGTTCTTCAGATACTGGTCCCGGATGGCGTCGGCCGCCCAGTAGGCGAGGGCCCCCACTGTGCCGGTCGGGTTGTAGCCGGCATTCTGCGGGAAGGCGGAGGCGCCGAAGACGAAGACGTTGGGCACGTCCCAGCTCTGCAGGTACTTGTTGATGGCGCTGGTGCGGGGATTGTCGCCCATGATCGCGCCTCCGGTGTTGTGGGTGGTCTGATAGGGAACGACGCTCCAGGGACCGCGACGGCGGTTCACGATGCTCTGCTTCGCGCCCATGGCGCGCATGATCGGCTCCATCTTGTCGGTGACGTAGTCGGACATGCGCCGCTCATTGTCGTGGTAGTCGAAGGTCATCCGCAGCAGCGGGCGGCCGAGCCGGTCCTTGTAAGTGGGATCGAGGTCCAGATAGGCGTCGCGATAGGACATGACGCTGCCCTGGCTGCCGACGTTGCAGACGCGCAGGTAGTTGTCCGCCGTCGCCTTCTTCCACGCCTTGCCCCAGCGCGGCGTGCCGGGTGGAATGGGGCGGGCGGAGATCGGGCGGGCGTTGGTCGTGGTGCAGTTGATGTTCGCCCCACCGACGAAGTTCAGCCCGGTGTGGTCGAAATCGTCGCCGTTGTAGTCGTCGCAGGTCATGCCGAGCGCGCCGGCGCCGGCCCACTGGTTGAAGATCTGATCGTCGAAGAAGCCGTTGATCGAGGTGTTGCACTGGTAGGCGTAGTTCTTGCCCACCACGCCCTCTCCGGTGTTCGGGTCGTAGGGTTGCCCGATGCCGGAGTAGAGCATCATCCGCACATTCCAGAGCTGGTAGGCGCAGAGCAGCACAAGCTCTGCCGGCTGTTCCCACTCCTGACCCTGGGCGTCCACATAGACCACGCCGGTCGCGCGCTTGCGGTCCGGCGAGAGGAGGACGCGGACCACCTCGCACTCCGTCCGCGCCTCGAAGCCGGGGTGTCGCATCAGGACGGGCAGCACGGTCGTCTGCGGGGAGGACTTGGAGTAGTTCGCGCAGCCGAACCGCTCGCAGAAGCCACAATAGGTGCAGGGCGCGAGCGTCACGCCGAGCGGGTTGGTATAGGGCTCCGACATGTTGGCAGAGGGGAGCGGGAAGGGGTGCATCCCCAGCTCCGTCGTCGCGCGGGTGAACAGGTTCTGCGCATGCGACATGTCCATGGCGCGCGTGGGGTAGGGGCGTGAGCGCTGCCCCTCGAAGGGATTGCCGCCGGGCTGGATCTCGCCCCGCAGGTTCCCCGCCTTGCCAGAGATGCCGCAGAGATACTCGAAGCGGTCGTAATAGGGCTCCAGCTCGTCATAGCTGATGCCCCAGTCCTGGATGGAGTGGTTCTCGGGGAAGATCCCCTCCCCGTAGCGCTCGCGGTAGTGGCTGCGGATGTTGAAGTCACTCGGCAGGAAGCGCCATGTATGACCGTTCCAGTGCACGCCGGCCCCGCCGACGCCGTTGCCGGGCAGGAAGCTGCCCCAGCGGCGGATGGGCAGCGCGGTCTGGCTGAGATTGTTCCGCGCGGTGACGGTGTCCTGGGAGGTGCGCTGGAAGAGCTCGCCGCGGATGTGGTAGCGCAGCTCGTCGGGTGCGGTGCCGATGTTGAAGTCGGTGGCGGTGTCGCGCCAGGGGCCGCGCTCAATGGCCACCACCTGCATCCCGGCCTTCACCAACTCGTGGCCGAGGATCGCGCCCGTCCAGCCGAGCCCGATGATCACCACGTCCTTCGCGGGAAGCCGGCGCATCAGCGGCGCCCCCCGGCAACCACCCATTCCGGCCGTCCGGTCAGGGCGACGGGGGGCAGGGTGTAGCGCGTGTTGGGGCGCGCGATGACATCCCGGTAGTCGTAGCGCGTGCCAGGAAATCCGATCAGCTTCCAGCCGACCATGTCGCGGTTGCCGCCATAGATGGGATCACCGAAGAAGCCCTCCATCGTGTTCTGGAAGAGCAGGTCGAAGATCGCGGCGCCGCCCAGGCCGGGCAGCTTCACCTCGCCGCGTTCAAGGGCGGTCAACAGCCGGTCCAGCTCCTCTCCCGGAAGCTGCGCGACGCTGCGGCCGCCCATGTTCTGCCGGACATGCCCTGCGAGGGCAGCGAGCCCTTCCCGATAGGCTTGGGCAGGCGTCTGGGGCGACTGGAAGCCCTGCTGCGGCAGGGCGCCTTCTGGAAAGGGGCCCTGCATGTACACGCCGTCGGCCCGACCATAGGGACCGGCAAGCTGGCGATCGATGAAGATGGCGCAGCCCGCTTCCTTCCCGCCGGGCCCGAGTTCGTCGGCCGGGATGAGACGGTCGACAACGGCTTCGACCGTCGCTGCTTCCTCCGCCGTGAAGAAGAGCCAAGGTCCCGGACGCGCAGTCTCGGGCGGATACACCTCGCCGGGCGACCAGGGGAGCGTCTCCCGGATCGTGGCGGCGCTCGCCGCCACAGAAAGTCCGGCCAAGGCTGTGGTGGCGGCGAGAAAACGGCGTCGCGAGAGGCGCCCGTCACCATGCATTCATCGTACTCCCGTCAGGCGAGCGCCCGTCCGAGCCATGCAACGCGCCGACGCCGCGCCGGTGCAAGAGTGGGGAGGCCCTTCCGTCATGGATTGCGTGTCATATCCGGGAAAGAATGCAGAAGAATGCTGCGCGGCCGCGCCTTCGCGAGGCATCACCCCACGAATCACGAGTATGTGCCTGCCGCGATCTCAGGCGCCGGGCGCCGCCGGATCAGCGAGACCCGCGAAGCTCAGTGGGGTGCGGAGTCGGGCTGGACGTGCTGCCACGAGGTTCAATCATCAGGTCGACCAGGATCGACGGTACGCGGCCGCGCGCATCACCTCAGAACGAAGAAACGGGGGCGAGGCCACGCCTTCACCCCCGGTCGATGATCAGGCTAGGCCGGCCAGCACCTTTGCCGTGGCACCGCTGATGTCGCCGAGCTTTTCACCCGCGGTGCAGCGGGCCTGGGTCTTCAGGCCGCGCTCCTGGCGGGCGATGGCCTCGCGCGCCTCCGCCTCGGCTTCGGCGGGCGGCAGCACGAGGACGCCACTCTCGTCGCAGAGCACCGCATCGCCCGGCATCACCACCACGCCACCGATCGACACCGGCACGTTCATCCGCCCGCCCAGGTCGTAGATGCGCGTCGTGATCGGCGCGAGGCCGCGGCACCAGAGCGGGAAGTCGGAGGCCTCCACCTCCTCGATGTCGGTGCAGGCACCGTCCACCACGCCGGCCTTGCAGCCGGCGGCCTTGGCGGCGACGGTCACGCCGCCGCCCCAGCAGGCGTGACGGTCATCGCCCAAGCGGTCCACTACGAGCACGTCGCCCGGCCGCAGCAGGCCGAGGGCGTGGTGCAGCAGGGTGGAGTCCGGGCCGGGGATCTGCACGGTGACGGCCGTCCCGGCCACCCGCTTGCGCAACAGCCCCTGCACCTTGCGGTCCACGAAGCCGTAGTGGCGCCAGTGGCCGACGGTGGCCGTCTCGGTCTTCTCCAGCAGGGCGACGACCTCGCTGCTCAGCGGGGCCGGCATCGGCTCGACAACGTATTTCGGCATGGCGTTCTCCTTCTATCTGCGCGACCGCCGGGGTGGATTCACGGATGGACTGATCGCGCGACCTGGGGTCAGCCCCGACCGCCGATGGTGCGGCGCAGGCCGATAGCCCGCTCCATCACCAGCACCAGGACGAGGGTGAAGAGGATAAGCAGCACGGAGATGGCCGCGACCTGCGGATCCGTGCGCCGCTCCACATAATGGTACAGCGCGACCGGCAGCGTGTTGAGCTGCGGGCCGACGACGAAGAGGGTGATCACCACCTCGTCAAAGGAGACGAGGAAGGAGATGGCACCGGCCGCCACCACGCCGCGCGCCATCAGCGGCAGGGTGATGCGGCGGAACACGGTGCCGGGCGGGGCGCCGAGGCTGGCTGCGGCATCCTCCACGGCCGGGGGAAGCGTTGCCAATGCCGTGCCGAGGACGCGGATGGCGTAGGGCAGGGTGATCAGCAGGTGCGCCAGGACAAGCCCCGGCCACTGCCCAATCAACCGGAGCTGCACGAAGATGATGAGGAGCGCGAGGCCCAGCACGATGCTCGGCAGAAGGAGCGGCGCGGTGAGCAGGGCGCTCATGGCTTCCCGTCCCGGATAGCGGCCGCGGTTCAGGGCATAGGCGGCCGCGCCGCCGATCGTCAGGGACAGGGCGGTCACGATGGAAGCGAGGACGAGGCTGTTCCGCAGCGCCGCCGCCATCTCCGCATCCTGCAGGATCGCGGCGTACCAGCGTGTGCTCCAGGAGGGCGGCGGCCAGACGAGACTGTTGGCGCCGGAGAAGGACATCGGGATCACCATGATCACCGGCGCCAGCAGGTAGATGAACATCAGGACGACGAGGATCAGAAAGCCGATCCGGCCGGGGGAGAGGCGGCTCATGCGACGCGCCGCTCGATCGCGGCGGCCATGCGGCCGTACACCAGCAGCGTCGCGCCGAAGAGGACGAGAACCACCACCGAGAGCGCGGCCGCGAGCGGCCAGTTCAGCGTGACGATGGCCTGGTCGTAGATTTCGGTCGCCAGCAGCGTGACGCGGCCGCCGCCGAGGAGCTTCGGCGTGACGAAGCTGCTCACCGATAGGACGAAGGCGAGCAGGCAGCCCAGCAGGATGCCCGGCAGCGTCAGCGGCAGCACGATCCGGCGGAAGACGGTGAAGGGCGGGGCGCCGAGGCTGGCCGCCGCATCCTCCAGCCCCTGATCCAGCCGGGCGAAGCCCGCGAGGAGCGAGAGGATCATATAGGGCATGAAAATCTCGCCGAGGCCGATGATCACGCCGGTACCGTTGAAGACGAGACGCGGCACCTCCGTCATGCCGAGGGAGCGCAGGAAGCTCGGGATAAGGCCGCCGTCGCCAAGGATGAGCAGCCAGCCATAGGTGCGCACCACGGCCGAGAGCAGCAGGGGCGAGATGCAGGCGATGATCAGCGCGTTGCGCCAGCGGTCCGGTGCCCGGTGGATGAAGAGCGCGATCGGGTAGCCGCAGACAAGGGCGATGCCGGTGACAGTCAGGGCAAGGGTGATCGAACTGAAGAGGATCTCCGGGTAGTAGCTGTCCTCCGTCAGGCTCAACCAGGTTGCCGCGGTGACCTCCGTCCCGATGGAGCCGCCCGCGCTGCCCTCATAGAGCGAGAGGGTGGCGAGGTTCAGCACGGGCCAGAGGAAAGTGAGGAGGTTCACGGCAACCGCCGGGATCAGCAGCAGCGGCAACACGCCGATGCCGGAGCCCGGCCGGGAGGCGGTGCCGCTCATGCCGTAGCGTCCGCCGGGAAGACGAGCAGGTCGTCCTCCCGCCACGCCAATTCCACCGTCTCGCCAGGGCGGGGAGCGGGCAGGTCGCCCAGTGTGTGGCGTTCGACCGTGAGGATGGTGCCGCCGACCTCGGCCTCGATGATCAGCACATCGCCGACGAAAATGGTGCGGCGGACCGCGGCCTTGACGACGGTCCAGTGGGCGCGGTCGTCGCGTTCCGCGGCCAGGCGGATGCGGTGGGGGCGCAGCATGGCCACGGCCGGTCCGGCCGGCCCGGCGGACGTGCCCAGGCGGAAGCCGTCCAGCATGACCGCGCCGTCCGCGGCCCTCTGTGCCCTGATCCGATTGATCCGGCCCACGAAGCCGGCGACGAAGGCGTTCGCCGGCCGCTCATAGATGTCGGTCGGGGCGCCAAGCTGCTCCAGCCGCCCGGCATGCATCAGGGCGATGCTGTCACAGATGGCCAGCGCCTCCGCCTGGTCATGCGTGACGAAGACGGCGGTGATGCCGAGGCGCTTCTGGATGTCGCGGATCTCGACCCGCATTTCCTCCCGCAGATTGGCGTCGAGGTTCGACAGCGGCTCGTCCAGCAGCAGGATGCTCGGCTCGACAATCAGCGCGCGCGCCAGCGCGACGCGCTGCTGCTGTCCGCCGGAGAGCTGGCGGGGGCGGCGGTCCTCGAAGCCGGGTAGACGGACCATCTCCAGCGCGCGCCGGACGCGGGGCGTGATCTCCGCGCGGGGGACACCGCGCATCTCCAGGCCGAAGGCGAGGTTCTCCGCCACCGTCATGTGCGGGAAGAGCGCGTAGTTCTGGAAGACGATGCCCATGTCCCGACGGTGCGGGGGAAGGGGGGTGATGTCCTTCCCGGCAACGAGGATGCGCCCGCCCGAGGAGGGCAGCAGACCCCCGATCATTCGCAGCGTCGTCGTCTTGCCGCAGCCCGAGGGGCCGAGCATGCCCAGCAACTCGCCCTGGCGGACCTGGAGCGACAGCGCCTCGACAGCCGGCGGGCCGGCGCCGAAGCGCTTCTCCAGCCCGTCCAGGACGAGATGCGCCTGAGTCGAATCCCCCATCAGCGGGCGGCGGTCAGCACCCGGCGGCGCCACTGCTCGTTGATGCGGTCGCGGATGCGGGCCACCTCCAGCCAGTTCACCGGCAACCAGGCGGCGCGCTGCTCCTGGGAGGCGATGCGCGACGCCGCCTCGGGGCTGAGGGTCACCTTCGTGTTCACCGGTCCATAGTACATGCGCTCGGCGAAGGCGCCCTGCGCCTCGGCGCCGAGGGCATAGGCGATGAAGGCCTTCGCCGCGTCAGACTGCGCCGCGCCCTTCACGAGGTTGATCGTGTTCAGGATGGCCACCGACCCTTCCTTCGGGACGATCCCCTCGATCTGCCCGGGATTGGCCTTGGCGTAGAGCTGGGCGCGCGCGTTCCACCCGTATCCGAGGGAGGAGGTGCCGTTGACGATGAAGGCGTAGGAATCCGGCTTCGGGTCGAAGTTGAGGACATTCGGGGCCATCTGCGCGACCGAGGCGATGCCGCGGTCGATGCTGCGCATGTAGTCGCGTTCCCCCTCCATCATGTTCGCCAGCAGGACGATGGAGATGCCACCCAGGTCCGGCACGCCCGCGAAGGCGACCTTGCCACGGTAGCGCGGGTCCCATAGTACGCGCCAGGAGTCCGGCCGCGGCTGCACCCGCTCTGGGGAGAAGGTGAGGGCGAGGTGGTCGAAGGTGACGGCCGGGCTGGGCACGCCGGCGGGGAAGGCGCGTTCCTGATCCAGTTCGGCCAGGACGGGCATCGAATCGCGCGGGATGGGCTCGAACAACCCTTCATCCGTCGCGGCCTTGGCGAAGGTGAGGTCGAACAGCACCGCATCGATCTGTGGCGCGGCCTTCTGCGCGCGCAACGTGCCGAGCATCTGTGCCGAGTTCGGCATGCCGAAGTAGTTGATGCGGATGCCGGGGTGAGAGCGCAGGAAGGGCTCGACCACCGCCGCCCGATAATTCTCCTCGAAGACGCCACTATAGGCCGCGAGGGTGAAGGTCCGGTCCTGCGCGATGGCGGGCCGGACGAAGGGCGCGGCGAGCAGGCCGCCGGCGAGGCCGAGTTGGCGGCGGGAGATCGGCATGGCGGGGCTCCTCAGGATTCGGCGCGGCCGGCGCGCGTCTCGGGGACGATGACGTAGACCCGGCCGTCCACGGTCTCCGTCTGGTACTGGCGGAGGCCAGGGCCCTTGGGCCAGAACAGCTCTGCACCGGTGTCCAGGTCGTACTCGTAGCCGTGCCAGGGGCAGGCGACGATCTCATTGTGCCGGTCGTAGTTCAGTTCGCCCACCCCGGAGGGCATCCAGGTGCCGCCGACGATCCCCTTGCAGATGTCGGCGGCCTTGTGCGGGCAGCGGTCGCGGATGGCGCGCACCTCGCCGTTGCGAAGGCGGATCACACCGATGCGGCGCGTGCCGGCCGTTACCATGGTGAAGCGGCCGGCCACGATCCCCTCGGCCGGGCCGGCATCCACGCGGGTCGTGCGGCGGGCGCGGGTCTCGGTCACGCTCATCAGAGGCGCAGCGCCCGGCGCGGATTGTCGAAAAAGATCTTCTGCCGCGATTCCGGGGAGAGGAAGCGGAGCGTGGCCCCTGGCATGTCGTTGTCCCAGTGCGGGTAGTCCGAGGAGAAGCAAAGCACGTCGTCGCCCACCATGGAGATCAGCTTCTCGAGGTCCCGGTTGTCGTCCGGCTCATCCACGGGTTGAGTGGTGAAGAAGAAGCGGGAATGGATCGTCTCGCTCGGCGGCTGCTTGATCCAGGGGACCTCGTGCCGCAGACCGCGCCAGATCCGGTCCATCCGCCACATCAGCGGCAGGATCCAAAGGAATCCAAACTCCGCGAAGACGAAGCGAAGGCGCGGGAAGCGCTCCAGCGTGCCGCTGAAGATGAGATTGCGGACGCTGGATTCGGCAAGCTGCGGCATGGCCAGATAGCGGTCGATATAGGAATCGAAGGTGCCGGCGGTGATCTGCGGCGTGCCGGCGATGAGGCTCTCGATCCCCGTGACGTGCTCGTAGATCGGCAGGTCCATCTCCTGCGCGGCCTCGTAGATCGGCCAGTACCAGCGGTTGCCCATCTGGATGTTCAGAAGGGGCAGGGAGATGGCGGAGACCTGCGGGTGTTTCCCGACGCGCCGGATCTCCTCCGCCGCGGCCTGCGGGTCCTGCACCGGCACGGTGGGGGCGTAGCGCAGGCGGGAGTCCAGCGGCAGCCATTCCTGCAGGAAGAAGTCGTTGTAGGCGCGGCCGATAACGATGCTCTCCTCCACTTGGGAGAGGGCGGCCATCACGGCACCGGCCTGGATGCAGTTCAGCAGCGCGATGTTCACGCCGTTGCCGTCCAGCAGGTCGGCGATGAGGTAGTGCGGATCGGAGCCGGCGATGCCACCCTTCGGGCCGCGCGCATCCATGCGGGGCACGCTGCCGTTCGGGTGCTGGAAACGTAGCGGCACGCCCGAGGTGCCGGTCAGATTCGAGCCTTTCCGGCGAAAGCGCTCGTTCCAGGCCTCCGGCATGTAGCGCATCAGCGTCTCCATGCCGCCCGGAACGATCGGGTGCACATCGCAGTCGATGATGCCGGTCGTGGCGCGGTTCATGACGGCGTCAACCGGCCCGGGCGCGAGGTCCATGCGACCAGCCTCCTTCAACCTGTACGCCGGCAGCCTGGCCGCGCGGCGGGGCGGGAGCCTATGTCCAGCCGGCGGACGCGACAACCGCCTATGAAACAGCATTACGCCTCTGCGACAGCAATCCTGCCCATCCGCGCGGCAGGCCGGTGCAGCAAATGCCCGGGAAAGGAGCCGAGTTCGCGCTACGTAACCCTACCCATAGGGCAATCTCGTTATGCGTTCCGTTCATTGACGCGCTGCATCATCCCTTTCTACGATCCCGCGCTATCAGGCGGAGTGCGGTGCCATGCCCTTGCCCGGACCACTGGGTGCGACGCTGGGACGGCGGAGGGCGCTGGGGTTGGCTGTCGGAGCTGCCGCCGGACTCGCGGCGCCGCCGATCGTCGCGCAGACGCCGGATACGCTGACTGTGAATGCCTATGGCGGCGAGTTCCAGGACGTCTTCCTGCCCACCGTGGTGCGCCCCTTCGAGCAGAAGTTCGGCGTGCGCGTCATCTATGATGATGCCGGAACGGCCGCCGAGGATTACGCGCGCATCCGCGCCTCCCGCGGCGCACCCGGTTTCGACGTGGCGGCGGAGCTGACACCGCCGGAGATCATCCTTGGCGCGCGCGAGCGGCTGCTGGAGCCCCTGACGGAGCGCGAGGTGCCGAACCTCCGCCACGTCTGGGCCAAGAGCAAGGAGATCATCCCGGCGAACGGGATCGTCCACACCTATCAGTACACCGCCCTGATCTGGAACAAGGCGCGGATCGACAAGCCCGCCTCCTGGAGGGACTACTGGGCGCCCGGAGACCGCTACGGCGAGGCCATCCGAGGCCATGTCATCAACTTCAACCCCGGCAATCTGCTCTCGGTGTACGCGCTGATCATGGCCGCGAAGCTCGGCGGCGGCGGCGTGGACAACATGGACCCGGCCTGGGCCCTGCTGCGCGCGCAGAAGCCCTGGGTCGGGACGGTGGTGACGACCTCCGCCCAGGCCGCGCCGTATTTCGAGAACGGGCAGGTCTGGATCGCGCCCTATTGGAGCGCGCGCTCCGTCTTCTACCGCGACGCCGGCCACCCGATCGATCTGACCATCCCGTCCGAGGGCACGATCGGCCTCGGCAATTGCGCCGGCATTCCGGTGGGCGCGCGGAACAAGCGCCTGGCCTTCGAGTTCCTGAATTTCCGCCTCGACCCCGACGTGCAGCGCGCCTTCTCGCTCAGCTACAAGTCCTCGCCCGGGCGGCCGGACATCACGGATTGGCCGGCCGACTTCGCCTCGGCCCAGATCACCACCGAAGCGCAGATGCGCGGTATCGAGTTCCCGGACAGCGAGGTGATCGCCCGCCGCCGCCGCGACTGGACCCTGCGCTGGCAGGAGGTCATGGGAACCTGACCGCGTCCGTCAATGGCGGGCGCGGCTGGCTGCTCGTCGTGCTCCCCTGCGCTTTCCTGCTCGTCTTCTTCGTCCTGCCGACGGCCTATCTCTTCTCGGCCAGCGTGCTGATCTCCGACGGAATGATCCCGCAGGACGATCCGACGCTGGACAACTTCCGGCTGCTGCTCGGGCGTCCGCTCTACCAGTGGGCGATCCTGCGGACCTTCGTGATCGGGGCGGCGGTCGGCGGGCTGGTCGTGCTGCTCTCCTATCCCGTGGCCTACTTCCTGGTGAGGACCACCTCCCGCTGGAAGGGGCTGCTGATCGCCGTCTCGCTCTCGCCGCTGCTGGCCAGCGTGATCGTGCGGACCTATGGCTGGTACGTCATCCTCAACCAGGACGGCGCGCTGAATAGCCTGCTCCTCTGGGCGGGCGCCATTGAGCAGCCGCTGCGGATGCTGCCCTCCTCCACCGCCATCGTGCTCGGCCTGGCGCACGCGCTGTTGCCCTATGGCGTGCTCTCCATCATGACCTCCCTCAACGCCGTGAACCCGGCGCTGGAGCGGGCCTCGATGAGCCTCGGCGCGACGCGCTGGCGGACTTTCCTGAACGTCACCCTGCCGCTGACCCTGCCGGGGATCGCGGGCGGCTTCATTCTCGCCTTCTCCATCGCGATCAGCGCCTATGCGACGCCCGCCATCCTCGGCGGCCCGGCGACGGAGACAATGGCGACGTTGATCCGGAACTTCATGCTCGGGTTGCTGGACTGGGGGCTGGGATCGGCGATGGGGGTGATCCTGCTGACCAGTTCGCTCGTGCTGCTCCTGCTGTCCAGCCTTCTCACCGGCCGGGCGCGGACGTCGTGAACGCCGACCGCACGCCATGGCCCTGGATCGGCCTCCGCGCCGCCGTGGCGGCGGTCTTCATTTTCATCCTGGCGCCCATCCTCATCACGGCCGCCGTGTCCTTCAACGGCAGCCCGCGCTCCGTTTTTCCGCCCGAGGGCTTCTCCCTCCGCTGGTGGGGAGAGGCCTTCTCGCTCCGCTGGGTGGAGCCGATGCTGTTCAGTCTGAAGCTCGCCCTCATGGCGGCCCTGTGCAGCGCGGCCATCGGCACGCCCCTGGCCTTCGCGCTGGTGCGCGGCACCTTCCGTGGCAAGACGCTGGTGGAGATGCTGGTGGCAGGGCCGCTGGTGCTGCCCAGCCTCGTCACCGGGATCGGGCTGCTGCAGATGCTGCACGCCTTTGGAATGGGAGGGCTGGTCGGCTTCTGGGGGCTGCTGATCGGCCATGTGGTGATCTGCCTGCCCTTCTCCGTCCGGACCGTCGCCGTGTCGCTGAAGGGCATGCCGGGCAGCCTGGAGCCCGCGGCGGCCAGCCTCGGCGCGCCGCCCTGGCGCGTGCTGCGCGAGGTGACACTGCCCGTCATCAGCGGCGGCGTCTTCGCGGGCACGGCCTTCTCCTTCGTGCACTCCTTCACGGACGTGAACCTCTCCCTCTTCCTCGCCAGCCCGGGGGAGAAGCCGGTGACGGTCGCCATCCTCGCCTTCCTGGAATTCGGCTTCGCGCCGACGCTCGCGGCGGTGTCCATGCTCAGCCTCTTCATCCCGCTGGCCGTGATCGCGGCGCTGGAGCGCTTCGTGCCGATCGGCGACTTCCTCTATGCGGAAGGCGGGGGGCGCCGCGGTGGCTGATCCGGCGCTGCGCCTGCGCGGCCTGGAGCGCCGCTTCGGCAACCACCTCGCCGTGGCCGGGATTGACCTGGACGTGGCGCCTGGCGAGTTCGTGACCCTGCTCGGCCCCTCCGGCTGCGGGAAGACGACGACGCTGAACCTCATTGCCGGCTTCATCCAGCCCTCGGCGGGCAGCATCGCCCTGGCGGGGCAGGAGGTGGCGGGGCTGCCGCCCTTCCGGCGGGACCTGGGCGTGGTGTTCCAGGATTACGCACTCTTCCCCCACATGACCGTGGCCGAGAATGTCGGCTTCGGCCTGCGGATGCGCGGCGTGCCGCGGGCGGAGATCGTGACGCGCGTGACGGAAGCGCTCGGCATGGTGCGCCTGGAAGGTCTCGGCGCCCGCCGCCCCGGCCAGCTGTCCGGCGGCCAGCGGCAGCGCGTGGCGCTGGCCCGCGCGCTGGTGATCCGCCCGCGCATGCTGCTGCTGGACGAGCCACTGTCGAATCTCGACCTCAAGCTGCGGGAGGAGATGCGGCTGGAGATCACCGCCCTCCAGCGCCGCCTGGGGATCGCGACAGTCTTCGTCACCCATGACCAGGGTGAGGCTCTGGCCATGTCGGACCGCATCGCCGTCATGCGCGCCGGCCGGATCGAGCAGATCGGCGCTCCGACCAAGATCTATGCCCG
Source organism: Muricoccus radiodurans (assembly GCF_050154705.1). Classification (GTDB taxonomy): domain Bacteria; phylum Pseudomonadota; class Alphaproteobacteria; order Acetobacterales; family Acetobacteraceae; genus Roseomonas; species Roseomonas radiodurans. The sequence continues at coordinate 1,929,810 of NZ_CP189561.1, read as the reverse complement.
CCCGGCCACGCGATTCGTCGCCGAGTTCATCGGCAGCATCAACATCCTGTCCGGCATCTCGGAGGGACCAGGGGCGCTGCCCGGGACGGTGCTGGTGCGCACGGGGCTCGGCCTCGTGACCGCCACCACCGACCGCCCGCTCCCATCCGGCACGACGTTGGAGTTGGCGGTTCGACCGGAACGGATGCTGCTGGGCGACGCGGCCCCGCAGCCCGGCGATACGATGCTGCGCGCGCGGGTGGAAACGGCGGTCTATGTCGGCGCCCGGACCGAGCTGCGCCTGGCCGCGCCCGGTGGGATCGCCCTGATCGCCGAGGCCACGGACCCCCCGGGCCAGGGCTTCGCCGTGCCCGGCGCGGAGATCGCCGTCACGATCCGCGCCACCGACCTCCGCGCCCTGCCGGGCGCCGCCACATCAGGGAAGGAGTAGCCATGTTCCGCGTCGGAGACCTGCCGGAGCCCATCGCGCCGGAGAAGCTGGCGAAGCTCGCAGAGTGCGAGACGGCCACGATCGGCCACTTCCTGCACAGCCAGTTCATGGACCCGCAGCTCGGCGCCGTGATCCCGGAGCGCCGCGTGGCCGGCACCGCCGTGACGGTGCTGGTCCCGCCCGTGGACGCGACGATCATGCACTACGCGATCGGCCACGCCCGGCCCGGTGACTTCATGGTGGTGGACCGCGCCGGCGACCACCGCCATGCCTGCTGGGGCGGGGTGGTGGAGATCGCGGCCCACATCGCCGGCGTCGTCGGGGCCGTGGTGGACGGCGCCGCCACCGACTACGAGGAAATCCGCCGCACCGGCCTGCCGGTCTGGTGCCGCGGCCCGTCCCCCGTCACGGGCAAGCGCCTCGGCATCTCCGGCGCCTTCTGCGTGCCGGTGAGCTGCGGCGGCGTGATGGTGAACCCGGGTGACGCCATCCTGGCCGACGAGAGCGGCGTGGTCGTCATCCGCCCCGATCAGATCGACTGGGTGGTGGAGGAGGCGCTGCGCCGCCAGACCGCCGAGCCCGGCATCATCGCCCGCCTCCGCGCGGGGGAGAAGCTGCACATGATCACCGGCGCCGGCGCGCAGGTGGAGGCGGCGCTGAAGCGGGTCTGAGGTCGCGAGGGCGCCCTCGGGAAGAAGGCGAAGCCACTCCCCAGGGTCACCGGCGAGAGCTCAAGCCGCGAGCTGCGGCACGTCGCCTTCCAGCGTCGTCCGGTGCATGCGGCGGGTATAACGGCTGCTCTCGAAGGGCGTGGCGCAGTGCTGGGTGCAGCGGTTGTCCCAGAGCACGGCGTCGCCCGGAAGCCAGCGGTGGCGGTATACGCGCTCCGGCGCCTGGGCGAACTTCACGAGGTGGTCGATCAGCGCCTTGCCCTCGGCCTCCTCCATGCCCTCGATCTCCACGGCCCAGCGGCCGATGTAGAGGGCCGTGCGGCCGGTGCGCGGATGGCGTCGGGCGATGGGGTGCCAGACATCGGGGCGGTCCAGCTTCTGCTGCTCGGTCAGGGCGGGCAGGTGGGGGTAGTGGACGTGGTGCAGCGTGACCCGGCTGAAGCGGGCGCGGCGGCCGGCGACCTTCGCCTTGATGTCGTCCGGCAGCGCGTCCCAGGCGCCGTACATGTCGGCGAAGAGCGTGTCGCCGCCCTCCGGCGGAACCTGGATCGCGTAGAGGAAGGAGCCGGCGTTGGGGATCGCCTTGTCCTCCCCGTCGGAGTGGAAGCCCATGCCGGCGTCCTTCAGGCCGACGGGCTTGCCGCCCTCCTCGGCGTTGCCGACGACGAAGACCTCGGGGTGGCCCTCCAGGTTGAAGTGCATCGGCGTCATGATGTGCAGCGGACCCAGCCGCCGGGTGAAGGCGATGTGCTGCTCCGCCGTCATGGACAGGTCGCGGAAGACGAGGATGCCGTGGCGGAGCCAGGCCTCCTCCACCGTACCGAAATCCGCCTCGGAGAACTCGAGGGTGGGCGGGGCACCAACGACCTCGGCGCCGAAGGGGCTGAGGGGGCGGATGGTGAACTCGGCCATGGCTCTCTCCCGACGCTGCGCCGGTGAGATTACCCACCGGCGCGCCGCCCGCAATGCGAAGTCGCGTCAGGCCGCGGCCACCTGCGGCGCCGCCGCGCCCAGCTCGGCCAGGGCGCTGTCCAGGCCCTTTCGGAAGCGGGCGAGCAGCTCGGCCACCTCGTCCCGCGTGATGACCAGGGGCGGGGTGAAGGCGATTCGGTCGCCGATCGCGCGCACGATCAAGCCGTTCGCTTCGCAGTGCTTCTGCACGGACAGCCCGGCCTTGCGGGACGGGGCAAAGGGCTCGCGCGTCGCCTTGTCGGCCACGATCTCCACGCCGGCGATCAGGCCGACGCCGCGCGCATCGCCCACCAGCGGGTGGCGCTCCAGCGCATCCAGCCCCTCCAGGAAGGCCGGGGAGACCGAGCGGACATGGTTCACCATGTCCCGCTCCTCGTAGATCGCGAGCGTCTCCAGAGCGACGACGCAGGCGACGGGGTGCGCGCCATAGGTGAAGCCGTGGCCGAAGCTGCCGTTGCGCTTGCTGCCCTCCATAAGCGCATCGTGGATCCTGTCCGAGATGAGCGTCGCGGAGAGCGGTTGGTAGGCCGCGGTGAGCTGCTTCGCGCAGGTCAGGATGTCCGGTCGGATGCCGTAGGTGTCGCAGCCCCACATATTGCCGGTGCGCCCGAAGCCGCAGATCACCTCGTCCGCCACGAACAGGATGTCGTGCTTCTTCAGGATCGGCTGGATAAGGTCGAAATAGCCGCGGGGCGGGGTGATCGCGCCGCCGCCGCCCTGCACCGGCTCGGCGAAGAAGGCCGCGATGGTCTCGCCCCCCTCCCGCTCGATCAGCGCCTCCAGCTCCGCGGCCATGCGGGCGGAGAAGGCCTCCTCCGTCTCCCCGGGGTTGGAGAAGCGGTAGTAATTCGGGTTGGAGATGTGCAGGAAGCGGTCGGTCAGCGGCAGGTCGAAATCCGCGTGCATGTGCGGCTGCCCGGACAGCGAGGCGGCCGCGACCGTGTTGCCGTGATAGCCCCGGATGCGGCCGATGAGCTTCTTCTTGTTCGGCCGGCCGAGGACATTGTTGGTGTACCAGATCATCTTGATCGCGGCGTCGTTCGCCTCGGAGCCCGAGCACTGGAAGAGGACGTGGTTCAGCCCTTCCGGCGCGAGCGCGGTCAACTTCTCGGCCAGCCGCGCGGAGGGCTCGTGCCCCTTGCCGAAGAAGGTGTGGTAGTAGGGCAGGGTGAGGAGCTGCTTGTAGGCGGCCTCGGCCAGCCGCTTCTCGGAGAAGCCGAGGCTCGCGCACCAGAGGCCGGCCATGGCCTCGATGTATTCCTTCCCCTCGGTGTCCCAGACATGCACGCCCTCTCCGCGGGAGAGGATGACGGGGCCGTTCGCGGCCACGTCGTTCAGATCGGTCTGCTGGTGGACGTGGTGGGCGATGTCCACGGCGTGCAGGCTGTTGGGGCGCATGATCCGGAACTCCTTCAGGTGTCGCGAGTGAGGGTGTCCTGCGGGACGGCCGCGCGGCAGGGACGCGGCAACAGGCGGCCGGCCGGTCCCGATTCATCCCACACGGGGCCTCCGCGGGAAACCGGGATCAGGCCAGCAGCGACCAGGCGGCCCGCAGCGCGGTGAGCAGCGACAGGGCAGCGAAGCAGGCAAGGGCGATCCGGCGATAGGCGCCGGCCGTACCGCGCGCGAAGCCCCGCGCGCCCAGCGTGGTGCCGGCCAGCATGAGGGGCAGGGTGACCGGGACCAGCCAGAGCGCCCGCACCGCGCCGGGCAGGGCGGCCAGCCCGGTGACCAGTCCAGCCACGGCCGTGAAGGTGAAGAACATCATCATCGTCGCCCGCGCCGTGGCGGCGGGGATGGGCGAGGCGAGGTACAGCGCGATCACCGGCGGTCCCGGCATGGCCGCGAAGCCGTTGCACAATCCGGAAACCGTTCCCACCGCCGCGCTGGCCAAGGGTCCCGGCGCCCGGGTCAGGCTGCCGCCCCGGAGCATCAGCAGCGCCGCGCCGAGCACCGTGAGGGCGATCCCGACCCGGCCCCAGGCCGCCGGCAAGGCAGAGAGCAGCAGGACCCCGAGCGGCGTGGTCAGGATGGCGCCCGCCGCCATGGGCAGGAGGGACGACCAGTGCGCCTCCCGCCGCATGGTGCCGCGGAACAGCTCCACCACGCCAACCGAGACGGTGAGCGCCAGGACCAGCGGCACCGCTTCCGCCGGCGGGATGACGAGGCTGAGCAGCGGCACGCCCGCGATCGCGAAGCCGAAGCCCGTGTAGCCCCGCAGCAGCCCCGCCAGGAACACCGCCGCCGCAGCCCATGCGATGGGACCCGTTCCCTGCCAATCCAATGTTCGCTGTCTCCTTGTTCGGCCCGCTCCCGACATGGGGCAGCGTCCGGCCGAAGGTCACCGCCCGCTTCACTCGCCGCGACAACCTGTGCCGCAGGTGCACCTGACGCGAGCCGGGCTTGAAGTCGAGATCGAGCGCGCCCTGACGGTGGGCTGGAGGCCCATGCACTCCGCCCGGTCCCGCTCAGGCCAGTCTCCGCTGCAGCGAACCCTTGGCACGGTGCCTGCACGACTGCCTGCATGACCGATCCCGACCTCGCGCCGGAGGTGGCCCTCGCCGCCGGGCTGTTCGACGCGCTGCGCGCCGCAAGCCTCGACCTGCCCGGCGTCACCCGCGCCTCCTTCGGGCCGGGCGAGGCCGCGGCGCACGCCCTTGTCGCGGAGGCCGCGCGCCATGCGGGGCTGGAGGCGTCCTGCGACGCCGTCGGCACGCTGCGGATGGTGCTGCCCGGACGGGACCGGAACCTCCCCGCGGTCGCCATCGGCTCGCATCTCGACAGTGTGCCGCATGGTGGCAACTTCGATGGAGCGGCCGGGGTGATCATGGGCCTGGCCGCCGCGGCGCACCGGGCGCGGCGCGGCCTGCAGGGCGCGCGGGACCTGCTGGTCCTCGGCATCCGGGCGGAGGAGATGTGCTGGTTCCCTGCCCACTACCTCGGCAGCCGGGCCGCGCTCGGCCTGCTGCCCAGGGACGCTCCCGACACGCTGCGCCGTGCCGATACGGGCCGGACCCTGGCGGATCACATGGCGGAGCAGGGTCTGGACCCCGCCCCCATCCGCACGGGCCAGGCCACGCTGGGGCGCGAGCAAATCGCGGCCTTCCTGGAACCGCATATCGAGCAGGGCCCGGCCCTGGTCGCGGCCGGCCTGCCCGTCGCCGTCGTCACGGGCATCCGCGGTAGCCTGCGCTATCCCCGCGCAACCGTGCTTGGAGAATACGCCCATGCCGGCGCCGTGCCGCGTGCCCACCGCCGCGATGCGGCCCTGGCCGCCGTGGCCCTAATCGCGGCCCTGGACGCGCGCTGGCAGCGGCTGGAGGAGGAAGGCGCCGACCTCGTCGTCACCGCGGGCATCCTGGCCACCGATCCCGCGCACCACGCGCCGACGAAGATCCCGGGCCATCTCAGCTTCAGTCTGGACATCCGGTCCGAGGATGCGGGGCTGCTGGCCGAGACCGATTCCTGGCTGCACGAGGAAGCGGCGCGGCTGGAGGCGGCGCGGGGCGTGCGCTTCGACTTCGGTCCTGCCACGCACGCGGCGCCGGCCCGGATGGACCCGGGCCTGCGCGCCGTGCTGCGCGAGGCGGCGTCCCGGGCCGGCGTGCCGGTGCGGGAGATGGCGTCCGGTGCCGGTCATGACTGCGCGACCTTCGCGGGGCTCGGGATACCCTCCGCTATGCTGTTCCTGCGCAACGCCCACGGGAGCCACAACCCGGAGGAGGCGATGGAGATGGCCGATTTCGCCGCCGGTCTCGCCGTGCTGTCGGGGGCGCTCGAGGCGCTTCTGGCGTGAAGGGGCCGGACGCCCGTCGGCGGCGAACCCTTCCGCCGGCCAAGGCAACGCCCGCTGGCGGCACCGAGGCGCCGCGCGAATGCATGACCGCGCTGGACATCCCCGCGCGATCTGCGGTCTTCATGGGCTCCGGCGCCGCTGCAGGCGGTGAGGAGCGCGTGGACGTGGAACCTTTCCCGACGGATCGGACATCATGAGCTACCAGGTGCGCCGCGACTTCCGCGGCTACGGCGCGAACCCGCCCGATCCGAAATGGCCCGGTGGGGCGCGCATCGCTGTCAACTTCGTCCTGAACTACGAGGAAGGTTCCGAGCCCTCCGTCGAGGATGGCGAGAATTTCTCGGAGTTCCGGCTGACCGAGGCCCTCGGTCCCGGCCAGATCCCGGAGGGGCGCGACCTCGGGGCCGAGAGCATGTTCGAGTACGGCTCCCGCGTCGGTTTCTGGCGAATCATGCGGCTGTTCCAGGAACGCGGCCTGCCGATGACCGTATTCGGCTGCGCCCTGGCGCTGGAGCGCAACCCGGAAGCGGCCGCCGCTATCCGGCAGGCCGGCTACGACGTCTGCTGCCACGGCTGGCGCTGGGTGAAGCATTTCGAGCTGGCGGAGGCCGAGGAGCGCGAGCACATCCGCCGCGCCATCGAATCGCTCGAGCGCACGGTTGGCCATCGCCCGGACGGCTGGTACTGCCGCTACGCACCCTCGGTGAACACGCGGCGCCTGCTCGTGGAGGAGGGCGGCTTCGTCTACGACAGCGACTCCTACGCCGATGAGCTGCCCTGGTGGGTGACGGTGGAGGGCAGGGGCCATCTCGTCGTGCCCTATTCCCTGACCCACAACGATACGAAGTTCGGGGGCTCGGTCGGCACCGCCGATGACTGGTTCGCCTTCGTCCGGGACGGCTTCGACATGCTCTATGCGGAGGGCGCTGCGGCGCCGAAGATGATGTCGATCGGGCTGCACATGCGGCTGACCGGCCATCCCGCCCGCGCCGCAGGCCTGGCCCGCCTGCTGGATCATATGGGAAAGTACGATGGCGTCTGGGTCACGCGGCGCATCGACATCGCCCGCCATTGGATTGCCACCCATCCCTATCCGGGCCACGGGCTGAACGAGGCGCCATGATGCGCCGCATCCGCCTGGGCATGCTCACGCCGTCCTCGAACACGGTGCTGGAACCGGTGACATGCGCGATGATCGCCGGCCTGCCGGAGGTCTCCGCCCATTTCGGCCGCTTCCACGTGACGGAGATCGCGCTGTCGGACAGCGCCCTCGCCCAGTTCGACGACGCGCCGATCCTGGCCGCGGCGGAACTGCTCGCCCACGCGAAGGTGGACGTGATCGCCTGGAACGGCACCTCCTCCGGCTGGCTCGGCTTCGAGGCGGACGCGGCGCTGTGCCGCCGAATAGCGGAGGCGACGGGCATCCCCGCGACAAGCTCGATGCTCGCGCTCAATGAGGTTCTCGCGCGCACCGGGGTCCGACGTCTCGGCCTCGCCACACCTTATACCGGGGACGTGCAGGCGCGCATCGTCGCGAACTACGCCGCGCTCGGCCATTCCTGCGATGCGGAGCGGCATCTCGGCCTCCGGGACAACTTCTCCTTCTCCGAGGTGGGTGACGAGGAAATGTGGGAGATGGTGCGGGCGGTGGCCTCGGTGCGGCCGGACGCGCTGGCGGTGGTCTGCACCAACCTGCGCGCGGCACCGCTGACGGCGGCGATGGAGGCAGAGCTCGGATTGCCCGTCTACGACACGGTGGCGACCGCGGTGTGGAAGAGCCTCCTCCTAGCCGGCGTGGATGCCCGGCGCGTGACAGGGTGGGGAAGCCTGTTCCAACTGGCCTAGGCTCTATGGCGGGTACGCGGATGGTGTTGGTCCCGGGCCACGCCTGGGTTTCACTTCCGGCCGGAACGCGGATTGGGCCAGCCAAGTCGAAGGGCTTGCGGCAAACTCTCCGTCCCGCTCCTCCAGGTCCGTCCCGGTGCCCGCTTCATCGACACCCCCTCTCCCCTACCCGAGCCGACCCCGGCAGATCGCAAGGACGCTCGTCGCCCTCCTGGCCCTCGGCTTGTCAGGCTGCGCCGGAGACTCCACCACCCTTATGACCCGGGGGGAGGGTGGCCGCGGTTATGGCGGAAGCGGCGACTACGGCTACGACGTGAGCGCGTCCCGGGCGGCAGCCAGGGCCTATCGGGCCCGCTCGACCCGGCGGGACTACCGCGTCCCCGGACCGCCGCATGACCCCTGGGGGCCGCATGTCCGCCAGGCGGCGGCGCGCTTCCAGGTCCCCGAGCGTTGGATCCGCGAGATCATGCGCCAGGAGAGCGGTGGCCGCCTCTATGACGCCCGCGGGCTGCCGATCACCTCGCCCGTCGGGGCCATGGGGCTGATGCAGGTCATGCCGGAGACCTATGACGTGCTCCAGGCCCGCCACGGGCTGGGCAACGATCCCTATGAGCCGCGCGACAACATTCTCGCCGGCGCGGCTTACATCCGGGAGATGTACGAGCGCTTCGGCGCCCCCGGCTTCGTCGCCGCCTACAATGCCGGTCCGGATCGCGTGGACGGCTATCTCTCCGGCGCGCAGATCTTACCCGACGAGACCATCAACTACCTCGCGAACGTGGCGCCACGGCTGGGGCGCGAGGTGCCGATGACCGGGCCGATGGCGGACTACGCCGGGGGCATCCTGCCGGCCTCCGCCCGGACCGACGTGGGCGGCTTTGGTGCCTTCCGCGACGGTGGCGTCGTCCCGGCCGCGGACGACCCGTCAAGCCGGGCCTTCGAGGGCGGGGGTCTGGTCACCCCGGGCGCGCCGACCGGAGCGGCCCCGTGAGGGGCTGAGCGGCTCCGGCCCGGGGGCAACAGCGCCAACGGGATACCCCGGCACGACGGGGTGACCGGTGATGTCCGGGAACACGTGGCGGCCTGTCGGGGACGCGGGCCACTCATCCCCGACACGTCAGGGCGCGGCGTCCACCTCGGGCAGCCACGCCCAGGGACGCCGGGCGCGGTCCGCGGCCATGAACGCGTCGATGGCCCCCGCGTGGCTGAGCGTCAGGTCCACATCCGTCCAGCCATTCAGGAGCTTCGTGCGCCACACCGGGTCGATGGAGAACTTCCAGCTCCGGCCGCCGGCCGTCACCTCGCAGGCCTCTAGGTCGACCGTCACCTCCCGGCCGCCGCTCTCCAGCCAGGCGAGGATCGCCTCGATCGCCTCCTCCTCCAGCCGGGCCGGGAGGAGACCGTTGTTCACCGCGTTGCTGCTGAAGATGTCGCCGAAGCTCGGCGCCAGCACGCAGCGGAAGCCGTGGTCGGACAGCGCATAGGCCGCCGCCTCCCGCGAGGAGCCGCTACCGAAGTTACGGCGGGCGACGAGGATGGCGGCGCCGGCCCGCTCTGGCCGGTTCAGCGGGAAATCGGGACGGGGTTGGCCGTCCGCGTCCAGCCGCAGGTCGTAAAGCAGGAAATCGCCGTAGCCGGCGCTGCGCGGTCGGCTCATGAAGCGAGCGGGGATGAGCTGGTCCGTGTCGACGTTCGCCAAGGGCAGCGGGCAGGCGGTGGCGGTGAGAAGGCGGAAGGGCTGCATCAGGCGCGCCCTTCCAGCAGGGGGCGGACATCGGCCAGGTGCCCGGTCACGGCCGCGGCCGCCACCATGGCCGGCGACATCAGATGGGTTCGCGCCCCCTTGCCCTGCCGTCCCTTGAAGTTCCGGTTGGTCGTGGAGGCGCAGCGCTCCCCGGCTGGCACGAGGTCGCCGTTCATGCCCACGCACATGGAGCAGCCGGACTCCACCCACTCCAGCCCCGCTTCCCGGAAGATGCGGTCGAGACCTTCCTCCTCGGCCTGCCGCTTCACCGGCGTGGAGCCGGGGGAGACAAGGCCGGGCACGCGCGCCCGGCGGCCCGCTAGCACGGCCGCGGCCGCCCGCAGATCCTCGATCCGGGCATTCGTGCAGGACCCGATGAAGACGCGGTCCACCGCCACCTCGGACAGCTTCTGTCCCGGGCGCAGGCCCATGTAGTCCAGCCCGTCCTGGATCTGCGCGGCGCGGGCCGGATCGGCGGCGCGGGCGGGGTCGGGCAGGGTGGCGGTGATGGGCAGCGCGTCCTCCGGGCTGACGCCCCAGGTGACGATGGGCGCGATCTCCGCCGCATCCAGCGCCAGCTCCCGATCGAAGGCGGCATCGGCGTCGCTGTGCAGCGCCAGCCAGGCCTCGGCGGCGCGATCGAAGGCGGCGCCCTGGGGTGCGAAGGGGCGCCCGCGCACGAAGTCGATCGTGGTCGCGTCCGGCGCCACCATCCCGCAGCGCGCGCCGGATTCGATCGAGAGGTTGCAGAGCGTCAGCCGCCCTTCCATCGAGAGCGCGCGCACCGCCGAGCCCGCATACTCCAGCGCATGGCCCTGCGCGCCATCGGCGCCGATGCGCGCGATGATCGAGAGCGCGACATCCTTCGCGCCGATCCCCGGGCCGAGCGTGCCGTCCACCGCGATGCGCATGCGCCGCGGCCGGCGCTGCCACAACGTCTGCGTCAGCAGCACATGCGCCACTTCGGAGGCGCCGATGCCGAAGGCGATCGCGCCGAAGGCCCCGTGGGTGGAGGTGTGGCTATCCCCGCAGACGATCGTCAGGCCCGGCAGGGTCAGCCCCTGCTCCGGGCCGACCACGTGCACGATGCCCTGCCGCGGATCGTCCAGGCCGAACAGGCGCAGCCCGTGCTTCACCGCATGGTCGGTCAGTTGCTGGACCATGCGGCGGATCGTGTCGTCGGCGATGGCCCCGCCGCGGCCGCGCGTGGGGGCATAATGGTCGGCCACGCCGATGTTCTGGGTCGGGCGCGCCACCGACGCGCCGCGCGCCTTCAGCTGGTTGAAGGCGTGGTGCGATCCCTCATGGAAGAAGTGCCGGTCGATCTGGAGAAGGGCCTGCCCATCCTCCCGCGTCAGGATGATGTGGTCGTCCCACACCTTGTCGAACAGCGCGCGCGGCGTTCCTGCGACCATGCCCGTCCCCGATCCCTGCCCCGAAAGATAGGCGCCGTGCGCCTTGATGCAAATACGCTGTTCTGTCACTCATACAGGGTGCGGTCCTGTTTATAGGACAGGCGCTCGGGAAGATCGGGAGGCCTAGGGGCGGTTGAGCGCGGCGGTCGAACCCTTCAAGGCGCGGCGGGTCTACCTCGTGCTGCGGGACCGGATCGGCTGCGGCGCGATCCCGGCCGGCACGCGCCTGCCCGGAGAGCCCGACCTGGCCGCCGAGCACGGCGTGGCGCGCGTCACCGTCCGCCGCGCCCTGGACCAGCTCGCGCAGGAAGGGCTGGTGGAACGGCGGCCCGGCGTGGGCACCTTCGTGCGCGGGGGCGAGGCCCTGCCACCGACAGTCGTGGAATTCTCCGACGTCTTCTCCCACCTGAAGGAGATGGGGCGCCGGACCGAGGTGCGCCTGCTATCCTTCGGCTACGTCGTCCCGCCGCCGCCGGTGGCAGAGGCCCTTGAGCTGACACCGGGTGAGCCGGCCCAGCGCGCCGTGCGGGTTCGCCGCATGTCCGGCGACCCTTTCTCCCACCTCACCACCCATGTGCCGGCGCGGATCGGCCAGACCTATTCGGAGGCGGAACTGGCCAGTCAGCCGCTCCTGGCGCTGCTGGAGCGCTCCGGCCTGCGGATCGGGCATGCGCGCCAGAGCATCGGCGCGACCCTGGCGGGCCCCGACCTGGCCGAGGTGCTGGAGGTGGAGATCGGGGCGCCGCTGATCGCGCTGACGCGTCTGGTCCAGGACGAGGAGGGACACCCGGTGGAGCACCTTCGCGCGCTCTACCGCCCCGACCGGTTCTCCTTCGAGATGCAGCTTCAGCGCACCGGCGCGGAGGGCGCGCGGCGCTGGAGCCCCATGACCTCCGCCGGCCAGGAGCTGGCGAACGAACGTGCCCGGCGGCGGGACGCGAGCCCGCGGGATCAGGAGAGGACGAGCCCACCATGACGCATCCGACCATCACCCGCCGTGACCTGCTCGGCGCGACTGCGGCCGGGGCGGCGTTGCTGGCCATGCCCGGCCTGCTCCGCGCGCAGCCCGCGCCGGTGAAGATCGGCCTCCTCCAGCCGCTCACCGGCGCGCTGGCGCAGGACGGGGAGCTCGGCCGGATCGGGGCGGAGGCGGCGGTCGCGAAGATCAACGGCGACGGCGGCCTGCCGGCCCTCGGCGGCGCGCGGATCGAGCTGGTGGTCGCCGATGCACGCTCCAACCCTGAGGCAGGCGCACAGGAGGTGGAGAGATTGCAGGGAGAGGGCGTCGTGGCGGTTGTCGGCGGCTTCGCCAGCCCGATCTGCCTCGCCGCCAGCCAGGCGGCGGCGCGCTACGACCTGCCCTACGTCGTGGATGTCGGCGTGGCGGACCAGATCGTCACGCGCGGGCTGGCCAACACCTTCCGCTTCTCCCCCGGCTTCGGCACCGTGACCACCGCGGCCATCGAGAATCTCGTCCGCCTGAACGACGGGGCCGGGAAGCCCTGCCGCACCGTCGTGCTGGTGCATGAGGACGGCCTCTTCGGAGCCGGCCTCGCGCGGCTGATGGCGGCGGAGTTGCCGAAGCACGGCTTCGAGGTGCTGGAGACGATCGGCCACCCGACGCCGGCGCGCGACATGAACAACATCGCGCTGCGGCTGCGGTCCCTGCGGCCGGACCTGCTGATCCCCTCCTCCTATTACGGGGAGTTCGTGCTGCTCTCCCGCACCATGCGGCAGCAGCGCATCCGGCCGAAGGGCATCTACGCCGTGCTGAACGGCGCGGCCTCCAACTTCCGCTTCGTGCGAGAATTCCCGGACGCGGCGCTCGGCGTGATGGATTGCAATCACTGGCACGACCCGAAGAACGCGGAGGCCGTGGCGCTGAAGCGGCAGGTCGAGGCGTCCGGCAAGTTCTGGGCCTATAACATCCCCATCAACTACTCGATCGTGAAGCTCGTCGCCGATGCGGTGAACCGCGCGGGCGCGGCGGACCGGGCGAAGGTGATCCAAGCCCTCGTGGCCTCCGACTTCTCCGGCCACATCATGCCCTATTCCGGGACGCGCTTCGTGAACGGACAGAACCAGGGCGCGCGTCCCGTGAACACCCAGGTCCAGGACGGGGACATCAAGGTGATCTTCCCGACCGAGGTGGCGGACGCCCAGCCCGTCTTCCCGCTGCAGGGCTGATGCTGCCGCCGGAACTCATCGCGGAGGCCGTGGTGAACGGCCTCCTGGCGGGGGCCGCCTACGCGCTGGTCGCGCTGGGGCTGACCCTCGTCTATGGCGTGCTGCACATCGTGAACTTCGCCCATGGCGCGCTGCTGACGCTCGCCATGTTCGCAGCCTGGGGCCTGCACGCGGCGCTGGGGCTGGACCCTTATGCCGCGATCCTGCCCCTGGCGGCGGTGTTCATGGCCTTCGGCTACGCCCTGCAACGCTGGGTCATCGGCCCGTCCAGCCACGGCGACGACGGCAACACGCTGCTGGTGACGCTCGGCCTGTCCATCGTGATCGAGAACGCGCTGCTGGCGGCGTTCCGCTCGGACACGCGCACCCTCGACACGGATGCGGGATTCGACGTGGTGGAACTGGGGCCGATGCTCCTCTCCCGCCCGCGGCTGATCGGCTTCGGCGTGGCGCTCGTGACGGCGGCGCTGCTCTGGGCCCTCCTGGCGCGGACCGACACGGGCAAGGCCATCCGCGCGGTGGCGAAGGAGAAGCTCGGCGCCCAGCTCTCCGGCATCGATCCGCGGCACGTCTATGCCGTGACCTTCGGGCTGGGCTGCGCCTGCGTGGCGGTGGCGGCGTGCCTGCTCCTGCCGACCTTCTACGTGAACCCGCGCGTGGGGAACGCCTTCGTGCTGGTCGCCTTCACCATCGTCGTGCTGGGGGGCATGGGCTCCGTCCCCGGCGCGCTGCTCGGCGGGCTGTTCATCGGCGTGGTGGAAAGCCTCGGTGGACTGCTTCTGGGGGAAAGCCTGGGGCAGCTCGGCATCTTCCTGATCTTCATCCTTGTCCTGCTACTGCGGCCCACCGGCTTGTTCGGGGCGCGCGCATGAACGCGAAGGAGGTGCTGCCGGGACTGGCGCTGCTGGCCGTGGTCGCGATCATGCCGCTGGTCGCGTCCAACGTGGTGCTGAACTTCCTGCTCTCCTCCCTGGTCATCGCGCTCGCGGCGCAGGGCTGGAACCTGCTGGGCGGCTTCGCCGGGCAGCTCTCCTTCGGACACGCGGCCTTCTTCGGGACCGGCGCCTATGCCACGGCCATCCTGCAGATCCGCTACGGCGTGAACGCCTGGGCGGGCATGGCCGCAGGCATCGCGCTCGGGGCGCTGGTGGGCTGGATCATCGGTGCGCTGTCCTTCCGGGCGCGGCTGCGGGGCTCCTACTTCGCCCTGGTCACCCTCGCCTTCGCCGAGGTGCTGCGCATCCTGGCCAACGCGGCGGATTTCACGGGCGGCGCGGCAGGGCTGTTGATCCGCCTCTCGCCCGGGGTGGAGAACCTGCAATTTTCCTCCCGCGCCGCCTTTCTCTGGCTCCTGACGGGCGTGGTCGCGGCGGTGCTGCTTTTAACGGCGTGGATCGCCGGGAACCGCTTCGGTGCCAGACTGGTCGCCGTACGGGAGAACGAGGACGCGGCCCGCGCACTGGGTGTGGACGTGCTGCGGGTGAAGCTCTCGGCCATCGCGCTGTCCGGCGCCATCACGGCGGCGGCAGGATGCCTTTACGCGCAGAACTTCCTCTATCTCGACGCCAATATCGCCTATGGCACCTGGATCTCGGTGGAGGTGCTGATCGCCTGCGTGCTCGGCGGCAGCGGCACGGTGCTGGGACCAGTGGTCGGCGCACTGGCCCTGCACGGCGTGGGGGAGATCGCGAAGGTCGCCCTCGGGCGCATCGCCGGCCCGGTGCCGGGCGTGGATCTCGTGGTGTTCGGCGCCCTGCTGATTCTCGCCGTCGCCTTCCTGCCGCGCGGCGTGGTGGGTGGCCTGCGCCGGGCCGCTCGGGGGCTGTCCCGGTGACCCTGCTGCGTGCGGAAAGGCTCACGCGACGCTTCGGCGGGCTGCTGGCGGTGGATGACGCCTCGCTGGAGGTGCCGGAGGGGGGCCTCATCGGCCTGATCGGTCCGAATGGCGCGGGGAAGACGACGCTCTTCGCCCTCCTCTCCGGCTTCCTGGCGCCCAGCGCGGGCCGCGTGGTCTTCGGTGGCGTGGACGTGACCACGGAGCCGCCCCACCGGCGCGCCGCGCGGGGGATGGCGCGCACCTTCCAGATCGTGCAGCCCTTCGCCGGCCTGACGGTGCGGGAGAACATCGCGGTCGGCGCCTATCTGCGCCACGCAGCTCGCGCCGAGGCGATCCGTGCGGCGGAAGCGGTGGCGAAGGAGGTCGGGCTGGGTCCCATGCTGGACGCTCAGGCCGGGTCGCTCACGGTGGCCGGCCGCAAGCGGCTGGAGCTCGCCCGCGCGCTCGCCACCGCGCCGCGCCTGCTGCTGCTGGACGAGGTCCTGGCCGGGCTCAACCCCTCGGAGGTGCGGGACATCATCCCGGTCATCCACGCCATCCGGGACCGTGGCGTCTCGATCCTGATGATCGAGCACGTGATGCAGGCGGTGATGAACCTCTGCGACCACGTGCACGTGTTGGCCAGCGGCCGAATGATCGCCGCCGGCCCGCCGCGCGCGGTCACCGCCGACCCGCAGGTGATCGAGGCCTATCTCGGCCATGGTGCGGCGGCGCGGATCGCCGCGGGCAGCGCCCATGCTTGAGGTGCGGGGCCTGCGCGCCGGCTACGGCCCGGTCGAGGTGCTGCGCGGCCTGGACATGGCCGTGGCCTCCGGGGAGATCGTGGCCGTGCTCGGCGCCAACGGCGTGGGCAAGACGACGCTGAACAAGGTCCTGTCCGGCGTGCTCCCGGCGCGCGGCGGCGAGATCCGCTTCGACGGCACGCGGCTGGACGGCACGGACCCCGCCCGGATCGTGGCGGCCGGGCTGATCCACGTGCCGGAGGGACGCCGGATTTTCCCGGACATGAGCGTGCGGGAGAACCTGGAACTCGGCGCCTATTGCCGCGGGCGTGCCCGCCGCGCCGCGAACCTCGAACGCGCCTTCGAGACGTTCCCGCGCCTGCGGGAACGCGCGCGCCAGATGGCCGGCACGCTCTCCGGCGGAGAGCAGCAGATGCTCGCCATCGGCCGCGGGATGATGGCGGAGCCGCGGCTGCTGATCCTGGATGAACCCTCCCTCGGACTCTCGCCGCTGCTGGTGGAGGAGATGTTCGCCCTGATCCTGCGGCTGAACTCGGAAGGGCTTCCGATTCTGCTGGTGGAGCAGAACGTCGTCCAGTCGCTCGAGATCGCCTCGCGCGGCTTCATCCTGGAGAACGGGCGCTTCGCCCTGAGCGGCCCCGCCGCCGCGTTGCGCGACGATCCCGAGCTGCGCCGGGTCTATCTCGGCCTATGAGGCATGCATGACGCCTGACCCCGTCACCCTGGCGATCCTGAAAGGTCGCCTGGAAGGCATCGCGGACGAGATGGACGCGACCCTCTTCCGCTCCGCCTTCAACCCCATCATCGCGGAGGCGAAGGACGCCTGCCACGGGCTGTACCACGCCACCACCGGCGAGACGCTGGTGCAGGGCACGAGCGGCCTGCCGATCTTCGTGGGCGCGATGGCCTTCGCGGTGAAGATGGTGATCGACAAGGTGGCGCGGGACGGCGACCTCCGCCCGGGCGACACCTTCCTGTTCAACGATCCGTACGATGCTGGCACGCATCTCAACGACTTCCGACTGGTGCGGCCGGTCTTCCGGCAGGGCGCGCTGTTCTGCTGGATCGCCTCGGTCGGACACTGGCTGGACGTCGGCGGCAACGTTCCCGGCGGCTACAATCCAAAGGCGGTGGAAAGCTTTCAGGAAGGCTTCCGCCTGCCGCCCGTGCGGCTCATCCGGGACGGCGTGATCAATCAGGACATCGTGGACATCCTGGCTGCCAACTCCCGCGTGCCGGCCTCCAACTGGGGCGACCTGAACGGACAGCTGAACGCGCTGGACCTCGGCGAGCGCCGGCTGAACGCCCTGATCGACGAGCATGGCGAGGCGCTGGTGGAGGGAGCCTTCACCGCCTTTTCCGCCCGCGCCGAGGCGCTGATGCGCGCCGCCATCGCCGGCCTGCCAGACGGCACATATGCCTTCGAGGATGTGCTGGATAATGACGGTATCACCGATGAGGTGCTGACCATCGCACTGGACCTGACGATCCGCGGGGAGGAGATGGTGCTGGACTTCTCCCGCTCCTCCCCGCCCGCGCAGGGGCCGGTGAGCATCAGCCGCGCCACGACGATCGCCGGCTGCTACGTCGCGCTGAAGCACGTTTTCACGGAGGTGCCGGCCAATGCCGGCTGCCTCCGCCCGATCCGCTTCGTCGTGCCCGATACGACGCTCCTCGGGGCCGGAGCACCGCGCCCCGTCGCAGGCTATACCGAGACGGTGCTGCGGCTCATCGGCGTGATTTTCGGCGCGCTCGCGAAGGCCGATCCGGCGCGCGCCACCGCGGCTCCCTTCGGCACGATCAACGCGCTCTCCATGGCCGGGCACCGCGCGGACGGTTCGCGGTGGGTCATGTTCTCCTTCTTCGGCGGTGGTCTGGGGGGCAACCCTGAGAGCGACGGGCTGAATCACGCCAACAACCCCATCTCCACCGCCACCATCCCGCCGGTCGAGATCCTGGAGGCTGCCTATCCCGTGATGTTCACGCAGTGGGCGCTCCGGCCGGATTCCGCCGGCGCCGGTCAGCATCGCGGCGGCCTCGGCGCGGTCTACGAGATCGAGGCCCTGGTGCCCGCCAGCGTGTCGCTGCTGGGAGAGCGCGGGAAGGTGCCGCCCTTCGGCGTGGGCGGTGGCGCCCCAGCCGCGCCCAACCGCTTTCAGTGGCAAACGGTGGATGGGATGCGCTCGCCACCCATGGTCTCCAAGGTAACGGACATCCGGATCGAGGCGGGGCAGCGCGTGCGGCTGGAGACACCGGGCGGCGGTGGCTGGGGAGACCCCGGCCGGCGCGACGCCGGCGCCGCGTCGCGCGACCGACGCCTGGGCTACGTCACGGAATGAGCGAGGGCAGCAAGGTCGTCGGCGTGGATGTCGGCGGCACCTTCACGGACCTCTTCCTGTTCGATGCAACGGGGAAGCGCTTCCGCACCGCCAAGGTTCCCTCGAACCGCGGCGACGAGGCGGTGGGGTTCCTGAAAGGACTCCGCGAGCTCGGCGCCGTGGCGGAGCTGGCCTCCGTGGTGCACGGCACCACGGTCGGGACGAATGCGCTGCTGGAGCGCAAGGGCGCGAAAGTCGGGCTGATCACCACGTCGGGCTTCCGCGACGTGCTGGAAATGCGCCGCCGCGACCGGCGCCGAACCTGGGGCCTCTGGGGTGACTTCGTTCCCGTGGTGGACCGCGACATGCGACTGGAGGTGGAGGAACGCACCCTCGCCGACGGCACGATCCGCCATCCGGTGGACACCGGGGCGGTGCGCGACGCCGCTCGCGAGCTTCTGTCGGCGGGCGCGGAGGCTCTGGCGATCGTCTTCATCAACGCCTACGCCAACTCGGCCAATGAGCGCGCCGCGCTGGCCGCCGCGGTCGAGGTCTGGCCAAACGACTTCGTCGCATGCTCCTCCGGTATCCTGCCCGAGATTCGGGAGTTCGAGCGTACCTCCACGGCCGCGCTGAACGCGTATCTCCAGCCGGTGGTCGGCTCGTATATCGGCAAGCTGGACGATGCGCTGAAGGGGGACGGCTTCACCGGCCGCTTCCACATTGTCCAGAGCAATGGCGGGGTGATGTCCACGGAATCCGCCCGGCGCCTGCCGGTGCGGACGGCCCTGTCCGGCCCCGCGGCCGGGGTGATCGCGGCGGCGGCCATCGCGCGGGAGGCCGGCTTCCCCGACGTGGTCACCGGCGATCTCGGCGGCACCTCCTTCGACGTCTCGCTCGTGGTGGGCGGCCAGACCGCCCTGGCCGCTCAGACCACGATCGACTTCGGCCTGGTCATCCGCACGCCGATGATCGAGATCACCACCATCGGCGCCGGTGGTGGCTCCATCGCGCGCGTGGATGCGGGCGGCCTGTTGCAGGTGGGGCCGGAGAGCGCGGGCTCCCGCCCGGGCCCGGTCTGCTACGGGCAGGGCAATACCCGCCCGACCCTGACGGACGCGAACGTGGTGCTCGGCCGCATCAACGCGGAGCGACCAATCGGCGGAGGGCTGAAGCGGCTCGACGTGGCGGCGGCGAAGGCCGCGATTCTGGAGCACGTCGGTGTCCCGTTGGGGCTCGACGCCATGGCGGCGGCCGAAGCTATTTTACGCGTCGCCAACGGCCACATGGCGAAGGCGATCCGCCTCGTCTCCATTGAGCGCGGCCATGATCCCGGCCGCTTTGCCGCCGTGCCCTTTGGCGGCGGCGGCGCGCTGCATGCCGGCGCCCTGTTGCGCGACGTGGGCCTGAAGGCAGCGCTGGTGCCGCGCTTTCCCGGCATCAACTCCGCCCTGGGCTGCGTGATCGCGGATATTCGGCACGATCAGGTCCGCACGGTGAACCTCTCGTTGGAGGGAATCGACGCGGCGTCGCTCGACACGTTGATGGTGTCGGAGGCGGGGGAGGTTCGCGCCGTGGTCGAGACGGCGGGCCTGCCGGTCGATCGGATCGACATGCTGTTCGAACTCGACATGCATTATGCCGGGCAGACGCACACCGTCGCCGTACCGCTTCCGCTCGAAATCGCCGGCCGCAGCACCGGCGTGACGGAAGCATCCATCCGCGCGGCCTTCGAGACCGCGTATCGCGCCAGCTTCAGCCGCCTGCTGCACGGCGTGCCGGCGCGGATCGTGAACCTGCGCACGGCGGCGATTGGGCGACGGCCCCGTTTCGATCTCTCCGCCCTGGCGCCGGAGCCCGGGGCCACGCTGGAGGGGGCACGGCGCGGCACACGTCCTGTCTGGTTCGGGGGCGCCTGGCACGAGACGACGATCCTCTCGCGGCTGGACCTGCCGGTCGGCGCAATGATCCATGGCCCCGCGATCCTAGAGCAGCCCGACGCGACGACGGTCGTCGACCCCGGCCTCGTCGCAAGGGTGGACCGCCTGGGGAACGTCATCATCGAGGCTTCGGCATGAGCCAGGACCCCATCCCCGCCGCGAACACGGCGCTGCTGCTCTTCGACCTCCAGAACGACTTCATCCATCCGGACGGCGCCTATGCGCGCGGCGGTCAGGGGGATCCGGACATCGCGGCCCTGCCGGCACGCCTGGCGCCTTTGGCCGAAGCGATGCGGAAAGCGGGCGGCTGGATCGCCTCCACCCACTTCACCCTCTGGCCCGGCCGGGGCGGGGAGCCGATCATCGCCCCGCATCTGAAGCAGCTCCGTCCCTTCCTGCGCCGCGGCGACTTCGCGCCGGGAAGCTGGGGCCAGCGCCTGGTGGACGAGCTCGGCCCGAGCGACATCCCGATCGAGAAGGTGGCCTACTCCGCCTTCTACATGACCCGGCTGGAGTGGATGCTCCGCAAATGCGGGATCGAGCGGCTGATTGTCGCGGGCATCACCACGAATGGCGGCGTGGCCACCACGGTGCGGGACGCGCATGTGCGGGATATCGAGGTGACCGTCCTCGCCGACGGTTGCGCGACCTTCGGGCGGGCGGCGCACGAGATGGCCATCGCCGCGCTGCGCCCCGTGGCCCGCGTCGCCACCGTAGCGGAGGCGATGGCGGAGCTTCAGGGGTGACGCTCGTGCCGGCCGGAGAGGGTTACGACGTCACCATGCCCGTCGTGGTGGTGGGGGCGGGGGCGGCCGGCCTTTGCGCGGCGCTGGCGGTGCGGGAACGAGGCGCCGATGTGCTGGTGCTGGAGCGCGACCCCGTTCCGCGCGGTTCCACCGCGCTCTCGGCCGGGTTGGTCCCGGCGGCGGGAACGCGCTGGCAGCGCGAGGCGGGCATTGAGGACAGCCCCGCGCTCTTCGCGCGCGATATCATGGCCAAGGCCGAGGGCGAGCCCGACCCGGCCGCGGTGGATGTGGTGACCCGCGCCGCAGGCCCCGCCCTCGAATGGCTGTCGGAGGCGCACGGGCTGGACTTCTCGGTCATCACCGACTTCCGGTACCCCGGCCACTCCGCCCACCGAATGCACGGCCTGCCCAGCCGATCGGGCGCGGAGCTGGTGGACCGGCTGCGCGGGGCGGCGGAGCGCGCCGGCATCGACATCCTTTGTGACGCGCAGGTGGTGGCCCTGCATGCCGCCCCGGACGGCCGCGTCGCCGGCCTGACCCTGCGCCGGCCCGATGGCAGCGAGGATCGGTTGGGCTGCGGCGCTCTCGTCCTCGCCTGCAACGGGTATGGCGGCAACAGGGAGTTGGTGCGCCAGCATCTGCCGGCGTTGGCGGACGCGCTCTACTTCGGCCACCCCGGAAACCAGGGCGACGCGATCCTGTGGGGGGAAGCCCTGGGGGCCGCCACGCGTCACCTCTCCGGCCACCAGGGCCACGGCTCCGTGGCCCATCCCGCTGGCATCCTCATCACTTGGGCCACGATCACCGAGGGTGGGATTCAGGTGAACCTCAAAGGGCACCGCTTCTCCGACGAGAGCCACGGCTATTCTGAGCAGGCCGCGACGGTGCTCACGCAGCCAGAGGGCATCGCCTGGACCATCTTCGACGCCCGCATCGCCGGCATCGTCCGGCAGTTCGAGGATTTCCGCCAGGCCGAGGCCGCGGGCGCCGTGCTCCAGGCGGAGACGGTATCGGCCTTGGCCGCCGCAGCCCACCTGCCGGGAGCCGCCCTCTCGGACACTCTCGCCGAGGTGGAGGGCCTGAAGGCCGCCGGCGCGACCGACCGCTTCGGCCGGTCCTTCGCCGGCGTTCGGCAATTGGTGCGCCCCTACCACGCGGTCCGGGTCACCGGGGCGTTGTTCCATACCCAGGGAGGGCTGGTCGTGGATGACGGCGCACGGGTGCTGCACCCCGACGGCCGGCCTTTCCCGAACCTGTTCGCGGCGGGCGGCGCGGCCTGCGGCGTTTCGGGGCCCCGCGCCTCGGGCTACCTGTCCGGCAACGGCCTGCTCACGGCGGTGGCCCTGGGGCGCCTCGCGGGGGAGCGGGCGGGGGAGATGACCCGAGCCGCCTGACCCCGGTCGGCCCTATCCGGCGTCGGCGGCCAGCAGCATCGTTCGGGCGAGCACACGGACGCCGGACAGGAAGTCCTCCTCTGTCATGCTCTCGTCGGGATTGTGGCTGCCGTTCTGGTTACGCATCAGCAGCACAGACGCCTCCACGCCCTTCAGCGCGAACATCGCGGCATCATGTCCCACCGTGGGCATGCGAAGGGCCGGGATGCCTAGGGCGCTCGCGCTGTCCTCCGCCATCCCGATCAGCCGGGCGCTGAGCGCCACCGGCGCCGTGCCGACCTCGGGCCCGAGGTCGAAGACCACGCCCCGCTTCGCGGAGATCCGCGCGACCTCGTCCAGGATGAAGGCCCTTGCCGCGGCGAGGACGTCGGGGGTGGTGCTGCCGACGTTCAGGCTGAATCCAACCTCGCCCGCCACCTTCGTCATGGCGTGCTGGGACGGGTCGGTGAAGAACTTCCCGACCGTCGCGACGAAGCTGTCGTCCCCCCGCCCGATCAGCCCCGCCCAGTACGTGTCCAGTGCGAGCGCGAGTTCCGCGACGGCAAGAACCGCGTCCTGACGATGAGAGCGAGGCAGCGCGGCGGAGTGGCCATAGACCCCGCGGCAACGTGCAGAGGGGAAGCGGACGTTTCCGCGGATGGCCGAGGCGATGCCCAGGGGAGCATCCGCCGCTTCCAGAAGCGGCCCTTGCTCGATGTGCAATTCCAGGAAGCAGTCCAGGTCGGCGGGATCGAGCACGGCCCCCGGGGCCCCGGGATAGCCCAGCGCGCGAAGATGGTCCGCCAGACCGCGGCCACTGTCGGCCCGACGAAGATCGCCGATCTCGGGCAGGGTGGAATGCCCGAGCATCAGCCGGCTCCCGATATAGGCGGTGCCGAACCACGGACTTTCCTCGCCACGCATCGCGATCGCCAGCAGGGGGCGCCGAAGCCGCAGCCCAGCAGCCTCCGCCGCCGCGAGCACGGTGACGGCCGCCACCGCGCCGGCGAGGCCATCGTAGTTCCCGCCATTGGGCACGGAGTCCAGGTGCGAGCCAGAGGCCACCGCCCGCCCGGCCGGATCTCCCGGACGGGTGACGTGGAGATTGCCGAAGGCGTCCGGATTCACCACCAAGCGCCGCTCCCGCGCGAAGGCGATGACGGCCTCCGCCGCCAGTTCCTCCGCCGCGCTGTAGGTCGGGCGGGTGATCCCGGGCGGCGGCGCGGCGGTGCGGTTGCCGATGGACGCCACCAGCGCCCAGGCGTCCGCCCCGCAGCGGTCGAGATGCGGCCGGAGCGTGGCGAAGGCGTCCATCGGCGCGCCGCTCAGATAAAGGTCAGCAGCCGGCGCGGATTGCCGACCATGATCGCGTCGAGCTCCGCCTCCGTGTAGCCACGCTTGCGGGCGTGCGGCAGCACCTTCTTCTGGATATGCGCGTAGCCATGCCCCCCGAACTCGGAGAATTGGATGGTGTGGCAGATGTCGTGGCTGATCACGACCTGATCGAGGTGCCCGCGGTCGATGACGCGGCGGATGGCGCGCAGGCGGGCGCCGTCATTCGGCATGTCGATGTCGGAATGGGCGTAGTAGGTGGATTCCTGCCCGAATAGGTCCCATTCCAGGATCACGCCGGCATCGGCCAGGCGGAACAGCCGGTCATCGTCGAAGATCGTGCGGTCGATGTGGTCGATGATCGTGCGCTGCATGTTCGCACCGTGCTCGCGCAGGAACTCCACCAGCATCCAGGGATGGTCCTGGTGACGCGCGGGGTGGATGGTCAGGGACGCGCCCGTCTCCTGCTGCGCGATCACGGCGCCGGCCAGGACGCGCTTCTCCAGGTCGGTCCAGGGCCACTGGCACCCGATCTCGCCCACGATGCCGGCGCGGACCCCGGTGCCCCAGGCGCCCTGCTGCACTTGGTCGATCATCTCCTTCGCAAAGCTGTCCACCGTGCGGTCATGGTTGGCCGGGTCCTGGTAGTCATGGACGTAGTGGCCGCAGCCCATGACGATATGGGCGCCGGTCGCGCGGGCGACCTCGGCCAGCCCCTCCGGGTCGGGCACCAGCCCGCCGATCGTCAGCTCGACGACGCTCTTGCCGCCGGCCTCCACGATCTCGGCAGTGGCGCGGGTGGCCATCGCGCGGTCCCGCTGGCAGGTGTTGCGCGGGTCGGACACATGGGCGTTCAGCAGGTCCCACCACTGTTCCGGCTTCGGGCCGCCCCGCAATCCGGGATCGCGCAGCGCCGGCGGGGTGATGTCCCACAGCAGGTGCTCGTGCATCAGCGTCGGGCCCAGCTCGGCCGGGTCGATGAGGCCCAGCACGGTCTGGGCCTTGCCCCGCATCTCGTCTCGCGTCAGGCGCATCGCGTCGTCTCCTCGGGGCTCAGGCCCAGCGCACGTTCCAGGGATAGCTCGAAGCGGTCTTCAGGAAGCCGGTCAGTCCGGTTCGCCAAGCGGTCCGGATGAAGTAGCGACCGAGCGGCACCACCGGGACCTCCCGGTAGCTCTCCTGCTGGATCTCCTCTGCCAGCCGCGCCTGGCTCGCCTCGTCCTGGGCGGTCAGCCACTCGGCCGCCAGCGTCTCCACCCGCGGGTTGGAATACCAGCCGAACCAGCCATTCGCGCCCTGGCCGCGCAGGATCGGGCTGATGGCCGGGTTCAGGATGCTCGGGCTGGGCCACCAGGTGTGGAAGATGCTCCAGCCGCCGCGCTCCACCGGCTCGCGGCTGGCCCGGCGCTGGATCACGGAGCCCCAATCCGTCTCCACCAACTCCACGTTCATCTCGAGCTTGCGGAGCAGGTCGGCCGTGACCAGCCCGAAGGGACCGATGCTCGGCAGGTCGCTGGGATTGATGATGACCACCTTCTCGCCGCGATAGCCGGCGTCGCGCAGCATGGCCTTGGCGCGGTTCAGGTCAGGCGGGCCGCGCAGGTCGGCCGGCCGCGTCTCCTGCCCATAGGCCGTGCCGCAGGGCCACATGGAGTGGCACTCGGAGAAGATCTCCGGATCGTTCCCGGTGATGGCGCGGAGGTAGTCATCCTGGTTCGCCGCGTAGAGGATCGCGCGCCGGACGCCGACATTGTTGAAGGGAGGGTGCAGCGTGTTGAATCGGAGCGAGCCGATGTAGCCGCTCGGGTCGTTCACGCCAACGGTGACGCCGCGTGTGCGCCGCAGCAGCGGCGTGAGGTCGGGGTTCACCTGGTCCCACCAGTCCACCTCGCCGGCACGCAGCGCCGCGGCGGCCGTCGCGCTGTCCGGCATGACCAGCCACTCGATCCGCTCGAAATGAGCGACCTTGCCGCCGGCGGTGTTCTGCGCCGGCTCCTGGCGCGGCACATAGCCCTCGAACTTCCGGTACACGACGCGGGAGCCGGAATTGTACTCGTCCGCGACGAACCGGTAGGGGCCGGAGCCCACCATCTCCGTCACCTGCCGGAAGGGATCGGTGCGGGCCAGCCGTTCCGGCATCATGAAAGCCGAGACCGCCGCGGTCTTCGCCATGGCGTTCGGCAGCAGCGGAAAGGGGGAGCGCAGCGCGATCCGGATCGTCCGATCATCCGGCGCGCCCCAGCTCTCCACCAGCGGCAGCAGGGAGCCGCCGAAGACGTCGCGCTTCGCCCAGCGCTCCAGGCTCGCGGCGCAGTCGCGGGCCAGCACCCGCTCCCCGTCATGCCAGCGCAGGCCGTCCCGCAGGCGGATGGTCCAGGTGCGCCCATCGTCGGACACGCTGTGCCCTTCCGCCATCTGCGGCTGCACCCGGCCGGCATCGTCCACGCCGAACAGCGTGTCGAACACCGTGTACCCATGGGTTTGGCTGATGGAGGCGGTGGTCCAGATCGGGTCCAGCGCGGTCAGATTGGCCTGTGGGACGAAGACCAGGACGCGGGGATCGCGGCGCTGGGCGCGGGCGGGCACGGCCCCGGCCACGGCGGCCAGCCCGGCCGAGGTGGCGATGAAGCGGCGGCGGTACATCGGATCTCCTGCCGGAAGCGGTGGTCTGGAAGTGCTGGCCCGAGGATTCAGGGCATCTCGCCGGCGCGGGGCAGCAAGCTGCTCCGGGCCTGCGCGAAGTCGCCCACCGCCGCCACGAAGCGGTCGAGGTCGGACTGCGCCACGGGCAGGCTGAGCGCGACCATGCCGCGCCGCGCGAGATAGATGCCGGCCGCCGCCATATCGAGGAAGAAGAGCTCGCGCAGCGCCTCCTCCCGTTCCGTGTGGACGAAGGGACGCTCGATCGGCGCCGGTCGGAACTGCACCGTGGCCATGGAGCCGATCCCGCTGAAATGCATCGCCGTATCCGCGCGCGCGAGGGTCGCGTTCAGCGCGGCCCGCATCGCCTCGCCGCGCTGGAACAGCTCCTCCGCCACGTCGGGCGTGAAGATCGCGCCCATCGCGACGCGCCCCGCCGCCATGGAGAGCACGTTGTTGTTGAACGTGCCGGCATGCGGCAGCTTGCCGTCGAAGAGCGACATCACGTCCGCCCGGCCGCCGAAGGCGCCGAAGCTCATCCCGCCCGCGACGTACTTGCCGAGCGTGGTCAGGTCGGGCGTGATGCCCAGCCGCTTCTGCATCCCGCCGCCGCTCATGCGGGAGGTCATCACCTCGTCGAAGATGAGCAGCGCGCCCACCTCCTGCGTCGCCTCCCGCAGGGCGGCAAGGAAGTCCGGGCGGGCCGGGATGCAGCCGCCGCTGCCGAGCATCGGCTCGACGATGACGGCGGCCAGCCGGTCCGCATGCTCGCGGATCACCGCGACCGCGCCCTCCGGGTCGTTGTAGTCCGCCATGACGAAGGGGAAGGGCACCGTCACCGGCGCCGGGCCGTTCAGCGAGAAGAGCAGCACGCCCCCGTGGTAGCCACCGCGGAAGGCGAGGATCGTGTCGCGCCCCGTGAAGGCCCGCGCCACGGTCAGCGCCATCAGGTTGCCCTCCGTGCCGCTGTTGGTGAAGCGCACGAGGTCGATGGAAGGGAAGCGTTCGCAGACGAGGCCGGCCAGTTCCCCCTCCGCCGCACCCACGGCCGCGAGGTTCAGGCCGCGCGCCATCGCGGCGTGCACGGCGGCATGGATGCGCGGCTCCGAATGTCCGAAGAGCCCGGCCGTGTACTCGCCGCAGAGGTCGAGGTAGTGGCGCCCGTCCACGTCCCAGAGGCGGCAGTCCTCGCCGCGTTCCATCGCGATGGGGAAGGGACCGTAATACAGGACCGACCGGGTGTTGCCGCCCGGCATGACCTTCCGGGCCGCCTCGTGCAGGGCCCGGCTCTTGGGATGGGTGGCGATGTAGTTCTCTCGCGCCTCCTGCAAGGTCGAGGTCAGGTCGCTGTTCCGAAGGACGGTAGCAGTGCTCATGGGCGTTCTCCGGGGCTGGTGTCCTGTCGAACCGGTGCGGGTGCGACAGCCATGCAGCCCATCCCTTCAGGCCTGTGTGTCGCGCTTCCCCGGGGCGCCTTCGCCCGGATCCGTTCGACCCGTCCGGAAGCAAGCCACAAGGGCCCGCCGCTTGTCCAGAAGTGTGATCACAGAAACACTAAAACCGATATGCCGTCATTTCCGGCACTTGCCCGAATTCGGGTCAGCGATCCGCCGGCAGGTGTTGAGCGCATACGACACCCGATGGTGCGAATTGTTGTGGACCCGTGGCCCCCTTCTTGCGGCCCGCTTGCCTTGTGAGGCCCGATACGATCCACTGAGCCAACGACCTCACCGGTACGCGTGACATCCGCAACGCGGCGCGCTCGGGACCACCGGACCGGCCTCGCCGCCCTCTTCGGAGACCGAGGGTTCATGACCGGCTTCATCGCAGCCACGACCTTCCGCGACACGAGCGCCACGGAGTGGGAAGAGGTCTTCCGGCTCAGCCGCGAACGGGACCTGCGCGAAGCAGGCTCCCACGTGCTCGCGCTGCTCCGTAGCCAGGAGCACTGCCCGACCAGCGGCTGGGGCGTGAACTGCTACACCCACAGCCTTCAGGCCGCCACGAAGGCGATGCAAGCCGGCATGGACGAGGAGTACATCGTCTGCGCCCTGCTGCACGATGTCGGGGAGTTCCTGGATCCGTTCAACCACGGCGACATCGCCGGCGAGATGGTGAAGAGCTTCGTCAGACCCGACAACTACTGGATGGTGTCCAACCACCCCGTCTTCCAGCTGCATTTTCGGGACCACTCCCGCTACAACCGGGAAGCCTGCCTGAAGTACCAGGGCCACCCGGCCTTCGAGCGGACGCTCGATTTCTGCGAGCGCTTCGACCAGAGCTGCTTCGACGGAAACTACGAGAACCACCCGCTCGAGGTGTTCGAGCCGATGGTCCGCCGCCTCTTCGCCCGTGGCATCCACCGGATGTACGAGCAGCATCCCTACGCCCGCCTGCCCGAGGCCGCCGAGGCAGGGGAGGGGGCATGACCATGCGCCGACGCACGCTCCTTGCGGCCGGTTCGGCCGCGCTCCTGCCCGCGCCTTCCATCGCGCAGTCGCCGAACGCACGGGTGCTCCGCCTCGTGCCGCAGGCCAATCTCACGGCGCTGGACCCGATGTGGACGACCGCCTCCGTCACGCAGGGCCACGGCTACCACGTCTTCGATACGCTCTACGGCGTGGACGAGCAGCTCCGCCCCCGGCCCCAGATGGCCGAAGGCCACACGGTGGAGGATGACGGCCGCACCTGGCTCATCCGGCTCCGACCCGGCCTGAAGTTTCATGACGGGGAGCCGGTCCGCGCCCAGGACTGCGTCGCCAGCCTCATGCGCTGGAGCCGGCGCGACAGCTTCGGCCAGGTGCTCGCCCGCGCGGTCGATGCATGGGAGTCGGCGGACGACCGGACCCTCCGCATCCGCCTGAAGCGGCCTTTCGCGCCGCTGCTGGACGCGATCGCGAAGCCCAGCTCCTCTGCCTTCATCTATCCCGAGCGCCTGGCCCGCACCGATCCGAACACGCAGGTGTCGGAGATGATCGGCTCCGGTCCCTTCCGCTTCGTGCGGGACGAGTTCGTCTCCGGCAGCCGGGTCGTCTACGCCCGCTTCGCCGATTACATCCCGCGCGACGAGCCCGCGGACTACACCTCCGGCGGCAAGCGCGCATATTTCGACCGCGTGCAGTGGACGGTCATGCCGGACGCGGCCACCGCCGCCGCCGCGCTCCAGAACAACGAGGTGGACTGGTGGGAGATGGTCCTCCCAGACCTCGTTCCCAGCCTGTCGCGGCAGCGCGACATGACGGTCAGGGCAGGCGACCGGTTCGGCTACTTCGCGCTGATGCGCTTCAACCACCTGAACAAGCCCTTCGACAACCCGGCGCTGCGCCGCGCCGTGCTCTCTGCCGTCTCGCAGACGGACTACCTGCCGGCGATCAACGGGAGCGACCCGCGGGGCTGGCGGACCTGCGCCGCGATGTTTCCCTGCGGCATCCCCTTCGTGCAGGAAGCCGGCGCGGGCGTGATGAACCGCACCTCGATCGAGCAGTCCCGCGCCGCCGTCCGCGCCGCCGGCTATGCCGGGGAAAAGGTGGTCATCATCAACCCCGGCGACTTCCCCTCCATCGGCCCGCTCGGTGAGATCACCGCGGACCTGTTGAAGCGGATCGGCATGAACGTGGACCTGCAGACGATGGACTGGGGCACGGTGGTGCAGCGCCGCACCTCCAAGGCGCCGGCCGACCAGGGCGGCTGGAGCATCTTCCACACCTGGTCCACCAGCGTGACCATGGTGAACCCGCCGCTGAACTTCTACATGCGCGGCCAGGGGCAGAGCGGCTGGTTCGGCTGGTACGAGAACGCCGAGATCGAGCGGCTGACCGATGCCTGGGCTGGTGCCACCACCGATGCCGAGCAGCAGGCGATCTTCGACGCGATCCAGAAGGAGGCCTTCGAGGGCGTGCCGATGGTCCCCCTCGGCCAGTTCTTCCCGATGACGGCCTACCGCAACACGCTGCGCGACATCATCCCCAGCACGAACTGCTATCCCTGGAACGTCCGGCGCGCCTGAGCCCCCGAGGAGGAGAGTCCGTATGGCCCCGGAAACGATGAACGTGATGCCCCTCAAGATCCCCTCGGTCCGGGACAAGGTCTCCCCGGAGGAATGGGAGGCCCGGCTGGACCTCGCGGCCTGCTACCGCCTGATCCACCGCTATGGCTGGGCGGACCTGACGGGCACCCACACCTCCCTCGCGGTGCCCGGCAGCGACAACCAGCACTTCCTCATCAACCCGCACGGCATGCTGTTTGAACAGGTCACGGCCTCCTCCCTCGTGAAGATCGACTGGCAGGGGAAGCCGGTCATGGCCTCCGCTTACGGCGTGAACCCGGCGGGCTTCGTCATCCACTCGGCCATCCACATGGCGCGGCCGGACGCGGTCTGCGTCATGCACACCCACACCGTGGCGGGCATGGCCGTGTCCATGCAGGCGCAGGGGCTGCTGCCGGCCAGCCAGCACGCATGTTTCTTCCACGGCAACCTCGGCTACCACGACATCGAGCACATGGAGTCCGGCGTGGACGGCCGGGCGAAGCTGGCCGCCGATCTTGGCGACCGCTGGGCGCTGATCATGCGGAATCACGGCCTGCTCACTGCCGGACGCACGGTGGGAGAGGCCTTCTGGCTCATGCACACGCTGGAGCGCGCCTGCGCAGCCCAGATCGCCGCGCTGTCAGGTGGTGCTGCGCTGAACCCGATCTCGGAGAAGGCAGCCTCCTGGTTCGGCGCGCTCGTCGGGCAGAAGGACTTCTCGCTCGACCGCGCCAACAAGGCGTGGCCGTCCCTGCGCAAGCTGATGGACGACACCGACCCGTCCTACCGCGATTGATCTCGGAGGTCGCCGCCGTACGGGTCTAGTCCCCGCGGTATCAGCCTTGCTTCGGCTCCCCTTCACTCTGGGCAGCCGGGGCTTGACCTCGCGTAACATCTCACGCGTTCTCCGGCAGGGCGGCGAGCGCGATAGCGCCGCCCGTCCCGGACTACGCCCGGCCGGCAGTGCGGAAGCGGACGCGCCGCATCCCATGCGGGTAAGGCTGTGACCGTTGGGAAAAGGGGGCCGGAGCGATGACGGCCCGAGATGGGGAGAGCGCATGCGGTTCCGCGTTGCCTACCTGGACCGGCCAATGAACGAGGCCTTCCTCACCACCGCCGCGTCGCACCCCACGTTGGAGGTGGTCCGCATCCCACCCGGCGAGCCGGAAGAGGTGATCGCCGCCCTGGCGAGTTGCCACGGCTACTACGTCATGGCCTCTCGCCAGGAACTGCCGACGGCGCTCCACGTCTCGCCCGCCCTGCTCGCGCGCCTGCCAGGGTTGCTGATGGTGGCGAGCTACGGCGCGGGCTACGACACGATCGACGTGGCGGCCTGCACCGCCGCGGGCGTCCTTGCCGTGAACCAGGCCGGCGGCAATGCCGAGGGTGTCGCGGAGCACGCGCTCGGCCTAATTCTCCTGCTGCTGAAGCGCGTGCCGGAGGCCTGGGCGGCGATGCGCGCCGGGGCCGTCGGCCCGCGAGACGCCTTCCTGGGGCGGGAGCTCGTCGGGCGCACCGTCGGGCTGGTCGGGCTGGGCCATGTCGGCACGCGGATGGCGACGCTGCTGCACGTCTTCGGCTGCCGCGTCCTCGCGGTGGACCCGGCGCTGGATGCAGCAGCCTGCGCGGCCCGCGGGGCGGAGAAGGTGACGCTGCCCGAACTGCTCGCGGCGAGCGACATCGTCTCCCTTCACTGCCCGCTCGCGCCCGATACGCGCGGCATGATCGGGCCGGAGGCGCTCGGCGCCATGCGTTCGGGCGCGATCCTCGTCTCCACGGCGCGCGGCGGGATCGTGGACGAGCCGGCGCTGCTCGATGCACTCAATTCAGGGCATCTCGCCGGCGCCGGCCTGGACGTGTGGGTTGACGAGCCGCCGCCCCGCGAACACCCGCTGCTCTCCCACCCGGCGGTGCTGGGCAGCCCGCACACCGCCGGCGTGACGACCGAGAGCCGGGCGCGGGTCGCGAGCATGGCCGCGGAAGCCTTCGCGGCCGCGGTGACGGACCTGCCGCCCCGCCTGCTGAACCCGGAGGCGGCGCCGGCCTTCAGGTTCCGCCGGACGGCCGTGCTGAAGGGCTGACCCGGCGCCCCGCCGGGGTCAGGTCCGCACAAGCCCCATCAGGGGCCGCGCGGCCGCGCTGTCCGGAAATACCATGCCGTCCAGAGCGCGCGCGGGTACGCCAACATGCTCGGCCAGGATGCCCTTGAAGACCGCCCGCAGATCCGTGGTCGGGGCGAGGTCCCGGCCCTCGAACAACTGCCCGGGCGCGAGGCCGGGCCAGTTGGCCAGGACGCGCCCGCCATTCACCGCCCCCCCGACCAGCAGGGCGATGGTCCCGGTGCCGTGGTCCGTACCGGCCGATCCGTTGATCCGGACGGTGCGGCCGAACTCCGTCACGATGGCGACGACCGTGCTGGACCAGACGGGGGCGAGCCCGTCCTTCAGCGCGCCGATCACGTAGTCCAGCGCCACCATCTGCGTCCCGACGCGGCCGCGGTCGAAGCCCTGGTCCACATGCGTGTCCCAGCCGTCGATGTTCATCGTGGCGATGCGCGGGCCGTCGGGGCGGGCCATCAGGCGGACCACGGCGTTCACCGTCTCGCCCAGCACGGCGCCGCCGGGCGTGCGCTGCCGCTGGCCCGCCGTGCCGAGCACGTCGTCCATCGCGGCCCCGCGCTGCAGCGCCTCCGCCATCGCCCGGTCCGATCCGGCATAGAGCGCCTGCACGCGCTGGATCGTGTCGAGGTCGGCCGCCTGGAAGGCCTGGGGCTGCCAGGTGCCCACGGGCGCCCGACCGCGCATGATGAGCGGCATCGTCGGCGCGACGGCAAGGCCGCCCGAGGCGGGCGCCACGCGCGGGCCGCGCGGCATTGCCTCCAGCGCGCGGTTCAGCCAGCCGGAGGGCGCGTTGCTCACCGCCGAGGGCAGGCCGCTCTCCAGCACGTCCTGCGCCGCGAAGTGCGACCGGTCCCGCGAGGGCGTGGCGACCGCGTGCAGGATCAGCGCCTCCCGTTGCTGGAACAGCCCGTGCAGGCGGGAGAGATGGGCGTTGAGGGCGTAGATGTCCCCCAGCGGAAGAGTGCCCTCCCGCAGGTCGCGCTGCTGCTGCGCCGTGACGCCGCGCAGGCCCGCGAAGGCGGGATCGCCGACCGCCGGGACGGCCGCCAGTCCATCCATGCCGCCGCGCAGGATGACGACCAGCAGGCGCTGGTCCTCCCCGCGCTGGCCGGCGGCGCTGGCCGCGTGGGGCGCATAGGCCCAGGCAAAGAGCGGTAGCCCTGCCCGGAGCAGCCCACGGCGGCCGAGGCCGAGCCGCGATGCGGGGCGGATGACGGAGCTCATCGGCGTTGCATCTCCGGCGACATGAGCAGGATGGCGAGGCCCTGGCGCGGCGATTCCGCGCGATCGATCGCCTGGCGGGTCGGCGCGCTGAGGGAGGGCCCGAAGGCCTGTTCCGCAAGGTGGCGCGGGTCCGCCTGCGCGGCCAGCCGGGCCGCGACGTTCATCGACCAATCCAGCCGCGTCTTGATCCCGTCCGGCGCGATCCAGGCATCGTCCTCGTCCGGCCAGCCCTTCGGCGAGTTCGCGCGGAAGACCGGCTGGCCCATGGCGCCGAGGTCGCGCAGCAGCGGTGCGACAGGTGGCGCCACCCCGGTCACGCGGCTGGCGGCCAGGGCGAATTCCAGCGGCGAGCGCAGCTTTACCAGGGGGAGCGACCAGGATTCCGGCAGGCGCAGCAGCGCTTCCGTCACCGCCCGCAGGTCGCCGCCGGTGTCGCGCCATACCGCCGCAAGCCGTGCGGGGACGGCGGCCGGCACGCCATCGCCCAGGAAATGGGTGGCCAGCCGCCGCGTGATGTGGCGCGCCGTGGAGGGATGGGCCGCGATGTCCCGCAACACCGCGATCGCCTGATCCTCCCCCGCATCCGGATACGTCCGGCCGAGCACCGTCTTCGGCCCCGGCTCGTGCCGCTGCGCGTCGAACAGCGTGCCGGTGGCCGGTCCGCGCCCCTGCCAGACGCCCGCTGTCCAGCCGGACAGCGCGCCGGCGAAGGCGGTGACGTCGGCCTGGGTATAGCCGCCATCCACACCCAGGCTGTGCAGCTCCAGCACCTCCCGCGCGAGGTTCTCGTTCACCGAGCCCCGTCCCCGCCCGCGCGGCGAGTTCGGACCAGTGGAATCCGTGTTGTCGAGGTAGCGCAGCATGGCCGGATGCAGCACGGCGGCGCGCAGCAACTCATCGAAGCGGCCGAGCATGCGGGGACGGAGCGCGTCCCGCTCAAAGGGACCGAGATGCAGCGCCACCTGCTGGCGGGCCGCGGAGATGGTGAAGTGGTTCGTCCAGAACAGCGCCAGCCTCTCCTCGAGCGGGCGGCGCGTGACGATGGCTTGGCCCACCAGATGGGCGAGCTCCTGCCGCTGCACGTCGCCGATGGAGGCGAGCCCGCTGCGGGGCGGCCGCGCCGCCGGCGTCATGCCCTCCACCATCCCGGCCTCGCCGGGCCGGGCAGGGGAGGGACGGTCCTCCATCGCGCCGGTCGGGTCGGTGCGCGGGCGGGCCGCGCGCTCGGCGCGGCGCTCCCGCGCCTCGTCCCGCCGGGCGGCGAAGAGGTCGTTCGCGGATTGGGAGGTCAGGAGATCGGGCGGAGCGGGGAGGGGGCCGCGGGCGATCTCCGCCACCTCCGCCAGCAGCGCGCCGCGGGGGTCGTTGCCGAGCCGCGCCGCGTCCTGCGGACCGCCGCAGAGGCCGAAGCGGCGCAGGGCGATGCCTGCCGTCATGGGTTCAGCCTCCTGCTCCCGCGTTGCGGGCCCGTCACTCCGCCGGCGAAAGCTCCGGCCGCAGGGGACCGTGCCCGGCCGGCGCGGCGCGCTTGCCCCGGCGAAGATTCCCGACCCAGCGCGCCAGCGCATCGAAGCCGAGATAGAGCACCGGGGTCACGAAGAGCGTCAGCGCCTGGCTGACCGCCAGTCCGCCTACCACCGCGAGGCCGAGCGGCTGCCGCAGCTCCGCCGCCGCGCCCCAGCCCGCCGCGATCGGCACCGCGCCGGCGGCGGCGGCCAGGGTCGTCATCAGGATCGGCCGGAACCGCAGCAGGCAGGCCTCCCGCACGGCGGTCAGCGGATCGGTCCCCTCCCGCTGCCGGCTGAGGGCGACGTCCACGATCATGATGGCGTTCTTCTTCACCAACCCGATCAGCAGCAGCACGCCGATCACCGCGATGACCGACAGGTCGAGCTTGAAGAGCCAGAGCGTCGCCAGCGCGCCGAGCGCCGCCGCCGGCAGGCCGGACAGGATGGTCAGCGGATGGACGAGGCTCTCGTAGAGAACGCCGAGCACGACATACATGATCAGCACCGCCGCCAGGATGAGCATTCCCTGGCCGGCCAGGGCCTGCTGGAACACCTGCGCCGTGCCGGAGAAGGCGCCGATCACGCCGGAGGGTGCGCCGAGCTCCCGCTCCGCCGCACGGATCGCCTCCGTCGCGTCGCCCAGGGCGACGCCGGGCGGCACGTTGAAGCCGATAGTCACGGCCGGGAGCTGGCCCTGATGCCCCACCGTCAGCGGCCCGATGCCGCGCTCGATCGTGGCCAGCGCGCTCAACGGCACGAGGCGCCCGGAGGAGGAGCGGAGATAGAGCTTCTGCAACCCCGTCTCGTCCCGCTGATCCTCTGGCAGGGCTTCCACGATGACTGGATAGGCATTCGCCTGGGCGTAGATCGTGGAGATCTGCCGCGCCCCGAAGGCCGAGTAGAGCGCCTGCCGTACCTGATCCACCGTGACGCCGAGGGAGGCCGCCCGGTCGCGATCTACCTGCACGGAGACGACGGGCGCGTCGAGCTGAAGGTCCGTGTTCACGTCCTGCAACTGCGGCAACCCCCGCAGCCGTGCCGCCAACCGCTGCGAGAAGTCGTAGAGCGGCCCCGTCTCCAGCCCCTGCAAGGTGTAGGTGTAGAGCGTGCGGGACTGCCGCGCGCCGAAGGAGAGGTTCTGGATCGGTTGCAGGAAAACCTGCATGCCCGGCACCTGCGCCGTGGCGCGCCGAAGCTGCTGGATCACCTCCGTCACCGGGGGCCGCTGCTCCCGCGGCTTCAGCTCGATGAACATCCGCCCCTGGTTGATGGACAGGCTCTGCCCCACCGCGCCCACGTTGGAGGCGACGGTGGCGACATAGGGGTTCTGCTGGATGATCCGCGCGACCTGCCCCTGAAGGTCCAGCATCGCCTCGTAGGAGGCGTCGCGCGGCCCCTCGGTCGCGCCGTTGGCCAGGCCGGTGTCCTCCACCGGGAAGAAGCCCTTCGGCATGGCCACCGCCAGCCAGCCCGCCGCCACCAGGGAGGCGAAGAAGGCTGCCCAGACCACCAGCCGGAAGCGCAGCGCGAGCCCCAGCCCCCAGGCATAGGCCCGCTCGATCGCCCGGAACCCGCCCTCCAGCACCGCGTCCAGCCGGTTGGGCTTCGCGTGCGCGGGCAACCAGGACGCCATCAGCGGCGTGAGGGTGAGGGAGACGAAGCAGGACACGGCGACCGCGAGCGAGACGGTGGCCGCGAAGGCGTTGAACACCCGCCCGACCACGCCACCCATCAGCAGGATCGGCAGGAACACCGCGCAGAGGGAGAGGGTGATGGAGATGATGGTGAAGCCGATCTCCCGGGAGCCCTTCAGCGCGGCCTCCCAGGGGTTCATCCCCTCCTCCACGTGGCGGACAATCGCCTCCAGCATCACGATGGCGTCGTCCACCACCAGCCCGACCGCCAGCGTCAGGGCCAGCAACGTCACGTTGTCGATGCCGTAGCCCAGCAGGTACATCAGCCCGAAGGTGCCCGCGAGCGAGATGGGCACCGCGATCATCGGGATCAGCGTCGCCAGCAGCCGGCGCAGGAAGAGCCAGACCACCAGCACCACGAGCCCGATCGCGATGAGCAGGCTCTCCTGCACGTCGTGTACCGCGGCGCGGATGGAGACGGAGCGGTCCAGTGCCACGCCGAGGGTCGCGCCGGGCGGCAGCGCCTCCTGCAGCGCCGGAAGGGCGGCGCGGACCCCGTCCACCACCTCCACGGTGTTCGCGTCGGGCTGGCGCTGCACCGCCAGCGTCAGGCCTCGCACCCCGTTCCGGAAGGAGGCGACGCGGTCGTTCTGAACCCCGTCCACCACCTCTGCCAGCTCGTTCAGACGAACTGGCGCCCCGGACCGCCCGGCGACGACGAGCTGCCCGAAGGCCGCGGCATCCGGCGGCTGGGTGTTGGCGCGCAGAACCATCTGCTGCCGCGCCCCGCTCAGCGTTCCGACCGGGGTGTTGGAGTTCGCCGTCGCGATGGCGCTGCTCACCTGGTCGAGCGTCAGCCCCATGGAGGCCAGCCGGTCCGCGCGCATCCGCACCCGCACGGAGTAGAGCTGCTCGCCGAAGGTGATGACCTGGGCCACGCCCGGCACGCGCGAGAGGGCCGGGGATATGAGGGTCGAGGCGATGTCGTTCAGCTGGTAGAGCGGCACGTCACCGCCCGAGAGCGTCAGCAGCACCACCGGCGCGTCCGCCGGGTTCGACTTCCGGTAGGAAGGCGGCTGCGTCATCTCGGTCGGCAGCCGCCGCTGGGCGCGCGTCAGCGCCGCCTGCACGTCCTGGGCCGCGGAATCAATGTTCCGGTTGAGCACGAATTGCAGCGTGATCTGCGTCGTGCCCTGGCCGGAGGTGGAGGAGATCGAGTCGATCCCCGTGATGGTCGAGAACTCCCGCTCCATCGGCAGGGCGACGGAGGTCGCCATCGTCTCCGGGCTGGCGCCGGGAAGCTGGGCACTGACCGTGATGACCGGGAAGTCCACCCGCGGCACGGCGGCCACCGGCATGAGCCGGTAGCCCATGATTCCCGCGATGACGATCGCGGCCGAGAGAAGCCCGGTCATCACCGGGCGGCGAATGAAGATCGCCGAGAGGTTCATCGGGCGTCCGCCTCGGCCTGCCGGGTCGGTGCCGCGCCGTCCCTCCGGGCCGTGGGCGCATCGGCCGGTCGGCCGCGCCCGCCGGACTCCCGCACCGCGACCCGCACGCCCTCCCGCAGGCGCTCGATCCCCTCGGTCACGACCTGTTCCCCATCGGCGAGCTGCCCCTCCACCACGGCGCGGCCGGAGGCGTAGCGCTGCACCCGGACGGGCACGCGCCGGGCCGTTCCCTCCGGCCGGAGCGCGTAGAGGAAGTTCCCGTCCGGCCCCATCCGCACCGCTGCGGCCGGGACCGAGATGGCGCGCGGATCGGTCCGGGGGATCATCACCACCTCCAGGTACTGGCCGGGCCAGAGCCGGGAGCCGGCATTGGCGAAGCGCGCCTTGAGTTGGATGGTGCCGGTCGCCGTATCCACGGCGCTGTCCACGAAGACGAGCTCCCCCTCAACGGGGGCGGTGGAATCCTCCGGGGCGTGGGCCCGCACCTGCGGGGTCTCCCCCCGCTCCCGCGCCGCCCGCAACTCCGACAACCAGCGCTCCGGCACGGAGAAGACGACCAGGATGGGATCGGTCTGGGTGATGGTGGCCAGCACCGCGCCTTCCGCGGTGCGGACGAAGTTGCCAGCTTTCACCGGCAGGGCGCCGAGGCGGCCGGCGGCCTCGGCCCGGATCGTCGCGAAGTCCAGGGTCAGGCGGGTCTGGGCCACCACCGCCTCGTCGGCCCGGACCGTGGCGGCCAGGGCCGTCGCATCGGCCTGGGCCTGCTCCGCCCGCTGGGCCGAGGCGAAGGCATCCGACCGGAGGGAGGCGTAGCGGCGGGCATCCGCCTGGGCCCGCTCCAGCTGGGCCCGGTCCCGCGCGAGGTTCGCCTCCTGCTGGGCCAGCAGGGCCTGGGTCGTGCGGGAATCAAGGGTGAAGAGCACGTCCCCCGCCCGGACCATCTGCCCCTCTTCCACGTGCACCCGCTCCACCTGCCCATCCACCCGTGACCGGACCGAGATAACGGAGACCGCCTGGGCTGTCCCGTTGGCCGGCACCTCCACCGGCACCGGCCCGACCGAGGCCGGCGCGGCCGCGACGGAGACGGCCGCATCCCCCCTCTCCTGGGAGAAGGAGGCGGTGGCGGAGGCGAGGAGCAGGCAGAGGGCCGTGAGCAGAGGACGCACGTCGGGCGGATTCCGGTCAGGGGACCGCTGTTATGTAATCCTCGTCCCCCGGTCGGGAGAGTGGAATCGTCGCTCCGATCCCAGGGAAACTCTTTGTCACCCCGGATAACCCGTGCCGGGGCAAGACCGGCGTGCTCGATCCATCGGGTCTGGCTTGCCCAGCCCCCCTTCCAAACCCGGTCCGCACCCGGCCCACGGGCGGCCGCTGACGGCGGGTCAGGACCCCCGCCTGCCGCGGCGAATGCCGCTGCCGGGTCAGGTGTCATTTCTGCATGACCCACCCGGTCCGGCTTTCCCGGGCCATGGCCCCTGGCAGGGGGCTGCTGCCCTCCTTCTGGAACTCCGGTGAGGCTCCGGCCGCGGCCGGGCCTCAGGCCGCAGGGCAATCAGACTAGGCTGACGTGAAGATCCCCGATCTTCTCGATCGTGGTCACCATCCGGTCCCCGGGCTTCAGCCAGACGCGCCGCTCGGGCGGGTAGCCGGCGATGACGCCCTCGCACGTGCCGGTGAAGATGACGTCACCGGGCGAGAGCGTGAAGTGCTTCGAGCAGTAGGCGATGATCTGCGCGCAGTTGAAGATCATCAGCCGCGTGTTGGTGGACTGCCGCACCTCGCCGTTCACGATCATCTTCATGTCGAGATTGTTGACGTCCACCTGGTCGGCGCTGACAAGCCAGGGACCGAAGGGGCCCGACCCGTCCAGCGTCTTGCCGAGCATCCACTGGCTCGACTTCCGCTGCAGGTCCCGCGCCGTGAAGTCGTTGCCGCTGGCATAGCCGAAGACGTGATCCAGGGCCTGCGCCTCCGGGATGTGCCGCCCGCCGCGGGCCATGACCAGCACGAGTTCCGCCTCGTAATCCCACTGGGTGGCCGGCTCGCCCGTGATCCGGATCGTCCCGCCGTGGTGGTTGAGGGCGGTGTTGTACTTGTTGAACAGGATGGGTTCGGGCGGCGGTGGGTTGCCGCCCTCGGCTGCGTGAGCGGCGTAGTTCAGCCCCACGCAGATGATCTTGGACGGGTTGTCCACGATGTTCCCGAAGCGGACCTGTCCCTCCGGGACCAGGTGCTCGGCGGACACCCGTGACGCGCCATCGGCCAGCAGGGCGCCCAGCGCCACCACGTTGCCGCGGCCGTGAATGAGGTCGGTGGCCGTGACGGGCAAGCCCTGGCGAAGATGGCGCTCCGCCGCGGCCACGTCCAGCACGCCGCGGGCCGTCCGCACGCCGAGCCCCGGCCCGGCCGCGGTCACGATCATGGTGATGTCGATATTGCGCAGACGCGGCTGCTCGCCGGCCGC
The DNA here is from genome assembly GCF_050154705.1 of Muricoccus radiodurans. Taxonomy (GTDB): domain Bacteria; phylum Pseudomonadota; class Alphaproteobacteria; order Acetobacterales; family Acetobacteraceae; genus Roseomonas; species Roseomonas radiodurans. Next base: position 1,889,393 of record NZ_CP189561.1, on the reverse strand, counting down.
CTGGACCGGCTGGGCACTGGCCGACACGGCCGCGCCGGACAACCCGGCCCCGGTGCCGAGGCTCACCCCGGCAAGCTTGAGAATGCTGCGCCGATCCTGGCCTGATCGTCCGGTCATGCTCGTCCCCTCCTGCTGGGCGTTTGCCGCCTCGGGAGAAGCAGACGCGTCCCGCCATCCTCGGAGCAGGACCGTTCTGTTGTTCGCGTGGCCACCCGGCGCGAAACCGGACCAGCGGACGCGGGCCGGGCGGTAACGGGGCCGCGCGAGGCCCGCGGTCGGACTCCAAGGGAAGTGCCGCATCAAGGCAGGATCGCGGCACCGCCGCCACGCCGCGCCGCGGTTCGGTCGTCAGGGCACCAAGATCGCCGCCCATGGTGCGCAGCAGGGGCGGCCGGCATCCCGCCGCAGCGCCCCGGACAGACACGATGCGCCTCGCGCGGAACTACCTCCGGGTCCTCACCCTTCTTCGGCCGCAGTGGAAGGCCGTCTCCCTGCTCTGCCTCGCCAACCTCGCCCTCGCCGGCATCGGCTTCCTGGATCCGATCCTCTTCGGCCGTGTGATCGAGCTTCTGGGACGCGGCATCTCGGCAGGATCTCTCTTCAACGAGGCGGCGGCCGTCATCCTGCCCTGGACCGGACTGGGCCTGCTGGGCATCGCCGCGGGGGCCGCCGTCTCCCTCCTGGCCGACCGCATGGCGCACCGGACAAAGACGGAGCAGCTCGACCGCTTCTACGGCCATGTCCTCGGCCTGCCGCAATCCTTTCACGCCCGGCACCACTCGGGCGGTGTGATGCGGATCATGCATGCGGGGCTCGACACGATGTTCGGGCTCTGGCTCGGATTCTTCCGGGAACAGCTGGTCACGGTGGTCTCCGTGGTCGTCCTGCTGCCCCTGACGCTCTGGCTGAACCCGGTGCTCGCCACCGCGCTGCTCGCGCTCTCGGTCCTGTTCTGCGTCATCACGGCGCTGGTCGTGACGCGGACGGAGGCGGCGCAGGCCGGGATCGAATCCTACCACACGGCCCTGGCGAGCAATGCGGGCGACGCGCTCGCGAACGTCACCGTCGTGCAGTCCTTCGGGCGACTGTTCGCCGAGCGGCGGCGCACCGCCGGCCTGGCCCGGGAGGTGTTGGAGCGGCAGTTCCCCGTGCTGGGCTGGTGGGCCCTGGTGCACGTCCTCTCGCGGGCGGCGAGCACGGTCGCGGTCCTCTCGATCGTCGTCCTGGGCGCCGTCCTGCACGCCCGCGGCCAGGCGACCGTGGGCGAGATCGTCGCCTTCATGGGCTTCGCGGGCATGCTGATCGGCCGGCTGGAGGGGCTGGTCTGGTTCACCTCCCGCCTCTTCTCCTCGGCGGCCCTGCTGGAATCCTACTTCGCCATCCTCGATGAGCGGCGCGGCGTCGCGGACCGGCCGGATGCGGTGGCGATGGATGCCGGCCCCGGCGTGGTGCGGTTCGAGGACGTCGCCTTCGCCTATCCCGGCGGCGGGGATGTGCTGCGCGACGTCTCGCTGGAGGCCCGGCCGGGCACGGTGACCGCGCTGGTCGGCCCCACGGGGGCCGGCAAGACCACGGCCATGGCGCTGCTGCAGCGGCTGTGGGACCCGACCGCCGGCCGCGTGACGGTGGACGGCCAGGACCTGCGCGGGGTGACGCTGGAGAGCCTGCGCGCGAGCGTCGGCGTGGTGTTCCAGGACGCGATGCTCTTCAACCGCTCGATCCGCGAGAACCTCCTCGTCGGCAAGCCGGATGCCACGCAGGCGGAGCTGGAGCGGGCCTGCCGCATGGCGGAAGCGCATGACTTCATCCTGCGCCAGCCGCACGGCTACGACACGCTGGTCGGCGAGCGCGGCGCCACGCTCTCCGGCGGGCAGAAGCAGCGGCTGGCCATCGCCCGCGCGCTGCTGAAAGACCCCCGCATCCTCATCCTGGACGAGGCGACGAGCGCGCTGGACGCGGCGACGGAGGCCCGCGTCGGGCGTGCCCTCGCGACGCTCATGGCGGGCCGGACGACCTTCGTCATCGCGCACCGCCTCTCCACGATCCGGGACGCCGACGAGATCCTGGTGTTCGATGGGGGCCGGATCGTCGAGCGCGGCGAGTTCGGTGACCTCGTCGCGCGGGGCGGCGTCTTCGCGGAGCTGGTGGCGAGCCAGATCACGCCGGCGGCGCCCGTTCCCGCGACCTTCGCATTGGCTCACGGCGGGGAGGACGGCTTCGCGCCCTGACCGTGGGCCGCCTGACGGCCTCTCACGGTTGCGGCGTCCTGAAGGCCGAATATGACCGCCGCCCGGCGCTGCCCCTTACGGAGGAGGGGCGGGCCGGTTGGCCACCGCCGGATCAGGGCCGGCGCAGCGCCCCGAGCGCCTGAAGCTCCTCCCGCGCGGCCTCTTCCGCGGCGGCCTCGATCCGTCGATAGCCCGCGATCACCGCCTCACCGGCCGGGGTCAATCTCGCCCCGCCGCCGCCGCTCCCACCGGTCGCCGTCTCGACAACGGGTGTCCCGAGCCCCCGGTTCAGATCCTCGACGAGCTCCCAGGCGCGACGATAGGACATCTTCAGGACCCGGCCCGCCGCGGAGATGGAGCCGCTGCGCCCGATCTCCTCGAGCAGGCCCACCTTGCCCGGTCCGATCCGCACGCCCGCGCCGAGATCCAGGCGCACCCGGAGCCGCGCGCCATCCGCGGTGTCCGACGTATCGGGCCTCCTTCTCGGCATCCGTCGAGAGCAACACGGGGCCGGACGGCGGACAAGAGCGGCAGGGCTGTCCGATGGCTCCCTCCGCTCAGGCCATCGTCCGAGATGTACGGCCAGCGGGGCCGCGGTCGATCTCGCGTTCGACGTCGATCAGGGTGCCATAAGCCACCAAGGCCGCGATGGTGCCGCCTGCAACAAGCGTCACGCCCTTGACCGTGCCGACGGTGCAGCCGGTCGCCTGCGGCCGGACGATGCGGCGCGACATCGCCCAATCCGGCAGCCGCAGCCGCAGCCGCGTGTCGCGCCCCTCCATCCGGTCCCAGGCCGGCTCGCCGATCCGGACCACCAGCACCGCCCCGGCCAGACCCATGACGATGGCGATGAGCGAGGGCACGCCCCCCGGCCCCACGGCATCCGACGGCATGCTGACGAGAAGCACCGGGGCTTCAGGAAATAGACTGTGGCGAGGATGACGACGAGCAACCCGACGATCCCGTCGCGAGCTGCGTTCAACGCAGCACGCCCAGTTCGCGCGGCGAGGCGGCGATGCCCTGGGAGAATTCCGTCGTGAAGCTCCGCGCCTCCGCGCGGCCGAGCAGCCGCGGCCCAAGGCTCTCCTTCACGGAGGTGGCGCGATCGGCCGGATCGTCCGGCAGGCGCCGCAGGGCCGATTCCCACAGCACGGCGATCTCGTTCGGGACGCCCTTCGGGCCGCCCAGACCGCGGAACTTCGTCACCGCCAGATCCACGCCGGATCCCTTCACCGTGGGAATCTGCGGCATCGCGGGAAGCCGGGCGTCGGTCGTGGTGCCGAGGACGTGGATCCCGGTTGCCCTTGCGGCCCGGCCCGGCTCGGTCATCCTGCCGCGCCCGGCCGCCCGCGCCTGCGCGAGCACCCGGCGACGACCCGGAGAACGCGCCCGCCGATGGACCTGATCTGCCTCGATGCCGATGACACGCTCTGGCACAACATGCGGCACTTCCAGGCAACCGAGGACGCGCTGCTCGCCCTCCTGCGCCCCTTCGCCGAAGCCGGCGTGGCCCGGGCGGCGCTGGAAGCGTGCGAGAGCCGGAACCTGAAGCTCTACGGATACGGCGCGAAGGGCTTCACCCTGTCCATGATCGAGACGGCGCTGGAACTGGGCGGTGACAGCCTGCCGGTCTCGGCGGTGGCCGACATCCTCGCGGCCGGGCGCAAGCTGCTCGCCCATCCCGTCGAACTCTTCGCCGACATCGAGGGCACCCTCGCCGAACTGGCCCTGCGCGGCCGCCTCGTCCTGGTCACGAAGGGCGACCTGCTGCACCAGGAGGCGAAGCTGGCGGCGTCCGGCCTTGGGGACCGCTTTTCCGGCATCGAGATCGTCAGCGACAAGACGGCGGACACCTTCCGCCGCCTCTTCGCCCGCCACGGCGTGGCGCCGGACCGCGCGGTGATGGCCGGGGATTCGATGCGCTCCGACATCCTGCCCGCGCTCGAAGCCGGCGCCTGGGCCGCCTTCGTGCCGCAGGAGGGCGGCTGGAGCCATGAGCGGGCCGCGGCACCGGTGAACCATCCCCGCTTCCGGCAACTCTCCTCGCTGGCGGATCTCCCTGGCTGGCTCGATACCCTGTCTGGCCCCGCGAAGACGCCCGGGACGAGGCTGTCCGATGGCGCCGACCACCCAGCCGACACGGAGATCTGACACCGCGCGCCCGGCGAACCCTGCCCGTGCCGCCGCGCTTGCCTCGCGCGATGCGGTCTGGTGATGCGGGACGAACTGGGGCTGAATTGATCCTCAACATCGGCGCGTTCAGCCGCTCGGCCGGAGAATCGGCCAAGGAGGGAAGGGGCCCCATGTCCGCCATCCACATCGGCCGCCGGGCCGCGCTTCTCGCCGCAGCCCTGCCCTTCGCGCCACGTCCCGCCCGTGCCCAGGCCTGGGCACCCTCCAGGCCGATCCGCCTCGTCGTCGCCTACCCACCCGGCGGAGCGACCGACCTCGTCGCCCGCTGGGTGGCGCGGGAGCTCACGCCGCGGCTGGGCCAGCCCGTGGTCGTCGAGAACCGGCCCGGTGCCAACGGCATCGTCGGCTCCCAGGCGGTGCAGGGCGCCGCGCCGGATGGCCACACCCTCATCTTCACCACGGCGGACACGCATTCCGTGAATCCCGTCGTCTACCGCCGGCTGCCCTATCAGCCCGCCAGCTTCGTGCCGGTCTCGGCCGTCGCGCGGCTGGTCTTCTCGGTCGTCACGCGCCCCGGCCTCGGCGTGCGGACCGTGCCGGAGTTCGTGGAACTCGCCCGGCGTCGCGCTGCGACGCCGCTCACCTTCGCCTCCTGGGGCGTGGCCAGCACCTCGCAAGTGATGATGGAGACGCTGAAGGCGCAGGAGCGGTTCGAGGCGCAGCACGTGCCCTTCCAGGGCGCCTCGCCCGCCGTGGCCGCGTTGCTGGCGGACCAGGTGGACTCGATGATGCTGCCGGTGGCGGTTGCCGTCTCCCAGGGCGGGCGGCTGCCCATCCTCGGCGTCGCGACGGCGCAGCGCTTCCCCGCCGTGCCCGACGTGCCGACCCTGCGGGAGCAGGGGATCGACCTCTCCGGCGACCTATGGCTCGCCATCCTCGCCCCGCCCGGCACGCCGGCCATGATCGCCGAGCGGATCGCGGAGGAGACCCAGGCCTTCGTGCGCGCGCCCGAGGCGCCGAACTTCCTCATCCCGAACGGCCTTGTCGCCGACACGGCGGACCGGGCCCGCTTCATCGCGTATCTCCAGGAGGACGACGCGGTGTGGCGCGCCCGCGTGGAGCGCCTCGGCATCCGCCTCGACGACTGAGAACGGCCCGACGCCCTCGATGAATGCCGCTGCCGGCAGGGACCGCGCGGGGCCTCTCCTGGCCGTGTATGGTCGAGGGCGGATACGACCCGAGAATAGAGGGAGCCTGCAGATGGCCGACGCGAAGACCGGAAACGTGGATCAGGTGCCGCTGGGCCGCAGCGGGATCAGCGTCAGCCGGCTCTGCCTCGGCACCATGATGTTCGGCGGACCGACGGACGCGATGGAGAGCGGGCGGCTGATCGCGCGGTCCCTGGAGGCCGGCATCAATTTCATCGACACCGCGGACGCCTACAACGGCGGCGCTTCCGAGACCGTGGTGGGAGAGGCGATCCGGCCGCGGCGGGACCATTGGGTGCTGGCGACGAAGATCGCCAACCCGGTCGGCCCGGGACCCAACGAGCGCGGCCTCTCGCGGAAATGGATCCTTCAGGGCGCCGAGGCGAGCCTGCGGCGTCTGGGGACCGACTACCTGGACGTCCTCTACCTCCACAAGGAGGACCACGGCACGCCGCTGGAGGTGACGGTGCGCGCGATCGGCGACCTCGTCCGCGCCGGCAAGATCCGGCACTTCGGCGTCTCGAACTACCGCTCCTGGCGCATCGCGGAGATCTGCCATCTCTGCGACGATCTCGGGATCGACCGTCCGGTCGTGTCCCAGCCCTACTACAACGCCATGAACCGCCAGCCCGAGGTGGAGCAGCTTCCGGCCGCCGCCCATTTCGGGCTCGGCGTGTTCTCCTACAGCCCCCTGGCGCGGGGCGTCCTGACCGGCAAGTACCGGCCCGGCGCCGCCCCGCTGGAGGGCAGCCGTGCCGGGCGCGGCGACAAGCGGATGATGGAAGCCGAATGGCGCCCCGAGTCCCTCGAGATCGTGCAGGCGATCCGCGACCATGCGGAGGCCGCGGGCACGACCGTCGCGCACCTCGCCGTCCGCTGGGTGCTGGCCAACCCGATGGTCAGCGGCGTGGTGATCGGGCCGCGGACGATGGAGCAACTCGAGGACTACCTCGCCGCCCTGTCCTCCCCCTACACGGCGGACGACGAGGCACTGGTGAACCGCCTCGTCACGACCGGCCACCCCTCCACCCCCGGCTACAACGATCCCGCCTACCCGATCGAGGGGCGGCCCGTGCGGCTCTGACGGGCGGCGCGAGCAGGGTTCCGCACGCGCCATGGCCGAGGCCGGGATTGATGCCGCGCCGCCCGACAGCTCGCGCCTCGCGCGCCAGCTGGCGCAGCGGATCGCGACCTACCTGCACGCCGCGGCGGTGGCCGAAGGAAGCCGGCTGACCGAGCGCGCGATGGCGGAACAGCTCCGCGTGTCCCGCTCGCCGGTCCGTGCCGCTCTCCGCCTGCTCGAGGCCGAGGGCGTCGTCCGCCGCATCCCGCAGGGCGGCTACGCCGTGCACCGCGCGATCAGGCGTCCCCCGCGCCCGGCCGGCGACCCGGAGGAGACCCTCTTCCTGCGGATGGCCGACCTGCATCTCGCCGGCCAGGTCGGGACCCGCGTGAGCGAGCGCGCGCTGTGCCGCCTGCTCGACGCGCCCCGGGCGGCGGTGCTGCGCATCCTCGGCCGCGCGGCCGAGGAGGGCTGGGCCGAGCGCCTGCCCGGCCGCGGCTGGGCGCTGCTGCCCGTGCTCTCCACGCCTGAGGCGCTGGCGCACAGCTACCGCCTGCGGATGGCGATCGAGCCGGCCGGACTGCTCGACCCCTCCTTCCGTCCGGACGAGGCGGCGCTCCGCGCGATCCGGGCGGAAATCGAACTGGCGGCTGCCGACCCGAACGCCACGCCGGCCGCGCTCTTCGCGCTCGGGCTCCGCTTCCATGAAACGCTGATGCGCCAATCCGGCAATCCGCTCCTCATGGAGGCCCTGGCCCGGGTGAACCGCGTGCGTCGCCTGGCCGGCTACCAGAGGAACGTGGACCGGGCGCGCCTGATCCAGCGATGCCGGGAGCACGTCGCCCTGCTGGACCTCGTGCTGGCGGGAAACCGGCGCCAGGCCGCGCGGCGGCTGCGGCGGCACATCGCCGCGGACCTGCGGGACAAGTTCGGGAACTGACCCCCGCTCAGTCCGCGATCTCAAGCTCCACCAGCGGCGCGTGCTGCTGGCCGCCATAGGCATCGCCGTCATCGATGTCGCACTGGATATAGGGCCGGGGGATGGAGACCTTCACCGCCCGCGCGGCGTCGTGGGCGAACAGCATCACCTCGGATTCCGGCACGCCGTAGAGGGCCGCGAAGCGCGAGGCGGTCAGGACCTTGCTCGCGACCACCCGGCGATACGTGGCCTCGTCGTCGAACATTACGTCGAAGGTCAGCATGAACGGTCCGGCGTTCTTGGACCGGATGAGCTGCGCGAGGTCGCCGAGGATCGCCATCGCTCAGACCTCCATCATCTCGGTGCGGAACATCTCGGTCGGGCTGTCGGGCACCACCACGTGGTTCAGGTTGTAGCGGTAGACAGGCCCCCGCTCCATCTCTGCCGGGGTGAAGGGAAAGGCCAGGCCGCTGATGAGCCCCCGCCATTCCGGGATCGGGAAGTGCAGGGCGAAATGGGCGAAGGACTTGGCGATGCTGCGCGCCACCGCCTTCTCCTTCGCGGTGATCGTGAAGATCAGGCCCGCCTCGTGCCCCAGCTCGGCGTGGCGCGGCTCCAGCTTCCCCATCACCCCGTCCCGGCCATACACGCGCACGCGGATTGCGTAGTCGTCGGGACCGACGCGGCCGCCGAACATATCCTGCACGCGCTCGGCATAGCGGGCCCGCATCCGGTCCAGCCAGTCGTCGAGCTGCCGCAGGATGAACGGCTCCCGCACGCCCGAAACGATGACGTACTGGTGGCCGACCAGCTCCGCCCCCTCCAGCTTGATCGTCACGCGGTTCGCGGCCCGGAAGGCCGAGCCGCGGACGCGCACGGTACGGTCGTCCAACGCCTCATAGGTCGCGGGACCCGTGTCGATCGTGCCCGACGGCTCCACGATCAGGTACGGATCCGCATTCTCGTACAGCGTGTGGGACGCGACGCTCTGCGGCGTGCAGCGCCCTTCCGGATCGAGCGGCGCGATATCGAAGTGGTCGTCCCGGACCCAGGCCATGATGCTGTCCGGCCGCTTGCGCTGCGCGGTCGCGGCCGTGCCGCACTCCAGCGTCTTGGCCGCGTGCCAGGCGGGCCCCGCGCCGGCGCCGCGCATCAGCGGCACGCAGGCGAAGAGCGAGGTATCCGTCGCCCGCCCCGCCAGCACGACCTTCGCGCCGGCGTCGAGCGCGGCCTCGATCGGTTCATGCCCCATGACGCCGACGATGCGGGACGAACGCCGGATCAGATCCGCATCCACCGGCATGGGCGGGGAGAGCGGCAGCACGCGCCCCTCCTCCAGCCGCTGCACCAGCGGCTCCGGCTCCTGGTCCGCGCGAATGAGGGCGAGCCGGAAATGCAGCCCCTCTTCCCGCGCGATGTCGAGCACCACGTCCCGCAGTCCGTCCACCCCCGCGTCGCAGCCGCTGAAGCCGCAGGAGCCGACGATCATGGGAATGCCGTGCCGGATGGCGCCGCGCAGCATCAGCCGCAGGTCGCGCCCCGTCGCCTCTGCCGTAAAATACGGCGTGCCGCTGCCGAGATAGGCCGGGCCGCCATCCGTCGATCCGGCATCGCAGGCGATGACATGAGGCGCGAGGGCCAGCCCACGCTCGAAGGAGGATTCGAGAAAGCCGGAGCCGAGCATCCCCGTGGCGGCAAGAACGCGGACCTCCACCATGCTGCCCTCCTCAGGCCATGTGCCAGCGGCCGAGGTAGCTGCGCCCGCCATCCGGGATGATGACGGAATCGCTGTCCGCGTAATCCGCGTAGAAGATGTAGCCGCCCTCTACGCTGACCGATCGCATCGCGCTCTGGTGCGTGTGGGTGTTCACGACATGCGCGATCTCGATCGGCAGGCCGTGGGCGAAGACCTTGTGCGTGGCGTAGACGGCGTGCTGGATCAGCTTGCCCATCCGGCTCTTCCGCGCCGGCAGCACGCCCGCCGCGTTCGGCGCCGCGCCGGGTACGGGCTCGCACTCCATCGGCTTGCTCACGTCGTGCAGCAGCGCCATGGCGATCAGGTGGTCGCGGTTGTAGGCGGTACCGCTCTCGGCCTTCGCGACCTCGGCCAGGGCCAGCGCCATGCGCGTGACGATCCGGATGTGATCCGTCAGCCGCCGCTCCTTCTCCGCCTCCAGGTTCTTTGGAATGGCCCGCAGGTCGTCCCAGGGGCACTCGGCCGCCACCTCGGTCCAGATCGCGGTCACGCCGCGCCGGATCGCCGAATCGGCGATCTCCCCCAGTTCGGGAAACAGGCCGAGAAGCCTGCCCTCGTCGATCGTCACGGGCATGACCGCCTCCTCAGCGCCGGGGGGAGGCGGTCTCCACCGTCTCCTCCTCGATCGCGTACATGTCGTCCAGGCCGATCAGGTCCTCGATCGCTTTGCGGGCGCCGACGAAGGTGGCCTCGCTGTCACCGCTCCAGGCGCCGGTCGCGCGCAGCTCCGCCAGCATGCGCCGGTTCGCCTCGAAGGCCGTCAGCAGCATGATCTGGGCGTCGATGCAGGCGGCGTAGCCCATCTCCTTCAACTCATTGATCGTGAAGATCGGCCGCCCATCGCGGTTTCCGCGGCTCATGACATAGACCAGAGGCAGGCGGCAGTCCCGTGGCGCGCGCTCCGCCTCGTCCCGGTTGCGGGGAAACAGAAGGCCCATATCCGCGCCCTCATCCGCCGCGCGGTTCAGCCGCTCCGCCGCCGGCGCCAGGCCGAACTCGCGGCACACATCGGTGCGGGCGATCACGACGAAGTCCTTGTCCACCGCGTCGCGCTCCCGGCAGGCATGGCGGATCTTCATCGCGAACTCCTCCGCGGGGATGCCGTGCACCTGGTACTTGTGGTAGTGCGCGCGCTTCGGGAACAGCTGATCCTCGATATGCACGCCGGCGATCCCGGCCCGGATGAATTCCCGCACCGTGCGCCGCGTGTGCAGCGGCTCCCCGAAGCCGGCGCCGGCATCGGCCACCACGGGGATGCGGATCTTTGCCGCCACTTCTTCCGCGATCGCGACCTGCTCTGTCATCGTGAGCAATGGCTCGCTGACGACGCGGGAGGCGCCGCTCACATAGCCCCCGACATAGGTGGCCTCGAACCCCGCGGCCTGGACCAGCCGCGCCCCGAGCGGGTCGTAGACCGAGGGCATGTGAAGGAAGGTGCGGGCGGAGAGAAGGGCGCGCAGCGCCGCGGCATGGCTCGGCAAGATCGTTCCCTCTGCGCCGCCTTTGCGCGGCGCTCGTCCGGTACTATGGTCGCCAAAATACCAACGGGTCAACCGGCGCCCCGAAGGCCGCAGGAGGAAGGTTCGTCATGCAGGCTCCGTCCCGACGTTCTCTGCTCGCGGCCGGCCTAGCGGCCGCGTCCCGTCCCGCGCTCGCCCAGCCCGCCGCCGGATTCCCCAACCGCCCCGTGCGACTGGTGGTTCCCGCGGCGCCCGGCGGCTCCGCCGACATCGTGGCCCGCATCCTCGCCCAGGGCATGACGGAACGGCTGGGCCAGCAGGTCGTCATCGAGAACCGGGCCGGCGCCGGCGGCCTCGTCGCCTCCGAGTTCGTGGCCAACGCCCCGCCGGACGGGCACATCCTCGCCTTTTTCACCCTCTCCGCCGCCGTGCTGAATGACGCGCTGCAGGAGCGTCCGCCGATCGACATCCGTCGCGCGCTGAAGCCGGTCTCCATCGTCGGCACGCTGCCGCAGCTCATCGTCGTGAACCCCAGCGTGCCGGCGCGCACGCTCCGGGACTTGATGGACCTCATGCGCAGCCGCCCCGGTCGCGTGACCTATGCCTCGTCCGGCCCCGGCACGATCCTCCATCTCGGCGGCCACATGCTGGCGATGCAGGCCGGCGCGACCGCGGAGCACATTCCCTATCGCGGCGCCGGCCCGGCGCTGAGCGATGTGGTCGCCGGCAACGTGAACTTCATGGTGGAGGGATTTCCCTCCCTCCTGCCCTTCATCCGCACCGGCCAGCTCCGTGCCCTGGCCCTGGCGGCCCCCACACGCAACGCGAACCTGCCCGATCTTCCCACCACGGATGAGGCAGGCCTCCCCGGCTTCCATGTCGCGAACTGGCACGCGGTCTTCGCGCCTGCCGCCACGCCGCCGGCCGTCATGACCCAGCTGGAGACCGCGGTGCGGGAGGCCATGGCGGTTCCCGCCGTGCGGACCCGCCTGACCGAGACCGGGCTGGACCTCGTCGGCTCCACCGCGGCCGAGGCCGCGACCTTCTGGGATGAGCAGTTCCGGCTCTGGGTGCCGGTGGTCCGCGCCTCCGGCGCCAAGGCCGAGTAGAGGCAGATCGCGCCAGCCGGCTCGCCCGGTTCAGACCGGATCGATCGGAGCTCGCCCGGCGAGCACCGCCGCGACATTGTCCAGCGCCCGAAACCCCATCGCATCACGCGTCTCGACCGTGGCGCTGGCGACATGGGGTGTGAGGAACACGTTCGGCAGGGCCGCGAGGCGAAGATCGAAATCCGGCTCCCGCCGGAACACGTCGAGCCCGGCGGCGAAGAGCTGCCCGGATTCCAGCGCCTGGATCAACGCGTCCTCGTCCACCAGCGATCCCCGGGCCGTATTCACGAAGACCGCGCCGCGCGGCAGCAGCCCGAACATCTCCGCCGTCATCAGCATCCCCGCCGCCCCGCCGGGCAGGTGCAGGGACAGGATGTCGCAGCGCGGCAGCATCGCGCGCAGCTCGGGCACATATTCCGCGTCCCCCTCCTGCTCCGGCGATAGACGGCGCCGGTTGTTGTAGAGGATGCGCATCCCGAAGGCGCGCGCCCGCTGGGCCACGGCCTGCCCGATCCGTCCCATGCCAACGATGCCCAGCGTCTTCCCGCCGGGGCGAATGCCCAGCATGTCCGGCATGCCAAAGGACTGGCGCCAGCCCGACCGCATGACCCGCTCATATTCCGAGGCCCGGCGGCAGGCGCCCAGGATCAGCAGCAGCGCCAGGTCTGCCGTGCAATCCGTCAGCACGTCCGGCGCATTGGTCACGATCACGCCCCGCGCGCGACAGGCCGCCACGTCCATGTGGTCGGTGCCGGCGCTCGGGTTGGCGATGATGCGGAGAGAGTCCGGCAGCGCGGCGGCATGCGCCGCCGTCAGCCGCACCGTCGGCCCGCTCAGCACGGCAGCGATGCCCTTCTCGGTCACGACCTGCAGCACCGCGTCCGCATCCATATCCGCGTCGGCCATCACGGCATCGAACTCGTGCTGCGCCCGCGCCGCCACGGCCTCCGGGACACGCCGCGCGACAAGCAGGCGGGGAGGGGCACCGCTCATTGGCGCTCGATCCGCGCGCTCTGCGCCACCCGCGTCCAGCGCTCCACCTCGCCGCGCACGAAGCCCTGCGCCTCGGCGGGCGGGCTCCCCACCACCTCCGCGCCCAGGGCGGCCATGCGCTCCCGCATGGCGGGCGCCCGCAGCGCCTCCGCGGCATCGGTGGCGATTCGGCCCGCCAGCGCGGCCGGCAATCCGGCCGGCCCCAGCAGCGCCCCCCAGGTGGAGGCGATGAAGTCGGGATAGCCCGCCTCGGCCATCGTCGGCACGTCGGGCAGGGCCGCCAGCCGCTCCCGGCTCGGCACGGCCAGCGCCTTCAGCTTGCCCGTCTGGATATGGCCGAGCGCGGCCGGCAGCGTGTCCACCATGAAGGCCACGCGCCCGGCCATGAGGTCCGGATGGGCCGCCGTGCTGCCGCGATACGGGATCTGCTCCACCTCCGCCCCGGTGAGCATGTTGAACATCGCGCAGTAGAGCCCGCCCGTGCCGACGCAGGTCGCGCGCGCCGGCGTGTCCTTCGCGATCCGCACGAGGTCCGCCACCGAGTTCGCCGGGAAGTCCGGGGCCACGACCAGCACGATCGGCACCTGATACAGGACCGTGATCGCCGGCACGTCCCGCAGCACGTCATAGGGCGTGCGGTAGAGCGGCGCGTTCACCGCGTGCACGATGGAGGTGCAGGCGAGGGTGTGGCCATCCGGCGGCGCCTTCGCCACCACATCCGTGCCGATGATCCCGTTGGCGCCTGCGCGGTTCTCCACCACGACGGGCTGCCCCCATTTCGGCGTCAGCGCCTCGGACAGCAGGCGGGCCGCGATGTCCGCAGCCCCGCCGGGCGTGAAGGGCACGATGATCCGCACCGTGCGGGTGGGCCAGGGAGATGACGTCTGGGCCTGCGCCGGGGCGCCGCGCGCCGACAGCAGGGCCGGCAGCGCGAGCGCGGCGCGACGGGAGATGCTCATCCTCGGACTCCTCCTTTGCCCGGTCGGTCGTCGCCGCGCGGGCCGTTTCGGTCACGTGGGGCCGGCGATCCTCCGGACGGGTGCCGGCCGGCCATCGGGCATCGCGCGCAGCTCGGCCCTGCTCAGGCGGCTTGCCCGGCGCGCGAGGCGCCGAGGGCGCGTCGCAGGATCGTCGGGATCATGCCCCCCGCGCGCAGCAGGGCCACCTCGCGCGCCGTCTCCACCATCGCGGTCGCGACGCCCGGCAGCACCTCACCGGAGGCACGCCGGATCGTCACCGGCACCGCCGCGCGCGGCACCAGGGCCGCGAGGTCGAGGCCGACCTCCACCGTGTCGCCCGGAGCGAGGCCGAGCTCCGCCGGCCGCCACTCCTCCGGCAGCCGCAGCGGCGTCACGCCCATGCCGACAAGGTTCTGCCGGTGGATGCGCTCGAACGAGTTGGCGAGCACGGCGCGCGCGCCCAGCAGCGCCGCCCCCTTCGCCGCCCAGTCGCGGGAGGACCCGGTCCCGTACCGCTCCCCCGCCAGGATCACCACCGGCAGCCCAGCATTCCGGTACAGCGCCGCCGCGCGCCACGCCTGCATCGCCTCCCCGGTCGGCGCGAACACCGTTCCGCCCGCGCGCAGGCCCCTCCCGAGGTGGTTCACCACATGCCGGTTCGTGAACAGCCCGCGCAGCAGCACCTCCCAGTTGCCACGGCGAGAGGCATAGACGTTGAGGTCGCGCGCGTTCTCGCCGCGCTCGACGAGCCAGGCCGCCGCATCGCTGTCGCGCGGGATCGCGCCCGCCGGGGAGATGTGATCCGTCGTGATGTCATCCCCGAGCACGAGCAGCGGACGCGCGACGAAGCCCGTTGCCCCCTCCGCCCGCGCGCCGAAGGACACGAAGGGCGGCGGCCGGAGGTAGGTGGAATCCGGGTCCCACGGAAAGCGCGTCGTCGTCGGCGCCTCCAGCGCCGCCCATTCCGGCGAGCGGTCCGCCTCCTCCCCGGCGGTCGCGATATCGGCCGGATCGGTGCCGGCCAGCACCGCCGCCTCGATCTCGGCCGCACGCGGCCAAAGCTCCGACAGAAGGACGGGCCGCCCCGCCCGATCCGTCGCGATCGCCTCCCGCGTCACATCCAGCCCGGCCCGCCCCGCCAGCGCATAAGCCACGACCAGCGGCGGCGAGGCGAGCAGGGCGTTCTCCACCTGCGGATGCACGCGCCCCGGGAAGTTGCGGTTACCCGACAGCACCGCCACGGGCCGCAGTCCCGCCGTCTCCACCGCCTCCGCCACGGCGGGCAGCAGCGGCCCGGAATTGCCGATGCAGGTGGCGCAGCCATAGCCCGCGATGCCGAATCCGAGCGCCTCCAGTTCCTCCAGCAGCCCCGCCCGGCGCAGCCGCCGCTCCGCCGCCGGCGACCCGGGCGTCAGCGAGGTCTTCACCCACGCCGGCACCTGCAGCCCGCGCGCCCGCGCTTTGCGTGCCACCAGCCCCGCCGCGACCAGCAGCCCGAGGTCGGACGTGTTGGTGCAGGAGGTGATGGCCGCGATCGCCACCGCATCCGCCGGCATGTCGCCCACCGAAGGCGCAGGCGGCAGCTTCGCCGCGACCTCGCCAGGGTCCAGCCGGTCCTGCGGCCGCCGCGGCCCGGCAACCGAGGGCCGCAGCGCCGCCAGATCCAGGTCCAGCACCTCCGTGTAGCGCGGCTCCCCCGCCGGATCGTGCCAGAGCCCCAGTGCCTTCGCCGCCGCCCCCACCAGCGCCACCTGCGCCGCATCCCGCCCGGTCGAGCGAAGGTAATCCAGCGTGTGCCCGTCGATCGGGAAGCAGCCCGTCGTCGCCCCGTATTCCGGCGCCATGTTCGCGACCACGGCGCGCTGCCCTGCCGTCAGCGTGCCGACGCCCGGCCCGAAGAACTCCACGAACTCGCCCGAGATCCCGTGCTGGCGCAGCATCTGCGTCACGGCCAGCGCCAGGTCGGTCGCGAAGCTCCCCTCCGGCAGCGCGCCCGTCAGCCGCACCCCGATCACCTCCGGCACGCGCAGCGAGACGGGCACCCCGAACATCGCCCCCTCCGCCTCGATGCCGCCCACGCCCCAGCCGAGCACGCCGATGCCGTTCACCATCGGCGTGTGGCTGTCCGTGCCCACCAACGTGTCGGGCACGGCCCATTCCTCGCCGTCCCGCACCTCCGTCGCGATCACCGTCGAGAGGCGCTCGAGGTTGATCGTGTGCATGATGCCCGTGCCGGGCGGAAACACCCGGAACCCCCGCACCGTCGCAGCCGCCCACTTCATGAAGCGGTAGCGCTCGGCGTTGCGGGCCATCTCGTTCGCCATGTTCCGCCGCGCCGCATCCGGCACCGCCGAGACGTCCACCGGCAGCGAATGGTCGGTCGAGGTCGCGACGGGAATGGCCGGGTTCAGCAGGGACGGGTCGCCCCCCGCCTCCGCCAGCACGTCCCGCATGGCCGCGATGTCCGTCAGCGCCGGCCCGCAGGTCGTATCGTGCATGAGGATGCGCAGCGGCTGGAACGGAATCTCCGCCTCCGACCGCCCGGTCGCGAGCCAGCCGAGGACCGCGTCCCGCCCCATCGCCCGCACCTCCGCCTCGGGCTGGCGGAGCACGTTCTCCAGCAGCACGCGCAGGCACCAGGGCAGCCGGGCCAGGGTGTCCGGCCCCCCGACCGCAGCCGGCAGGTCGACCACCCGGCGGGTCCCGAAGGTCCCGCGGAGCATCTTCGACGTTGGGAGCTGAATCTCGTGCATGGAACAGGCCGCTTCCTCATCCCGCGGCAGGACGTCGCCCCGTCGCGGTCGAGGCAGGGTAGCACGGATGTGGGCCATGGGCGGGGTCCACCGGACCCCGCTTCAGCCAGACCGGCCCCGGAGACCGCGATTCATCGCCGCGAGCGTCCCTCGGGCCGCGCGCGCCGTCCGATCCGGCGCGGTGCGACCGGCCGGCGGGAGAGTCACCCGACCCTCCGGGCGGCCCAGCGCATCCCGCCGGTTCAGCCCGGCTGCGCCCCGGAGGCCCGGATGATGCCCGCCCATTTCTCCGTCTCCTCGCGCATGAACCGTCCCAGCTCCTCAGGGCTGCTCGGCGTCGGCTCCAGGCCGTGGCCGGCCAGGATCTGCGTCACCTCCGGGTCGGTCAGGGCCGCGCGCACCGCCGCGTTGAGCCGGTCCACGATCGCCGCGGGAAGCCTGGCCGGCCCCAGCAGGGCATACCAGTTCGCCACCTGATAGCCGGGCAGCCCGCCGCTCTCGGCCACGGTCGGCACGTCGGGCAGCAGGTCCGAGCGCTGCGGCGTGGGCACCGCGAGCGCGCGCAGCCGCCCGGACGCGATGTGCGGCAGCGCCGTCGGCGCGCTGGCGAAGGAGAAGTCCATCCGCCCCGCCAGCAGGTCGTTCATCTGGGGCCCGCCGCCCCGGTACGGCACATGCGTCGTGCGGATCCCCGCCATCTGGTCCAGCAGCGCACCGCCGAGATGGCCCGCACCGCCCACCCCGGAGGAGCCGTAGGACAGCTGCTCCGGCCGCGCCCGGGCCGCCGCGATCAGGTCCTGCACGCTGTGCCAAGGGCGGCTGGACGGCACGACGAGCACGTTCAGCACGTTGACCGTGATGCTGATCGGCGTGAGGTCCGTCAGCGGGTCGAAGGGCAGGTTGCCGAACAGCGTCGGGTTGACCGTCATCCCGCCGACGGTGCCGCCCAGCAGGGTGTAGCCATCGGGAATCGAGCGCACGACCTGATCCGTGGCGACGTTGCTCCCGGCGCCCGGCCGGTTCTCGATCACCACCGTCTGGCCCAGCGCGCGCGTCATCCGCGGCCCGATCACGCGCAGGGTGGTGTCGTTCGACCCGCCGGGCGACTGGCCCAGAACCACGCGGATCGCGCGCGCGGGATAATCCTCCTGCGCCCACGCCGGCCGCGACACGAGCCCCGGCAGGACGAGGCCCGGCAGGACGCCGGCCAGCAACCCTCTCCTCTGCATCCCTTGTCCTCCCGTCTCGCCGGGCTCGGGCCCGGTCGTATTCGACTTTCCGACGTCTCGCTCGGTCGGCGAAACCGCAATCTGCGCCCCGGACGCAGGCTCATCCGTTCTGTCAGTTGCGGTGAACGCCTGACCTGCCGCGCCTCCATCTCCGACCTTCACGAAGGCCTGAGGAAGCAGGACGCATGACCCTGTCCGCGGGGCCGCGCCAGCCCCTCATCCCGGGCCATCACATCGAGGCGGCGAAGCGCCGCGCGACCGGTTCCCACCGCCGCCGCTCGCTCTCGATGAACGCTGCGAATTCCTCCGGCGTCCCGGGCTGCACCTCCAGCGTCTGATCGCGCATCCGCGCCGCCAGCGCCGGATCGCTCAGCGCCGTCCGCAACGCCCCCGACAGGCGCGAGACAACGGGGCGCGGCACCCCGGCCGGGCCGACGACGCCGTACCAGGCCGTGGCCGAGAAGTCCCGCAGGCCCGCCTCCTGCAGCGTCGGCGTGTCCGGCAGCGCGGTGATCCGGCTCGGCCCCATCACCGCGATCGGCGTGATGCGCCCCTCCCGCATCATGGTCGCGCCGGAGCCGGTGGTGACGAGGAACTCCAGCTGCCCGCCCAGCAGGTCGCGCAGGGCAGGGGCCCCGCCCCGATACGGGACATGGGTCAGCTGGATCCCCGTCGCCTCCTGCAGCATCTCCCCCGCCAGATGCTGCGTCGTGCCGGTGCCCGCGCTGCCGTAATTCATCCGCCCCGGGGCGCGGCGCGCCGCCTCCACCACCTGGTCCAGCCGCGTCAATCCCAGGTCGTTCCGTGCCGCGAAGATGTTCGGCGAGAAGGCGCCGAAGCCGATGGGCGTGAGGTCCTTCAGCGGATCGAAAGGTAGCGTGCGGAACAGGATCGAGTGGTAGGTCATCGGCCCGGTGCTGGCGAGCAGGAAGGTGTGGCCATCCGTCGCCCGGGCCGTCATCTCCGTCCCGATGTTCCCCGCCGCGCCGGTGCGGTTCTCCACCACCACGGTCTGCCCCAACTCCGGTCCCGTCGCCGCCGCGATGGCGCGGGCGAGCTGGTCCGCGGCGCCGCCCGGCTCGAAGGTCGCGATCAGGCGGACCGGCCGGTTCGGCCATTCCTGCGCCCAGGCGGGATGCCGGACGGCGGGCAGGGCGAGGGCGGCCGCACCCGCCAGGACATGTCTCCGAAGGGCCATCAGGCCACGTCCTCCACCACCAGATCGTCCTTCAGCGCCGCGCTCAGCGCCGCGCCGGCCGCGCCACGCGGATCACCCATCGCGGAGAGCAGGGCGCCAGCTCCCCTAGCCGTGCCGCCGCCATGCCGGAAGCAGTCCACGGCCTTGGCCATCAGCTCCGCCTCGCTCAGCGGATCTTCCGCACCGCCGCGCAGCGCGTCGCGCCGTTGCGACAGCACCCGGCCATCCTTCAGCCGCAGCGACACCTCGGCCCAGCGCGGCAGCAACGGCCCCGCCGCCTCCTCGGCCGTGACCTGCGGCAGGAACGCCTGGAGCGCCGGGCGCCGCACCGCCGCATCCGAAAAGGTCGCCAGCCCCGGCGTTCCGTCCGCGAGGGCGGCCGCCATCGCGTACTCCATGGAGAACTTTGCATCGAGGCCGGTCGTGGGTCGGTGATGGATCAGCGGCGCGAGCGCGCCCGCCGACACTCGGACGCGCGCGGCTGCCACATCGCCCAGCCCGAGCCCATGCTCCTCCCGCAGCGCCAGCACGGCATCCAGCGCCCGGTGCGTCGCGTAGCAGAGCGGATACTTCTTCACCTCCAGCCCATGCCGAAGCAGGGCACGCGGCCCGGCCGACGGAAGGGAAAGGTCGGGGCCGCCGCCCAGGCGCGCGAAGCCCATCGCGCCATCCAGCGCATCCGGCGCCGCGTCGAAGCCGAGCTTCGCCAAGCGGGCGGCGCGCAGCCCGGTCAGGTTCGCGTTCCCGGCCTGCACCGACTTCGCCATCGTGCCGAAGCTCGCCCGCGTGCCGGCGGCCTGGGTGACGGCGAGGCCGATCGCGTGCGCCACGCGCGCCGCATCCAGCCGCAGCAACCGCGCGCAGGCGGCCGCGGCCCCGATCGCGCCGATCGTCGCTGTGCTGTGCCAGCCCAGGGCATAATGCGGCGCGGCCATCGCGACCGACAGCGCGGCGATCACCTCGAACCCCGCCACATAGGCCACGACGACATCCTCGACGCGAAGACCCTCCGTCTCCGCGATGGCGAGGATCGCGGGCAGCATCGCGACCGAGGGATGGCCGCGCATCGCCGAGGTGACATCGTCGAAGTCCAGCACGTGGGCGATGACGCCGTTCGCCCAGGCCGCTTCCTCCTCCCGCACACGGAGTGCGCCGCCGGCCGTCCAGAGCGTGCAGGGCCCTTCGCCCTGTCCCGTCGCCCGCCGCACCGCCAGGCGTGCCGCCGGCTCATCGCGCGCCGCGATGCTGACGGCCACCGTGTCCAGCACGGCGCGCGCCACCAGCGCGCGCTCCGCCGGAAGCAGCGCCGAAGCCTCCAGTCCGGATGCGATCGCCGACAGGCGCTCCGTGACGCTCTCCGGGCCGAGGTTGGGCGCCGCACTCAAGGCCGCATCCCGCCCGCGCCGCGACGATCCGCGCTGACGTGCCGTGCCACGCTCGCCTCCATCCCCTGTCGTTGTTCTCCGGCCCGGACGTGGTCGCGGGTCGCGCCGGGCGCGTTGGTCACGCCGCTCGCTGCTTGACCTTACGAAGTCGCTGGGAGTAACGCTAGACCAAACAAATATTCGATTTGCACTGCAAATCAGGCCTGATCCGTGCGGCATAAGCCTGCGCAGGACAGTTCCCGGGGAAGGTTCGGCCATGCACCATCTCACCCTCGCCTTGCCCCGGACCGCCCGGTCCACCTCCCTGCGCTGCGCCGCACATCGGCGGAACGTGCATCATGCAGCCGGGCGGGAGGGCTGAGCGATGCCGACCTCCATCACGCGGGCGCTGGGCGCCTTCGTCAGCGGCCTGCGTTTCGGGGCCATCCCGGCGGATGCCGTCGCGGTCGCGCGCACCGGTTTCGTGGACTGCGTGGGCGTCATGATCGCCGGCCGGGATGAGCCGGTGGTCGGCATCCTCCGCGACACCCTCCGCGCAGGCGGACCTCGCGGCGAGGCCGCGCTCACCTTCGGCCCGCTCCGCGCCCCGGCGCCGGAAGCGGCCTGGATCAACGGAACCGCCGCCCACGCGCTGGACTACGACGACGTCGCGCTGCGCGGCCATCCCAGTACCGTGCTCGTCCCCGCCATCCTGGCGGAGGGTGAGGCGCTCGGCGCGACCGGCGCCGACATGGTCGCGGCCTACATCGCGGGCTACGAGGTCTGGGCGGAACTGACCGCCCATGACCAGGACTTCCACCACGAGAAGGGCTGGCACCCCACCGGTGTCTTCGGCGCGATCGGCGCCGCAGCAGCCTGCGCCCGCCTTCGCGGCCTGGACCCCGACACCGCCGCCCAGGCGATCGCGCTCGGCGCCTCGCAGAGCGCCGGCCTCGGTGCGAACTTCGGCACGATGACGAAGCCGTTCCACGCCGGACGCGCCGCGCATGCCGGCGTCATGGCC
The DNA here is from genome assembly GCF_050154705.1 of Muricoccus radiodurans. Lineage (GTDB taxonomy): Bacteria > Pseudomonadota > Alphaproteobacteria > Acetobacterales > Acetobacteraceae > Roseomonas > Roseomonas radiodurans. The sequence goes on along the minus strand of NZ_CP189561.1, from coordinate 1,867,997 downwards.
GCCCGCCTCGCCGCCGCCGGCCTCACCGCCTCGCTCGATGCCATCGAACACCCGCGCGGCTTCCTCTACGCCATCTCACCGCATGGGCGCGTGACCGGCCTCGACGCGCCCACCGAGGGCTTCGGGCGCGACTGGCGCATCCTGGAGCACCGCCTGAGCATCAAGAAGTTCCCGATCTGCTACTGCGGCCACCGCGCCACCGACGCCATGCTGACCTTGCTCGCGCGCCGCCCCCTCCGGCCCGACGAGATCGCATCCATCGAGGTGACCACCAGCCGCGCCCACGCCGGCACGCTCCGCAACGCCCATCCGCAGACCGGGCTGGAGGCGAAGTTCAGCATGCAGTTCGACATGGCCTGCGCGGTGATCGCGGGGAAGGTTGGCCTGGTGGAACTCTCCGACGCCTTCGTGCAGCGCCCAGACGTGCAGGCGCTGATGGCGCGCGTCACCGTCACGCCGACGGACGAGGCCGACCCCATCGCACCGGGCTACGCCCCCGCGGACATCGTCCGCGTCGCGCTCCGGAGCGGCGAGCGGATCGAGGAATCCGTGCGCCGTGCCCGCGGCCACGCCACCGTCCCGCTAACCGACGCGGAACTGCGCGCGAAGTTCATTGATTGCCTTCAATCCGCGGGCGAAGGGCGGCGAGCCAATGCCCTCTTCGATCGCCTCAACAATCTCGCGACGCTCGGCGCCGCAATGGAGCTGGACGTCGCCGCGTAACGCGCCGCCCACACGATGAGCGCCCTGCGGTTTACACGGCCAGCGCCCGCTTCTAACCTGCCTGTCTGCGAGATTATCACTCGCATGTCGAATAACCGGGCTGACCGTGAGCCGATCGCCCCCTTCCGGGAGATAGGATTGTCTGAGGATCTGCGGCCCAAAACAGGCACGGCACGATGCTGCCTCCGGCGGGTGCCATGACGGGACCGCTGGCAGGGCTGCGCGTCATCGAGGTCGGCGTCGCCATGGCCGGCCCCTTCTGCGCCATGACGCTCGGCGACTTCGGCGCGGATGTGGTGAAGATCGAGCGTGTCGGCGCCGGCGATGACAGCCGTTCCTGGCCGCCGCACTTCTCGGGCGCGATGGGCTACTATTTCGGCTCGGCCAACCGGAACAAGCGCAGCGTCGCGCTGGACTTGAAGTCGCCGGAGGGCGCCGCCGTCGCACGCCGCCTGGCCGAAGGCGCTGACATCCTCGTCGACAACTACCGTATCGGCGCCCTCGCGCGCGCCGGCCTGGACTGGGACAGCCTGCACGCGGCCAACCCGCGCCTGATCTACTGCTCCATCAGCGGCTTCGGCGCCACCGGCCCGCGCGCCGAGGAACCGGCGAACGACCTTTTCATGCAGGCCTATGCCGGCGGCATGAGCATCACCGGGGAGGAGGGCGGCGGCCCCGTGAAGATGGGCATGTCCGTCGCCGACATCGGCGCCGGGATGCTCGCCACCATCGGCGTCATGATGGCCGTTGAGGCGCGTCACCGCACGGGCCGCGGCCAGCGCGTCGACACCTCCCTGCTCGAGGGGCAGATGTCCATGCTCGCCCATTTCGTGACCCGCTACTTCGCGTCGGGCGAGGTGCCCGGGCCCAGCGGCAGCGGCGCGCTCACCAGCCCGACCTACCGCGCTTTCAGGGCGTCCGACGACTGGATCGTCATCTCCGCCTTCAACCAGCGCATGTGGCGTGGCCTCTGCACGGCGCTGGACCGACCGGAATGGATCGACGATCCGCGCTTCTCCGACGCCGCCCGCCGCGTGACGAACCGGCTGGCGCTGATCGACCTCATCGGCGCGGCCATCGCCCCGCATCCGGTCGCCCACTGGGAGAACAGGCTGAAGGCGAACGAGGTGCCGTGCTGCCCGATCAACCGCCTGGACAAGGTGACATCCGAAGAACAGGTCCGCGCCCGGGAGATGATCGCGGAGATCGACCTCCCCGGCCTCGGCCCCATGCGGATGGCCGGCCTCCCCGTGAAGCTCAGCGAGACGCCGGCCGACATCGCCCTGCCGCCACCGCGCCTCGGCCAGCACACGGCGGAGGTGATGCGCGACGCCGGCTATGCCGAGGCGGAGATCGAGACCCTGGCCGCCCGCGGCGCCATCGGCCTCGATGAGGGATGGCGTGAGGGCGATCAGCCCCGGCGCGCCCGCTGAGCGTGAGGCGGGAAGGAGAGGATCGGATGCGATGGCGCTGCTGACGGACGAGGTGCGGGCTTATATCGGGCGGGAAGGTCCCCCCTTTCCCGCCTGCGACACGGTCGAGGCCGGGGCGGTGCGCCGCTACGCCCAGGCGATCATGGACGCCGATCCCGCCTATGCCTCCGCCGAGGCGGGGGCGCGCTACGGCGGTGCGGTGGCGCCGCCCCTCTACCCCTCCTTCATGTTCCGCACGCCCTTCGGCGCACCCGACGTCCTGACGGACCGCGCGCACGACCCCGACTTCGACGGTATCGTCATGGGTGTCGGCAACGGCCTGCCCGAACTCCCGCTGCACGGCCTGGCCCTCCTCAACGGCGGTGCCGAGGTGGAATTCTATTCCTACGCCCGCCACGGCGAGCGCGTGCTGCAAAAGTCCCGCTACGCCGATATCCAGGAGAAGCAGACGAAATCCGGCCCGATGCTCCTCGTGATCATCGAGACCGAATTCACGACCGAGGCCGGCCAGCTCCTGCTGCGCGCCCGCAAGACCATCATCCGGCGGTGACCACCATGCAGGACAGACGGAATTTCGAGGATGTATCGGTGGGCGACAGCGTCGGCCCGCTCGGCAAGGGGCCGTTCACGACGCCGCACCTCATGCGCTGGTCCGCGGCGATGGAGAACTGGCACAAGATCCACTACGACCAGCCCTTCGCCACCGGCCATGACAAGCTGCCGGGCCTGCTGATCAACGGCTCGCTGAAGCAGCAGTTCATCGCCCAGCTTCTGAAGGACTGGGCCGGGCGCGACGGCTGGATGTGGCAGGTGAAGTTCCAGTTCCGCGCCATGAACGTCGCGGGCGAGACCCTCTCCGTTTGGGCCCGGGTGACAGGCAAGCGGGAGGCACCGGATTACGGCCTGATCGACCTCGACGTCGGCATCAGCAACGAGAAGGGCGTGGAATCCACCCCCGGCACCGCCGTCGTCGCGCTGCCCTACCGCGGGCGCCCGGCGGTGCCCTATCCTTTCGTGCCGCCGCCCTCCGCCTGACTGTGGAACGCGAACCGCACTGCCGATTCCTTGACCCGGAAAGATCGGCGCGAGTAGCGTCAAGGCAGCATAGGCTATCCGCAGAACGGATTGAGCCCCTTCGAGAACGGCGCATCACGAGGATCAGGCCGGCCTGACCTCCCACCACGGGAAACGCCATGAACTTCGGATACACGCCTGAGCAGGAAGCCCTGCGCGACGAGGTCAACGCCTTCGTCGCGGAGCATGTCACGCCGGAGGTGCTCGGCGACCGGGAAGCGCAGGACGACGTCATGCGCGGCACCGGCGGTGACCCCTTCGGCCCTCACATGCGCGAACTGTTCGGCAAGCTTCACGCGCGCGGCTGGCTCGGCATCGCCTACCCCAGGGAATATGGCGGCCAAGGTGGCGACCGCATGAGCCAGTACATCGTGGAGGAGGCCTTCATGCGCGTGGGCCTCAACATCAGCCTCAGCGGCAGCGGCGCGCCGGCGATCATGGCGGCCGGCACGGAGGAGCAGAAACGCTACTTCATCCCCCGCCTGATCAACCGGGAGATCCACTTCGCGCTCGGCTTCACCGAGCCCCATGCCGGGGCCGACCTCGCCAACCTGCGCTGCCGCGCGACGCGGGACGGCGACCACTTCGTGATCAACGGCCAGAAGATGTACACCACATCGGGCCATCTCTCGACGCACATCTACCTCATGGCCCGCACCGACCCCACGCTGCCGAAGCGGGAGGGCGTGTCCATCTTCCTCATCCCGATGGATACGCCCGGCATCACCGTCCGCCCGCTCTGGTCCATCCAGAACAACCCCCGCGCCCCGCTCGGCACGACCTACGGAGAGGCGCGCACGAACGAGACGTTCTTCGACAACGTCCGCGTGCACGAGAGCACCCTGCTCGGCGGGGAGAACAAGGGGTGGAAGGTGGCCGCGGACGGCCTCAACCTCGATCGGGTCGGCGCCTTCCGCTACGTCATGTCGATCCGGCGGGACGAGGACATCGTCAACTGGATCAAGGAGACGGACCTCGAAGGATACGCCGACAATCCAGCGATCCGCGACAAGGTGGCGGAGCTCTGGACCGAGGCGCAGGTCTGCCGCCTGATGACCATGCGCAGCATGTCCATCGTCCAGCGCGGCGGCGACTTCGCCTATGAGGGCGCGGCCGAGAAGGTCTGGGCGCCGGAGCACGGCGTCCGCACGACGGAGGCGATCACGCAGATGCTCGGCCCCTACGGCCAACTCCTGCGCGGCTCGCCCCACGCGGTGGAGGAGGGCGGTTTCGCGCACAACGTGCTCGGCGCCTTCCAGTCCGGCATCAACCATGGCGGCGTCACGATCATGCGGGACCAGGTGGCGCGCCGCGGCCTCGGCATGCCGGGACCGCGCCGCCCGAAGGCGGCGGCGAAGTCATGAGGCAGGCAAAGCGGCGTCCGACAGAGATGGTGGGCCACTGACATGGATGTCCTTCCGACCGACGAACAGGAAATGGTCCGCGCCGCAGCGCGCAGCTTCCTGGAGAGCGAGTGCTCACCGAAGCTCGTCCGCGCGATGGAGGCCGATCCGCTCGGCTGCCCGCCGGAACTCTGGCGCAAGGCGGCCGAGCTGGGCTGGCCCGGCATCTCCTTGCCCGAGGCCTATGGCGGCTCCGGCCTCCCGCTGACCTATCTCGGCCTCATCCTGCAGGAGGTTGGCCGCGCCGTCGCACCGCTGCCGCTGCACAGCACGGTCACCGCAGCCCTGACCATCGCCGAGGCCGGCACGAAGGCGCAGTGCGAAGCAATCCTGCCCGGCGTTGTCGCGGGCGACCGGATCCTGACCTGGGCCTTCCACGAGACGGACCCCCGCCTCCAGTCCACGGCCGTGCAGATGAGCGCCGTGCCGGAGGGCGACCACTACGTCCTGTCCGGCCGCAAGCTCTTCGTGGACAACTTCGTCGCGGCCGATACCTTCCTTGTCGTCTGCCGCACCGCACCGGCCCGATCCGGTAACGCCGGCCTGTCCCTCTTCATCGTGGACACCAAGGCGGAAGGCATCTCGCAAACGCCCCTCATCACGACCGCCAAGGACAAGCAGAGCGAGGTCACGTTCGACCGCGTCCGCGTCCCGGCCGCCAACCTGATCGGCCGCGCGAACGAGGGCTGGCCGATCGTGGAGCGCATGCTGGACCGCGCGACGGCCCTGCTCTGCGCCCAGATGCTCGGCGCCGCCCGCAAGGATGCCGAGCTCGCCATCGACTACGCCAAGATGCGCGAGGCCTTCGGCCAGCCCATCGGCGCCTTCCAGTCCATCCAGCACATGTGCGCCGACATGATCATCTGGGTGGATGGCGGCGAGCTCCTGACCTATGAGGCGCTCTGGCGCATGGACGAAGGGCTGCCCCATCAGGTGGAGGTCTCGCAGGCAAAGTCCTTCTGCAACGAGAAGTGCCTGGCCTCCGCGCGCAACGCGCAGATTATCCACGGCGGCATCGGCTTCATGATGGAGCTGGACCTGCACCTCTGGTACCGGCGCATCGCCGCCTGGGGCATGCGGCTCGGCACCGCCTATGAGCACCGCGCCCGGATCGCCGAGGCCCTGATCGACCAGCCCGGCCGCGTCGTGCTCGGAAAGCCCGTGCCGGTGGTGCAGCCCTCCGCGGAACCGCAACAGAACCGCCGCGTCGCGTAACGCGGGGTCCGGGGCCCCCGCCGGAGCCTCGGTGGAGGGGGGCCAGGGGGAGGCAAAGCCTCCCCCTGGGATGGCAGGATCCGTCAGGTCCGGATATTCGCCCGCCGGATGATCTCGACCAGCTTGCTGACCGAGGCATCGAAGCTCGCCTTCGCCTGAGCCGGGCTCATCGGCTCCGCCGGCACGAAGCCCTGTTCCTCCAGCAGTTTGCGCAGGTCGCTGTCGCCCAGGGATCGCACCACCGCATCGTTCAGCCGCTGCAACCGGTCGGCCGGCACGCCGCTCGGCGCGAACATGACGTTCATGCTGACGCATTCATAGCCCGCCACCCCCGCCTCCTCGATCGTCGGCACGCCGGGCAGGGCGGACAGGTGCTGCCGTCCCGTCAGACCAAGGGGACGAAGCCGGCCGGCCTCGATGGCGGGCAGGGCAGGGGGGATGGTGCAGAAGCTCATGGCGACGCGCCCGCCCATCACGTCGTTCAGCCCGGGCGCCGTGCCGTTATACGGGATGTGCACCGTCTCCGTGCCAGCCAGCATGTTGAACATCTCGGCCGCGAGGTGACCCGCCCCACCCACGCCGAAGGACGCGTAGTTCAGCTCCCCCGGCCGTTGCTTGGCGTAGGCGATCAACTCCTGCACGTTCCGGACGGGCAGGCTCGAATTCACCACCAGCAGATAGGGCACGATGGTCAGCACCGCGACCGCGACGATGTCGCGCTCCGCATCGTAGGGCGTTCGCGTCCCCATATGCGACATCAGCGCGAGCTGCGTGCCGCCGGACAGCACCGTGTACCCGTCCGGCGCCGCGCGCGCGACATACTCCGTCGCGAGCATAGTGGAAGCCCCGGGCCGGTTCTCGATCACCGTCGGCTGCCCTGTGTTCTGCGTCAGCCGCGTCCCGAAGGCCCGCGCCATCAGATCCACGGAGCCGCCCGGCGTATAGGGCACGACGAGCCGGATGGGGCGGCTCGGGAAGGCTTCGCCCTGCGCCCGCGCGGCGGTTCCGCCCAGGGCCGCCAGGCCGGCGCCGGCGACGAGGTCGCGTCTGGTGAGCATGCGGACTTCCCCTCCTGACCGCCGCGCCACCTTCGCGGCGGCTCCGGCCCTACCCCGCCGATCATTCGCGGCGTGAATAGCCTGTTTGACTTTGAGATTGCCTTGCCCGCCGCGAAGTGATCAATGGCCTTGCATCATCCCGGCCCGATCACAGGTCCGCGGACCGGACACCCCTGAACGAAGAGCACGGGAACCCAGCCCATGTCCGACCTTCCGAAGCGCGTCCACATCCAGGAAGAAGGCCCGCGCGAGGGCTTCCAGATCGAGCCCGGCCCGATCGCCACCGCCGACAAGATCCGCCTGATCGAAGCCCTGGCCGAGACGGGCCTCGACCACATCCAGGTCTGCTCCTTCGTCAGCCCGAAGATCGTCCCCGGCTGGGCCGACGCCGAGGACACGGTGGCCGGCTTCAAGGCCAAGCCCGGCGTGCACTACACCGCCCTCTGGTTCAACGAGAGCGGCCTGAAGCGCGCGCTCGCCTTCCGCGACAAGCTGACGATCTCCGGCTCCATCGCGCTCACCGCCAGCGAGGGCTTCACGAAGAAGAACCTCAACCGCACCCATGCCGAGAACCTCGCGGCCATGCGCAAGCAGACCGCGCTGCACCTGGAGAACGGCGTGCCCGTCCGCCGCATCGGCGTCATGGCCGCCTTCGGTTGCAACTACCAGGGCGACATCACGCCCGCTCAGGTCGTCAGCACGATTGAGGACGGCCTCGCCATCGCCGCGGAGGCCGGCACCGAGATCACCGACCTCTCCCTCGCCGACACCATGGGCTGGGCCATGCCCGCGCGGATCGAGCGCGTGATCGGCGAGGTCCGCTCCCGCTGGCCCGACAAGAGCCTCATCCTGCATCTGCACGACACGCGCGGCCTGGCCATCGCCAACGCGCACGCCGCGATCAAGATGGGCATCGACCGCTTCGACACGACGGTAGGCGGCCTCGGCGGCTGCCCCTTCGCCGGGCAGAAGGGCGCCGCCGGCAACATCTGCTCTGAGGAACTCGTCCTGCTCTGCCACGAGATGGGCATCGAGACGGGCGTGGACCTCGACGCGCTGATCGAGGTCGGCCGCATGGCCGAAGCGATCGTCGGCCACCAGCTCCCGAGCGAGCTCATCCACGCCGGCAGCCTGGACGCCTTCCGCCGCGCGGCCTGAGCGGGCGGGGAACCCTGGGGAAGGCGCCGCCTTCCCCAGACCTCATCCGCCAGGAGGCGAACGCGCCCCCTGAACCCGCGTCGAACCAGGGTGGTGGGGCGGCTACTGCGGCATGAGGTTCAGCGCCCGCACCACCTCGATCTTCTCGGCATTGTCGCGCTGGGCCTGCGCCGTGAACGCCTCTCGCCCGGCATAGAGCACCGGCTCACCCAGGCGACCCATCACGGCGCGGAACGAAGCCTCCTCCGTCCCCTGCCGGCACAGCGCGTCCAGCCGCTCGGTGATCGCGGCCGGCGTGCCACGGGGCACGGTGATCCCGGCCAGCACGGGCTGTAGGGTCGGCAGCCCCAGCTCCCGCGTGCTGGGCACGTCAGGCGCCGCCACGCTCCGAGCATCGCCAAACACCGCCAGCAGCCGCACCGGCTTCCCGCGCGCCCCGCCCACGGTGCCCATGCCGAAGTCCAGCCGCCCGCCGATCATCTCCGGATAGATCGGCACCTCCCCGCGGAACGGCACGTCGGTCACGCGCAGCGATAGCCCCCGCACGATATTCGCGAAGGAGAGGTGCCCGAGGCTGTTCGTCCCGAAATGGCCGTAGGTCATCGTATCCGGCCGTGCCCGGATCGCCTCGATCAGCTCCGGCATCGTGCGGAAAGGGGACGCCTCCGCCACGCTGACCGCCAGCACATTCTCGAACACCTTGCAAACATACTCGAATGAGTCGACGTTGAACGGCACGCCGCGCACCGTATGCGCCGCGGTGGTGACCGGCGTGATCGGGCCGAAGCCGATCGTGAACCCATCCGGCCGCGCGCCCGCCACGGCCTGGGCGCCGACGATGCCGGACGCCCCGTCCCGGTTGACCACCACGAAGCGCCCTCCGGACACGTCCGACATGGCCTGCGACAGCGCCCGCCCGATCGTGTCCACCACGCCCCCGGCCTGCCACGAGACGATCACCTGCACCGGCCGCTCCCCCGGATAGGGGGGGGCCGGCTGCGCCACCGCTGCGCCGATCAGTCCCGCGCCGAGCACCGCGCCCAGCACCGCGCCCAGCACCGCCGCCAGGATTCCTCTCATAGGCCGTCCTCCTCCGGAGGGATCTTCGCCCCTCCTTGTCCCCGTTCGCGTCCGACGCCGGCGCGCGGTTCAGCCCTGCGCCACGACCTTCGCCGCGATCAGCGCGGCGACGGACGCCTCGTCGTAACCGGCCTCCGCCAGGATGCTTCGGCTGTCCCCGCCCACCGCCGGCGCGGGCCGGCGCACGGCACCCGGCGTGTCGGAGAACCGCGGTACCACCTCCGGCATCGTCACTTCCCCGAACTCCGCATCATCCATCGTTCGGAACACCCCGCGCGACAGCACATGCGGATCGGCCGCAAGCTGCGCCGCGTCGTAGATAGGCGCGGCCGTCACCCCCGCCGCGTCCAGCGTCGCCCAGGCCTCCGCCGCGCTGCGCGTCGAAAGCCAGGCGGTGATCTCCGCCTCCAACTCCTCCACGTTCTGCAGCCGCGCGGTATTCGTGACGTAGCGCGGGTCCGTCTTCATCTCCGGCCGCCCCATCGCGTCGAACAGCTTCTCCGCCATGGACTGCATCGGCGCCGAGATCGTCAGCCAGCCCCCATCGCCCGCCCGATATGTGTTGCGCGGCGCCGCCGAGGCCCCCCGGCTTCCCGTACGTCCGCGCACCTTCCCCGTCAGTCCGTGCAGCACCGCATCGGCCCCGAACATCGCCACCATCGGCTCCAGCAGCGAGAGATCCACGACCTGCCCGCGCCCGCCCGCCTCCCGCGCGCGCACCGCCGCCGTCGCGGCGAAGGCGCCCATCATCCCCGCGACCATGTCCGCCAGGGGAAAGCTTGGCAGCAGGGGAGGGCGGTCGGGGAACCCGTTGCGGGAGGCGAAGCCCGACATCCCCTCGATCAAGGACCCGTAGCCCGGCCGCATCCGATACTCGCCCGTCTGCCCGAAACCCGAGATGCGCAGGATGACAAGCTCCGGATGCCGCTCCAGCAGCATGGCGGGCGCCAGCCCCCAGCGCTCCAGCGTGCCGGGCCGGAACCCCTCCACCAGCACGTCCGCGCGCGCGATGAGCCGATCCAGCACCGCCCGCCCCTCGGCCGAGCGAAGGTCGAGCGCGATGCTGCGCTTGTTGCGTCCGTACACCTTCCAGTGCGCGCTCGCCCCGTCCGCGATCCAGGCCCGCAGCGGATCGCCAGGCCCGGGCTCCTCCACCTTCACCACCTCGGCCCCGAAGTCGCCGAGCAGCATCGTCAGCACGTTCCCACAGACGAGCCGCGAGAGGTCCAGCACCCGGATGCCCTTCAGCGGCCCCTTCGCCGCATCATCCCCCATCGCCTCAGCCCCCGAACAACGGCTCGGCCACGCCGCGCACCCCCAGCCCGCGCAGCGCGAAGAGCGCCCCGGCCAGCGGCTGCCGCGACCGCTCGGCCTCACCCAGGAACACGGTGCCGGACGTCACGTACAGCACGTCCAGATCGGGCCCGCCGAAGTTACACATGGTGGGATGCGACACCGGCAGCCGCACGATCCGGTCCAACCGCCCCACCGGATCGAACCGCCCCACCGCGCCATCCCCGATCAGGGCGCACCAGTAGTAGCCCTCCGCGTCGAAAGTGGCGCCATCCACCCGCCAGGGCAGCCCGGCGGTGGAGAGGAAGACGCGCTTGTTGCCGATCCGACCCTCGTCCAGATCGAGGTCGTAGCGCCACACCACCTCGCCCCGGCTGTCGGCGAAGATCAGCGTCCGGTCGTCCGGGCTGAATGCCATGCCATTGGAGACGATGAAGCCGCTGTCCATCCGCTCGCAGGACAGGTCGGGCGCCAGCCGATAGAGCGATCCGCCCGGGTTCACATCCCCCGGATCGCGGGAGCCCACCCAGTACCGCCCGCGCCGGTCGCAGCGCCCGTCGTTCAGGCGGTTCTCCGGCCGGTCCGGCTCCGGGTCCAGGATCGGGGCCACCGCGCCGCTCTCCAGGTCCACCCACGCGAAACCCTGCTTCAGCCCGGCCAGCACGCCGCCGTCCCGCCGGAACACGAAGGAGCCGATGTTGTTCGGCATGACCCACCGGCGCACGGAGCCGTCCGCTTCCAGCCGTTGCAGCGCCGGCCGGCGCGTATCCACCCAGTAGAGCCGCCCCTCCGTCGGGTGCCACATCGGGCACTCGCCCACGAGGTCGCCCCCCTCGTGCACGACCTCGATCTCGGGCGACGGGATCTTCGGCATCGGCGTCCCTCTGCGTCAGGAAGCGGCCGGCCCGATGCCGGCCTGCCAAGTGGAGGGACGCCCGCCGAAGCCGGCCCGGTGCCGTTTCTCCAGCCAGTACCCATAGGCGGCCGGAAGATCCGCGAAGGCATCCTCCACGCCAAGCTTCTGCGCGGCGTCCAGCGGCCAGTTCGGGTTGTGCAGCATCTCCCGCCCGATCGCGACGAGGTCCGCCTTGCCCTCCTGCAGGATCGCCTCCGCCTGGTCCGCATGCACGATCAGCCCGACCGCCATGGTCGCGATGCCCGCCTCCGCCCGCACTCGCGCCGCGTGCGGCACCTGATACCCGTAGCCCGGCCGATCCGCCGGATCGACGATGGAGCGCGGCGTCATGCCCCCCGTGCTGCAATCGATCACGTCCACGCCCCGCTCGCGCAGCGCGCGCGCCAGCGCCACCGTGTCCGCGATGGAGCCACCCTCCTCGTCCACCGCGGAGACACGAAAGAAGAGCGGCTTCTTCGCCGGCCAGTGCCGCCGGACCTCCTCCACCACCTCCACCGCGAAGCGCCTTCGCTTCTCCGCGCTGCCACCATAGGCGTCGTCCCGCCGGTTCGCCGCGGGGGAGAGAAACTGGTGCAGCAGGTATCCATGCGCGCCGTGCACCTCCAGCACGTCGAAGCCCGCGCGATGGGCGCGCCCGGCCGCGGCACCCCAGGCCGCGACCATGTCCTGGATCTCCGGGACTGTCAGCGCACGCGGGACTGACGCCGCCGCGCTCGCGGCGATGGCGCTCGGCGCCACCAGCTCCCATTCCTCTCCGTCCTCGAGCCCGGGATGATGGGCCAGCGGCGCTCGCCCCTCCCAGGGAACGGAGTTGCGCGCCTTCCGCCCGGAATGGCCGAGCTGGATGCCCACCGCCGCCCCATGGCCCCTGACGAAGCGGGTGATGCGCTCCAGCGGGGCCACGAACTCATCCTTCCACAGTCCCGGATCGCGCGGCGTGGTGCAGCCGCGCGGGTCCACCTTCGTGGACTCCATGAACACCAGCCCGGTCCCGCCCGCCGCGAACTTGCCGAGATGCATCAGATGCCAGTCCGTCACATGGCCCCGCTCCGCGGCGTAGGTCAGCATGGGCGACAGCACGATCCGGTTCCGCAGCGTCACGCCGCGCAGGGCGAGCGGCTGGAAGAGAAGCGGTCTCCGGGTCATGAACAGGTCGATTCCTCCTGGACATCACCGCGGGGAGGCCCTCCTTGCACTTCTATTCGCGGTGCAAATCAGGTAATTGCGTTTCGGGGATGCTATCCCGCGGCCGAAGCGGCCGTAAACAGCCATCCCCGCTTTCGCCCGTGGAGACCTCTTCTTGGCCCCGACCAAAGCCGCGCCCGACGCCGCCGACGACCCGAAGGATCGGCAATTCGTCACGGCCCTCGCCCGCGGCCTTCAGATCCTGCAGTGCTTCACCCCCGCCCGGCCGGAGATGAGCGGCTCCGACCTCGCCCGTCTCACGAAGCTGCCGCAGCCCACCGTCTGGCGTCTCTGCCACACGATGATCGAGATGGGCGTGCTGATCCCCGTCTCAGGGGAGAAGATGCGCCCGGGACTCGCGGCCCTCCGCCTCGGCCACAGCGCCATCGCCGGCCTCGGCATCGCCGAGATCGCGCGCCCGCATCTCCAGGACTTGGCCGACACCTTCGAGGGGGCAGGGGGCCTCGCCGCCCGCGACGGCACGGACATGGTCATCCTGCAGCGCTGCGAGAGCGACAACCGCCTGCTGATGAACCTCCACGTCGGCTCGCGCGTGCCGCTCTCCACCTCCGCGCTCGGCTGGGCCTGGCTCGCCGGCGTCCCGGAGGAGGAGCGCGCCCGCGCCGTGGCCGACATGGAAGCGAAGGACGGCGCGCGCTGGGAGAAGGCGCGGGCCGGCTTCGCGCAGGCCCTGGCCGAGTACCGGGAGCGCGGCTTCATCATCAACCACGGCGTCCTGCACAAGGGATACAACACTGCGGCATCCCCGATCGTCTCCGCGGACGGGTCCGTGCCCTACGCCATCAACTGCGGATCGGCCGCCGTCACCCTCTCCGTCGCACGGCTCCGGGCCGATGTCGGGCCGCGCCTCGCCGAACTCTCGAAGGCGCTGGCCCACGCCGTCACACGTCCCGCCAAGCGCGCTCAGGGCAGGTAGGCGCCGCCGCTGATGTGGATGGACTGCCCGGTGATGAAGCGGCTCACCGGCAGGCAGAGCTGCAGGATCATCGCCGCGACCTCCTCCGTCGTGCCCTCGCCGCCGGTCAGCACCCGCGCGCTGCCGCTTCCCGGCACCTCCCCGGCCGTCGCGCTGCGCTGACCGCCGATCCTGCCGGGAACGACGCAGTTCACGGTGATGCCGTTCCCGCCGAACTCCACCGCCAGCGCCTTCGTCAGCCCGACCAGCCCGGCCTTCGCGGCGCTGACATGGGCGCGCTGATGCGCCCCGATATGCCCGGTCACGCCGCCCATGTTGATGATCCGCCCGCCGCCCGCCGCGATCATGTGCGGGATGGCCGCGCGGGCGCAGAGGAACGCGCCGTCCAGGATGATGCCCGTCACGCGCCGCCACTCCGCCAGCGGCATCTCCGTGAAGGGCGCGATGGCCCGGTCCGCCGCGTTGTTCACCAGGATGTCCAGCCGCCCGAACTCGGACACGGCCCGATCCACCATGCGCGCGACATCCGCCTCGGAGGTCACGTCGGCCTGCACCGCGATCGCCCGGCCGCCCCGCGCGCGGATCTCCGCCGCGACCGCCTCCACCTCTCCCATCGAGGCGCGGGTGTTCACCACCACCGCCGCACCGGCCCCCGCGAGCGCGTAAGCGGTGTCCCGCCCGTTGCGCCGCGCCGCGCCCGTGACGATCGCGACCTTCCCCGCCAGCGGCCCCTCGGCTGTGCTCATCTCTGTCCTCCCCCGGATGCGGCCCGAATGACCGCCGGCACCATCATGGCACCGCCGCGGGCACCGATCCCAGGGCGGGGAGCGCCATCGGGTCCTTCAGCCCGCCAGCGCCCGCAGCGCAGCCGACGTCTGCGCGTCCATCGGGAAGAAGGCCTCCACCGCCAGCTCCGACAACGTCACCTCAGAAGCGGTGCCGAAGACCATGGTGGTGGACAGGAAGGACAGCTCCACATCTCCCGCCCGCAGCCGGAACGGCACGGCCAGCACCTCCTCCTCCTCCTCCCCGCCGGGCGGCGCGGGATAGCCCCGCAGTTCCGCCAGCAGCGCGGCCAGCACCGGATCGCCCGACACCGCCGCCTGCCGCGCCAGCCGCGCCAGCAGATGCGCCCGCCACTGCGCCAGATTCGCCACCCGCGATGCCAGCCCCCGCGGATGCAGCGTCAGCCGCAGCACGTTGACCGGCGGTGCCAGCAGCGCCGCCTCCGCACCCGCCATCAGCGCCGACACCGACGCATTGGCCGCGATCAGATTCCAGTGCCGGTCCACCGCCAGCGCCGGGTTCGGCGCATGAGCGTGCAGCACCGCCTCCACCGCCTCCCGCGCCGGCCGCATCGCCGCGTCGTCCAAGGGCCGTTCCGCATAGGCCGGCGCGAAGCCCGCCGCCGCCAGCCACAGGTTCCGCTCGCGCAAGGGCACCTCCAGATGCTCCGCCAGGCGCAGCACCATCGCGCGGCTCGGCATCGCCTTGCCCGTCTCCAGATAAGACAGGTGCCGGGTCGAGATCTCCGCATCCAGCGCCAGCGCCTCCTGGCTCAGCCGTCTCCGCTGCCGCCAGTCCCGCAGATGCGCCCCGATGGAATCCGTTCGCGTCGCCATGCCCCGATCCTACGGCCCCCGCGCCGCCGGGCCATGACCTCCCACGTCATGGACCCGCCGCGCCGTCCCGTCCGAGGGTCCGCCCGCCGGCATCCCGCCGGGACAGAGGATCGACCCATGATCGCCACCCCCTTCCTCCGCCGCGCCCTGCTGCTGGACGCGGTGGCCAGCGGCGCCACCGGCGCCCTCATGCTCCTTGCCGCCGGAGCGCTGGCCGGCCTGACCGACCTGCCGCCGGGCCTGCTCCGCACGGCCGGCGCGGCGCTCGTCCCCTACGCCGCCTTCGTCACCTGGCTCGGCACGCGCGCCGAGCCCTCCCGCCCGCTGGTGCTCGCGGTGATCGCCCTCAACATCCTCTGGACCCTGGAGAGCGTCGCCATCATCGCGCTCGGCTGGGTGGCGCCGAACGCGCTCGGAACGGCCTTCGTGCTGGTGCAGGCGGCCGCCGTCGGGGCCTTCGCCGCGCTGCAGGCGGTGGCGTCCCGGCAGGCCGTGCCGGCCCTGGCCTAGAGCTGGGCGCGGGACACGCGCGCCACCCCGCGTGTCCCGCCCGCGATCAAGACGTTGCACCGACAAAATAAAGAGAGCCCCTTCAACCCCGGCCCGAATCCGGCCACCCTCCGCCGCCGCGCGAACGGCAGGAGACCACCCGATGAAGCTCTACTATTCCCCCGGCGCCTGTTCCCTCGGCATCCACATCATCCTCGAGGAGATCGGGAAGCCCTACGAGCTCTCCCTCGTCGCCCTGAAGGACGGCGCCCAGTACAAGCCCGACTACACGGCCGTGAACCCGAAGTCGAAGGTGCCGGCGCTGGAGCTGGAAGAGGGCAAGCGCGTGCTCACCGAATGGCCCGCCATCGCCGCCTGGCTCGGCATGACGAACCCCGAGGCGAAGATCTGGCCGACCGACCCGGAAGCCCAGGCCCGCACGATGGAGGCGATGGACTTCATCACCGGCACCATCCATCCCCAGGCCTTCACCCGCCAATTCCGCCCCGGCAACTACTCCACGCGGGAGGAAGACCACCCGAAGGCCGTGGAACAGGGTCGCGCCAACGCGGAGAAGTACTTCGCCATCCTCGATCGCCACTGGGACGGCGATGGCTGGCTCCTGCCGCACGGATACTCGACCGCCGACGCTGCGCTCTTCTTCGTCGAATACTGGCACGCCCGCCGCGTCGGCCAGCCCCTGCCGCCGAAGCTCGACGAGCATCTGAACAAGATGCTCGCCCGCCCCGCCGTGCGCCGAGCCCTGGAGCAGGAAGGCCTGCCGGCGTGAGCAAGGCCACCCTCTGGACCTCCACCGCCACCGCCGGAACCGTCGCCCTCTGCATAGCGCGGGTCTCCGGCGCGGACGTCGCGGCGCGCTTCATCTCCCTTCGCGCGGGGGAGGGGCGCACGCCCGAATATCTGGCCATCAACCCCAAGGGCCAGGTGCCCGCGCTGCAACTCCCTGACGGCACGGTTATCACCGAGAACCCTGCCGTCGCGGTCGCGATCGCGGAACTCGCGCCCGGCTCCGGCCTCATCCCGGAATCGGGCCCCGCCCGGCTGAAGGCGCTCGAATGGCTGGCGTGGTGCCACTACACCCAGGCCGGCGTCATCAACGCCGCCCTCGGCGGCCTGCGCCTCGCCGGTGGCGACGAGGCCGCGGCGGCGGCCGTCCGCGCCGCCGGCCCCGCCCGCATCGTCGCGTCCATGGAGATCGCGGACCGTGCCATCGGCAGCGGCCGCTCGCTGCTCGGCGGTGACGCCGTCACCGCGCCGGACATCTTCCTCATGCTCCTCGTCCGCTTCGCCGGCTTCCTCAAGACCGACCTCTCCGCCCTGCACGGCGTCCTCCGCACCGTGGAGGCCGTGAAGGCTCATCCCGGCGTCGTCGCCGCCCTGGCCGAGGAAGCTGCCGAGGACGCCCGTCGCGCCGCCCTCCAGGCGCCCGCCACCGCATGACCGAACCGCCGATCAACCCCGTCCCCTTCTGGTTCCTCCGTCATGGCGAGACCGACTGGAACGCCCGCATGCTGTCCCAGGGCCGGGTGGACATCCCGCTGAACAAGGTCGGCCTCGCCCAGGCCGAGCGCGCCGCCGACGCGCTGGTCGGCAAGGGCATCACCGCGATCTTCTCATCCACCCTCTCCCGCGCCCGCGTCACAGCGGAGACGGTCGCCGCCCGCCTGAACCTGCCGATCCAGTTCGATCCCGAGCTCCAGGAATGCGCCTTCGGCGTGCAGGAGGGCCAGGAGATGTCCGCCTGGTTCGACGACTGGATCGCCGGGATCAGCACGCCGCAGGGCGCGGAACCCTTCGCCGACCTCCGCATCCGCACCCTTACGGCGATCAACCGGGCTACCTCCAGCGGTCCCGGCCCGGTGCTGGTGGTCGCCCACGGTGCCCTCTGGCGCGCCTTCCGCCAGGCTGCGGGGCTGGAGGCGAATGTCCGCACCCCCAACGCCCTGCCGCTCTGGGTGACGCCGCCGGACGAGGCCCGCGGCTGGCACTTCACCCCCGCCGAACTGCCCGGCTGATCCTGGCCCACCGCTTGCGTGCTACGACCGCACGGAAGCGGAGACCCCCGCGATGAGCGCGACGACCCCCGCGGCCCCCAAGCCGCGCGAGATGATGCACCTGAACACCCGCTCCGACGCGCGCGGCGCGTCGCGGGCGGCGATCCATGTCGGCCTGCTCCTGGCCACCGGACTCCTCGTGCACGCGTCGCCCGGCCCCCTAGTCCTGCCCGCGATGCTCCTCCTCGGCATCGTGCAGGCCGCGCTCTTCGCGCCCCTTCACGAGACCTGCCACTACACCGCCTTCCGCTCGCGCCGCGCCAACGCGATCGTCGGCTGGCTCGCGGCCCTGCCGGCGCTGCGGAACTGGCACTTCTACCAGCAGTTCCACCTCGCCCATCACAAGCACACCCAGGACCCGGACCATGATCCGGAGCTGACGCCGCCCCCGCCCGGAGACCGCGCCGGCTACCTCGCGCGCATGATCGGCCTGACCTACTGGCGACTCCAGCTCACCGTCTGGGCCGATGGCTGGCGCGGCGACCTGTCGCGCTACCCCTTCATCCACCCTGCGACCGCGCCGCGGGTCATCGCCAGCATCCGCGCCGGCTCCGCACTGACCGTCGCGCTCGCCGTCGCCGCCGGCCTCGCCTTCGGTTGGCAGGCGCTCATCCTCTACTGGATCGGCCCGCAGCTCCTCGGCCAGCCGCTCCTCCGCCTCTACCTCTTCACGGAACACACCGGCTGTTCCGAGGATTCCAACGGACTGACCAACACCCGCACCATGCTGACCAGCCCCCTGGTGCGCCTGCTCATGTGGAACATGCCCTTCCACGCCGAGCACCACCTCTATCCCTTCATCCCCTTCCATCGCCTGCGCGACGCCCACACGGTGCTCCGGGACCGCCTGTCCCATGTCGGCCCGGGCTACGCGCGCTGGCACCGCGACCACCTCCGGACCCTGAAATGACCGCCTGGCCCATCACGCAGGGCGAGTACCGCCTCGGCGACCTCGAGCTCCACAAGGGCGGCGTCTTGCCGGATGCCCGCATCGTCTGGCGCGCGCACGGCACCCTCTCGCCGGCGCGCGACAACGTCGTGCTCTATCCCACCAGCTACTCCGCCCATCACACGGACATCGAGTGGCTGATCGGCCCCGACGGTGTGCTGGACCCCACGCGCTGGTTCGTCGTCATCCCCAACATGTTCGGCAACGGCCTCTCCACCTCGCCGAGCAACAATCTCGACTGGCCGGACCTCGTCACCGCCTGGGACAACGTCGCCGCCCAGCGCCGCCTGCTGCACGACCTCTGGGGCATCGATCACCTGCACGCCGTCTATGGCTGGTCCATGGGCGCGCAGCAGGCCTATCACTGGGCCACTGCCTTCCCCGACCAGGTGGAGCGCATCATCGCCGTCTGCGGCTCCGCCCGCACCGCGACCCACAACCGGATCTTCCTGAGCAGCCTCATGGCCGTGCTGGAGGCCGCGCCGGAGCATCTCGGCCGCGGCCGCTTCTCCTCGGACCCTGTTGCCGCCATCAACGCCTTCGGCCGGATCTACGCGATGATGGCGCTCAGTCAGGACTTCTACCGCGCCGACCTGCACCGCACCGCGCTCGGCGCACCGGACCTCGAAGCCTTCCTCCGCACCGACTGGGTGGAACGCTACGCCCGCCGCTACGCGGCCGACCTGCACGCCCAGCTCCGCACCTGGGACGCCGGCGACATCTCCGACCATCCGCGCTTCAACGGCGACCTGCCCGCCGCGCTGGCCAGCATCAGCGCCCGCGTGCTCCTGATGCCCGGCTCCACCGACCTCTACTTTCGCGTCGCCGACAACGAGGCGGAACTCCGCCACCTCCGCCGCGGCACGCTGCGCCCCATCCCCAGCATCTGGGGCCACCGCGCCGGCAACCCCGCCGCCAATCCGGAAGATGCCGCCGTGCTGCGGAAGGCGGTCAGGCGGATGCTTTCCGAGTAGTCTTCCGCCCGTCAATCACCGGGAGACCGCCATGGGCCTGTTCAACGCCATCCTCGGCCACTCGTCCGACGTGGACACCGGCAAGCTGGACGACGAGTTCGCCACCATCCTCGTCCCCGGCGAGAGCATCGCCGCCGCCTATCGGGTCGTGCGGGACATGCTCGTCTTCACCGACCGACGCCTCATCCTCGTGGATCGGCAGGGCGTGACCGGCCGCAAGACCGAATACCTCTCCATCCCCTTCCGGGAGGTCGCGCGCTTCTCCGTGGAAACCGCCGGCACCTTTGACATGGAGGCGGAGCTGAAGATCTGGCTCCGCGGCGTGACGGAGCCTATCGCCCGCACCTTCCCCCGCGGCGGCGGCATCGCGGAGGTCCACCGCACCATCGCCGCCTGCGTCCTGGGCAAGTAGGACCACCCGGTCGCACGGCGCCATCCGACGCCGTGCGACGGCGGGACTCAGCCCGGCAACCGCGCCTCGTACTCCGTCTTCAACCGGAGCCACCCGTCCCAGAACGGATCGGTCTGCCCGCCCGCCATCTTGGCCGCCAGCACGTCCAGGTGATTGTGCCAGCCGGCGCTGACATTCAGCATCGTCTCGCGATCCGGCAGGCGATGATGCACGAGCGTCAGCAGCACCCGCTCCCCCGCCGGCTCCAGCGTGAAGGTCACGCCGCCGCTCCGACCCCAGGTGATGGAGAGCCGACGCGGTGGATCGAGCTCGGTGATCCGGCTCTCCAGCCGATGCTCTGCGGAATGGCCCTCCGGCCGATGTCCCGGCGGATCGGTCAGCTCGTCATTGCGCCAGACCAGCTCGAAGGCCGCGCCGACGCGCATCTCCATCTCGCCGGCCGCCAGCCACTGCCGGCGCAGCTCACCCTCCGTGAGATACCGCCACACCCGGTCGATCGGACCGGGCAGGAGCCGCTGGATCGTCAGCGTGGCGGGCTCGGTCAGAACCCCATAGGCGTCCGGCATCATGACGTCGTTCATCCCTTGTCTCCTTCGGATGGCGTGGATGGGGGCGCCTCCTCCGCGCGGAGAAGGCGTTCGAGGGCGTCCAGGCGATCCGTCCAGAACCGCTCGTAGAAGCGCAGCCAGTCCTGGGCCTTCGCGAGCGGCCCGGCGTCGAGCCGGCAGAGATGCGTGCGGCCGCGCACCTCCCGCCGGATCAGCCCGGCATTCTCCAGCGCCCGGATGTGCTTCGACGCCGCCGCGAGCGAGATCGCGAAGGGCTGGGCAAGCTGCCCGACCGTCCGTTCCCCCTGCGCCAAGTTCCGCAGCATGCGCCGCCGCGTCGCGTCGCCGAGCGCGTGAAAGACGCTGTCCAGTTCTGTTGTCGGTAATTCAACCATTTGGTTGAATATGCGCGCCCGATCTTGGACCGTCAACCAGAAGGTTGAATGTTCATTGTGCCAACGAGAACGGCCGCGGCGTCCGGGACCTCTTCATCCCGCGCGACAGCTTCCGGCTCCATGACCCGCGGAGAGCGCCGTCGGGATGAACCGGACTCAGAGCGTCGGCAACGGCGCCCGCTCGAACGGCCAGGGCACCCATCCCAGCCGTCGCGCATCCCAGAACGGGCCCTCGCTCACCACCACCCATCCGCCCCGCCGGAGCAGAAGCGGCGTCTCCCCGTAGAACAGGAACACCCCATCCCCCTCCGACGCGCCGAGCAACACGAGCGAAGCCCGCAGCGCCGTATCAGCCCCGCGCCGCACCACCTCCGGCGGTCCGTCCGCGACGAAGGGCCCGTCTGGCAGGAAGCGCCGGATGTCGAAGGTCGCTCGCAGCGAGGGCTGGAAGCCGCCACCGAACAGCGGCCGCCAATCCAATCCCTCCGCCGCCGGCCGCAACGCGATGCCGCACCCATGCGGCTCGAAGCCGCCCCCGCCCGGAACGCGCCCGGGAAAGGCCGAATCGATCAGTGCCTCGGCCGCCTCCAGCCCGCGCGGCCACTCGAGGTACAGGTCGTACCAGAGTCCCACCTGCCACTTCCCCCGACCTCCAGCGAGTCGCGCGACATCGCCTGAAACCCGCGCCGCGGATCAACGCTCACTTTGCACAAACCCTACGGAGCGGACCCACCATGGGCATCATCTGGTCGATCATCATCGGCTTCATCGCCGGCGCCGTCGCGAAGTTCCTGATGCCCGGCCGCGACCCGGGCGGCTTCATCATCACCACGCTGCTCGGCATCATCGGCGCCGTGGTCGCCACCTACCTCGGCCAGGCGGTGGGCTGGTACCGCGCGGGCGAGGGCGCCGGCTTCATCGGCGCGGTGGTCGGCGCCGTCATCCTCCTGCTGATCTACCGCATGGTCGTCGGCCGCCGCACGGTCTGACGGCCCGACCGCGATCCAGGGCCGCGGCACCGCCTCATTCCGGCGGTGTCCGCGGCCTTCGTGCGCCCGGGCCCCATCGCCTCAGGCGGCCGGCGCCTGTTCCGGCTGCTCCGGATCCGGTGCGACGGGCGCCGGCGACACCACGAAGCGGCGGTACACCCGCCCCAGCGCGATCAGCGCCAGCCCCAGCCCGAGGAAGCTCAGCACCCGCCACAGCCCCGTCAGTTCGGACATGTCCACGAGGAACACCTTGCCGACGGTCAGGCCCAGCACCGCCAGGGAGGCGAGCCGCAGCGCCTTCGACCCCTGCCGGATCCCCAGCGCGAGCAGTGCCGCACCGAAGGCCAGCCAGGCCCCGCTGTAGCTCCACAGCTCGGAGTCCAGCACCTCCTCCAGATTCAGCGACATCTCCACCGGGTGGAAGCGGTGCCGCACCGTCAGCGTCACCCAGACGAAGGCCGCGACCAGCGCGTAGAGCCCGAGCGCGCCGCGATAGAGCGGCTCCCGCACCTGCCGCGCCGCGGCGGCGGCCAGCGCCGCCGGCAACGCGTAGGCCAGCAGCATCTCGTTAAAGACCGGCCAGGGCACGAGCACGTCCCCGACCTCGAAGGCCGGGTTCCGGACGATCAGCACGATGCCCAGTAGCACCGCCCCCGCCTGGTACAGCCCCCAGGCCAGGCGGAGCATCGGCCGCCCGCCCAGCCGCGCATCCAGCCGCCGCAGCCCCGTCGCCACCATCGCCAGCGCCAGCACGTCCAGCGCCGCCTCCCGGAAGCCCCAGACGCCCGATTTCAGGTCGCCGCCCGTCACCGCGTGCCGGATGAGCAGGACCGCCAGCGCGCCGACGAAGGCGCTCGCCCCGAATTCCAGCAGCGCCACGGTGGAGTCATCCCCTCGCCGCCGGAACAGAACCGCCGCCAGCGCAAAGCACGCCGCCGGCACGCCATAGGCCAGCCAGATGCCGTTCAGCACCGGCGCCGGCCCGAAGGCGTAGTCCAGCACCTCCCCGTTCAGCAGCAGCCGCACCAGCACCACCGCCGCCACCGCCAGCGCCACGCGCCGCAGCGCCGGCAGGTCCGTCCGCGCCTCGATCCAGGCCAGCGGCGGCAACAGCACCGCCACCGCCAGCGTCAGCCACTGCTCCGTCAGCACCATGGACGCGCCGAGCGCGATCGCCGCCACCGCCCCGGCCGCATGCGCCCCGGCCCGCCGCCGCGCCTCCGCCGTGCGGTCCTTCGCCGCCAGCGCCGCCAACCCGACCAGCCCCGCCGCCAGCGCCAGCGCCGCGAAGGCCCAACCCGTGTCCTGCGCGAAGCCCTTCACCCGCGCATAGGCTAGCAGCAGCACCAGCACCGGCACCGCGGCCGGCAGCGCTGCCCAGCGCACGGGATGCGCCGCGCGCCGCTCCCCGACCAGCCCGGCCAGCAGATGCATCCCCGCCAGGATGCCCGCCAACGACAGGAACGGCCGCAGCGCCTCCGGCAGCCAGGCCCCGGTCGGCAGGATGGCGACGACCGCATCCTCCGCCCGCACCACCTCGCCGGCCGGCTTCCAGTCCGGCACCGCCCAGATGAGCAGCATCAGCCACCCGAAGGCCGCCGCCAGCCAGGGCAGACGATCCATCCGCGGCTCGGAGAAGCCCTTCCACACCGTCACAGGCGTCAGCAGCAACAGCCCCACGGCGGGCGCCAGCACCTTCGCCCCGGGCACGAGCACGAGCCCCGCGAATCCCAGCACCGCCACGGGCACCCAGGCCAGCCGCCGCCCGATCTTCCCGTCCAGCGCCGCCCCCGGCAGCAGCGCCAGATGCACCGCCGCCGCCGCCGGCACGAAGAGCGCCGGGGCCCAGAGGTCCGCGCCATCCGCCATGGACTTACCGACCGCGACCCAGAAGGAGGCCGCCAGGATCGCCGCCCAGCCCAGCCACACCGCGCCGACCTGCCGCACCACTGCCAGCGCCGCCGCCGTCACCACCAGCAGGTAAACGAACAGCCCCGGCACCGACGGATCGGCCGAGCCCACCAGCGCCGGCGTCACATAGGCCCCGACGATCCCCACCGCCGCCACCAGCGGCCCGAACACCAGCGCCAGCGCCAGCCCCGCCAGGGCCGCGGCCGCCAGCAGCGCGAAGCCGATCACCGCCGGCACCAGCGCGTAGAGCACCGCCGCGCCATAGGCCGCCCCGAACAGCACCGCGACGCCGCCCGCCGCCAGCGCCGCCGGCGCCAAGTCGGGCAGGGCGGAGGCGCTCTCCCGCGCCGGCCGCCGCCGCAGCCACTCCGCCCCGGCCACCAGCACGACGCCGAGCACCGCCGCCGCCACGCAGCGCGCGGCCGGACCCAGCCAGCCCTGCTCCGCCGCATACCGCACGAGGAACACGCCCGAGAGCAGGATCGCCACCGCCCCCAGCCACACGCCCCAGCGCTGGGTCAGCGCCTCCTCCAGCCCCGGTCGCGCCCGCGCGGGACGCGGCGGCGGGGCAGGGGAGGGAACCTCCTCTGCCGGAGCCCGCTCGGACCACACCGCCGCGCCGGCCGGCTCCATCTCCGGCTCGCCCACCGGCGCGACGACGGGCGCGACGACCGGCTCCGCCGCCACCGGCGGAGCCGCCGGTCGTTCCCAGGGCCGCGCCACCGGCGCAGGCGCAGGCGCCGAAGCCGCCATCCCGGGCGCTACGATCCCCACCCCACCCGGCAGGGGCACTCCCGCCGCGACCAGCGCCGCCCGGAGCTCCGCCACCTCCCGCCTGGCCCGGCGCGCCAGGAACCACCCGCGCACGCCCAGGAACCACCCCACCACGATGGCGAGGAGCAGGAACAGCCCGAAGGCGAAGGCATTGTCGAACATGGTCGCGGAAGCTCGTTCCGCCGCCGTCCGGGGTCAACGCGCCGCGTGTCGCGTCCGTCCCGCCCGCGGAACCGGCCCGTGCGACACCTCGTTCCGGTTGCGCCCCGCCCCCCGATGTCCTACACGGCCCCCCGCGCCGGCACCCCTGGAGGCCGGCGCTTCGCGTTTCCGGCACGCCGGCAAACCGCGACACACCCAATTCACGAAGGAACACAGCCAATGGTCCAGACCATTCGGATCGAGGCCGCGTCGCGTGAGCGGGCCGGTAAGGGGGCGGCGCGCGCGACCCGGCGTGGGGGCATGGTCCCCGCGGTCATCTACGGCGCGAAGCAGGTGGCGACCCTCCTCGCCCTCGACCCGCGCGACGTGATGAAGGAGATGCACAAGGGCGGCTGGCAGTCCCACCTCTACGAGGTGGCGGTGAAGGACGGCCCGACCGAGCGCTGCCTGATGCGCGAGGTGCAGTTCCACCCCGTCTCCGACCAGCCCGTGCACGTGGACTTCCAGCGCCTGGCCGCCGGCCAGCGCATCCGCGTCAAGGTGCCCGTGGTGGTGCAGGGCGAGGACGCCTCCCCCGGCCTGAAGGCCGGCGGCGTCGTCAACCTCGTCCGCCGCGACCTCGAGGTGATGGCCGACCCGGACAACGTGCCCGAGCGCTTCGAGATCGATGTCTCCGAGGCCGCCATCGGCGACACGCTGCGCTGGTCGAACGTGAAGGACGCCCAGGGCGCGACGCCGACCCTCGGCCGCGACTTCGTGGTGCTGACCCTCGCCCCGCCGACGGTCGCCGAGGCCGAGCCCGTCGCCGCCGCCCCCGCCGCCGAGACCCCGGCGACGAAGCAGAAGGCCGGCGCCAAGGGCGCTGCCCCGGCCGCCGCGGCCGGCAAGGCGGCCCCGGCCGCCAAGGCCCCCGCGAAGAAGAAGTAGCGACCGCCGCGCCGCCCGGCCCCCGCGAGGGTCCGGGCGGCGCGAACCTCCGCCATGCAACTCTGGGTCGGCCTCGGAAATCCTGGCGCGGAGCACGCCCGCCAGCGCCACAACATCGGCTTCATGGCCGTGGAGCGCATCGCGCAGCGCCACCGCTTCGCCCCCTGGCGTGCCCGCTTCAAGGGCGAGGTCTCCGAGGGCTCGGTGGCCGGCCAGCGCATCGTCCTGCTGAAGCCGCAGACCTACATGAACGACAGCGGCAACTCGGTGCAGCCCGCCGCCGCGTTCCACAAGATCCCCGTCGCCGACATCACCGCCTTCCACGACGAGCTCGACCTCGCCCCCGGCAAGGTCCGCGTGAAGAAGGGCGGCGGCGCCGCCGGCCACAACGGCCTGCGCGACATGCAGCGGGCCTTCGCCTCCCCGGACTTCGCCCGCGTCCGCCTCGGCATCGGCCATCCCGGCCACAAGGACCGCGTCCACGGCCACGTCCTCGGCAACTTCGCGAAGGTGGATGCCGAATGGCTCGACCGCCTGCTGGACGCCGTGGCCGACTGCGCGCCCCTGCTCGCGGAGGGCAAGCCGGAGGATTTCATGACGAAGGTCGCCCTGCTCACCCAGCAGGCCTGATCGCGGCCCAGGTCCGCGGCAAGCTCCATCCGAACACCAGGGAAGGCAGACCCGCCATGGATCGCGTGACCATCTGGCACAACCCGGCTTGCGGCACCTCCCGCAACACCCTCGCCCTCATCCGCGAGGCCGGCATCGAGCCCGTCATCGTCGAATACCTGAAGACCCCGCCGGACCGCGCGCAGGTTCGGGACCTCGTCGCCCGCGCCGGCCTGACGCTCCGCGAGGCCCTGCGCCAGAAGGAGACGCCCTACACGGAGCTCGGCCTCGACGACCGCACCCAGACCGACGACGCGCTGCTCGACGCCATCGCCGCCCACCCCATCCTGCTGAACCGCCCCTTCGTGGAGACGCCGCGCGGCGTCCGCCTCTGCCGCCCGGCCGATCGCGTGCGGGACATCCTGCCGGCATCCTGACGCGGCAGTCTCACCGTCCCAGACACTCCCGCACGACGTAATCGCACAGCGCGTCGTGCGTGTGGTGCCGCAGCATGTGGTCCCGCGCCGCCCGCCCCATCGCCTCCAGCCGCCCAGGATCGCGCAGCGCGCCCAGCACCGCCCGCCGCAGCCCGTCCTCCTCCACCGCGTAGTGGATCGCGTGCTCCCCCTCGGACAGCGGCGCATGCCGCCGGATTGAGGGCAGGTTCACCAGCGGCACCGCGCCGCACAGCGCCGCCTCGTAGTGCCGGAAGCAGTCCCACCCCAGCCCTTCCGGCGACCAGACGATCCGTGCCCGGGCACAGCGCGCCAGGAAGTCCGGCCGCGGCATCCGCTTCCGCGCCACATCCACCCGCACGCCCTCCGCCGCCAGCGCCTCGATCTGCGCCAGACCCGCCCCGCGAATCTCCGGAGCGTGGGAGAGGTGGCCCGCGAAGAACACGTCCACCTCCTTCTGCACCGGCCCTGACGGCGCCTCCGCCACCACCGCCGCCGACAGCCCGAGGGAGATCGGCCGCAGCTTCGGCAGCAGCGCGTCCAGCCCCGGCCCGCGCAGGCCGGGTGCGAAAGCCGTGGCCGCATTCGCCGGCAGCTCCCGCTTGAAGTAGCGCACGCAGCTCCGCAGCAGCGGCAGGTCGCGCCGGTGGATGGCCCGCTCATCATGCATGTCGAGCACCGCGACCGGCACGCGGGGCCCGGCCCCCTGCCGCGCCAGCTCCCAGGCGAGGGCCGCCGCCGCATCCGCGCGCCGGCGCGGCGCGAGCAGCCGCTTCAGCGCCTCCGGCCGCGACCAGTCCTCCGCCGCCGTGTGCGCGACGACCAGGTCGAACCCCTCCGCCCCGCGCCACCGCTCCCGACGGAACCGCGCGGGCAGGGCGCCGGCCACGCCGTACCGCTCCGCCCCGGCGAAGAGGAACTCCGTCGTCTCGGGCCAGGCCTGCGCGAACAGGCAGAAGGGCCCGATCTCCAGCACGCGCGGCCGCTGTATGCCCATGGGCCGTCATAGACCGCGCTCGCCACCGCCGGAACGTCTGGCGGTGCCTCGACGGGGGCCGATCGCGCCCCGGCAGTAACGCCCGTCGCGCTACCCGGCCGGGGAGTTCTTCCGCCCGGGATCGCGCGGGCGCTCCCCCTCCCGGGGTGCGGGCGCCCATTCATCCGTGATCATCGCCTGCGCCTCGCTGATCTGGTCCAGCTCCTCCCTCGTCGGCGGGCGCGGGATGCGCGGCGTCTTCTCCCCCTTGGTCTCCGGGCCCGTGTCGTCGGTCATCGCCGCTCCTCCGTGTGCAAGGTCTGGAACGCCCGCGGCCCCCGCCCGGCGGCACGCCCCTGGCGCCGGCCACGCCCCCGGCGTAAGTCCGCGGCCGAACTCCCAGACCTGCAACCCAGCACCCGGACCTATCACCCCCCATGGGCTTCAACTGCGGCATCGTCGGCCTGCCGAACGTCGGCAAATCAACCCTTTTCAACGCGCTCACCCAGACCGCGGCCGCCCAGGCCGCCAACTATCCCTTTTGCACGATCGAGCCGAATGTCGGCCGCGTCGCCGTCCCCGACCCGCGGCTGGATGAGCTGACCCGCATCGGCAAGTCGCAGAAGAAGGTCCCGACCTCCCTCGAATTCGTGGACATCGCCGGCCTCGTCCGCGGCGCGTCCCGCGGGGAGGGCCTCGGCAACCAGTTCCTCGCGAACATCCGGGAGGTGGACGCCATCGTCCACGTCCTCCGCTGCTTCGAGGACGGCGACATCACCCATGTCGAAGGCAGCGTGGACCCGATCCGCGACGCCGAGACCGTCGAGACCGAGCTCATGCTCGCCGACCTCGACAGCCTGGAGAAGCGCCTTCTGCCCGCGCAGAAGAAGGCGAAGAACGGCGACAAAGAGAGCGCCGCCTTCGTCGCCCTCGCCGAGCCCATCGTCGCCGCGCTCTCCGCCGGCAAGCCCGCCCGCACCGCCGTTCCCGATGACCAGCGCGCCGCCGCCGCGAAGCTCCAGCTGATGACGACGAAGCCCGTCCTCTACGTCTGCAACGTCGAGGAAGCCTCGGCCGCCACCGGCAATGCCCACTCCGCCCGCGTGGAGGAGCGCGCGAAGGCGGAGGGCGCGAAGGCCGTCATCGTCTCCGCCGCCATCGAGGCCGAGATCAGCCAGATGCCCGACGCCGACCGCGCCGAGTTCCTGGACTCCCTCGGCCTGAAGGACAGCGGCCTGGACCGGATCATCCGCGCCGGCCACGACCTGCTCGGCCTGATCACCTACTTCACCTGCGGCCCCAAGGAATCCCGCGCCTGGACGATCACCAAGGGCACCAAGGCCCCGCAGGCCGCCGCCGTGATCCACAACGACTTCGAGCGCGGCTTCATCGCCTGCGAGACGATCGCCTATGACGACTTCGTCGCCCTCAACGGCGAGCAGGGCGCGAAGGAGGCCGGCAAGATGCGGGTCGAGGGCAAGGAGTACGTCGTGAAGGACGGCGACGTCCTGCTCTTCCGCTTCAACGTCTGAGCGCCGGGTAGGGCGGGGGAGGGACGGGCGCTCCCCGCCCGCGAGGGCGCATCATCAGCACCCCGCAAACGAGAAAGGGCCCGGCGGAGACCGCCGAGCCCTTCCCGAACCGACCGGGCGCCGAAGCGCCCGGACCGACCCCTTACTGCGCGACCGGCGCCGGCGCCGCGCGGCGCGTGCGGGTCGTGCGGCGGGGACGACGGCGGGTCGCCGCGTCCTCGGCCTTCAGGGTCGTCGCCTCACGGGCGGACTCGATCGCCGTCGTCGCGGTCCCGGCAACCATCGCCGCCTGGGACGGCGCCGCGAAACCGGCCACCGCAGCCACCATCAAACCACCGATAATCCAACGCATTGTAGCCCCCATTTCCCCTGGTGCGTGAGGACGTTCGCGCGTTACCGGCCGTCACACAAGCGGCCATCACATGAATTCGAGGAAAGCCTTTCGCCGGTTGACACGAACCGCGCGAGACGTCCCGCGCGGGCGCTACTGTCCAGCCGGCAGGCTCTGATCCATCGCCAGCGCCGGCACGGCATCCCGGCACCAGCCCACCACCCGTGCCGGCACGCCGGCGACGGTCGCGCAGTTCGGCACGTCGGCCAGCACCACGCTGCCCGCACCCACCTTCGCCCCGCGCCCGATCTCGATGTTTCCGAGCACCTTCGCCCCGGCCGAGAGCAGCACCCCGTCCCGCACCTTCGGGTGCCGGTCCCCGCGCTCCTTCCCCGTCCCGCCCAGCGTCACGCCCTGCAGGATGGAGACGTCGTTCCCGATCACCGCCGTCTCCCCGACGACGACCCCCGTCCCGTGGTCGATGAACACGCCGCGCCCCACGGGCACGGCGGGATGGATGTCCACCGCGAACACCTCGGAGCAGCGGGACTGGAGGTACAGCGCCAGGTCCCGCCGCCCGTCCCGCCACAGCCCGTGCGCGACGCGGTGCCACTCCAGCGCGTGGAACCCCTTGTAGTAGAGGAAGGGCGTCAGCACCCCGTTGGCCGCCGGATCGCGCCGCCGCGTCGCCGCCAGGTCGGAGGCCGCCAGCGCGACCACCTCGGCCCCGGCCTCCCGCACCAGATCCTCCAGCCGCTCGGCCGGCATCAGCGGCTCGGCCAGCTTGCGCGAGAGCAGCGCCGCCAGCCCGGCTTCCATGTCGCGGTGCCGCAGCACCGCCAGCTCCATCAGCCCCCGCAGGACAGGATCGGCCGCGGCCGCCGCGGCCGCCTCGGCCAGCAGCCCGTCCCACAGCGCCGCCGGGGTCTCCGGCAGCTCCGCCGCCCCGATCGTCAACCGGCCGTCATCCATGGTCGGGTCCCCTGCCGCGCCGGCGGGCGCGCCGCCCCCGATTTAGGACGCCGCAGGGCGGCCCGCCACCACGCGGAACGCAACCCCGACCCGCCGCGCCATGCGTCCCGTCCGGGGCTGCCGCCTCACACCGGCAGCCGCACCCGCGCGCGCAGCCCGCCCATCGGGCTCTCCTCTAGCACCAGCTCCCCGCCATGCGCCCGCGCGATGTCCCGCGCGATCGCCAGCCCCAGCCCCGTTCCGCCCGAGGAGAAGGACGCGAAGGGCTTGAACGCCTCCTCCCGCGACTCCGCCGGGATGCCCGGGCCGTCATCATCCACCCGCACCTCGGCCCAGCCCGGCACGGGCACGACCTCCACCGCCACGAAGCGCGCGTGCTTGCGCGCGTTGTCGATCAGGTTCCCCAGGCAGCGCCGCATCGCGTCCACCCGCATCGGCAGCACGAGCGTCGCCGGCGCCTCCAGCGTCACATCCCCGCCCTCGCCGGAGACGCGCCCCACCACCTCCCGCACCAGCCCCGCCAGATCGGCCGGCCGCGCCACCTCCTGCACCTCCCCGCGGGCGAAGGCGAGGTAGGTCGCGACCATCCGCTCCATCTCCTCCACGTCCTGGGTGAGCGCCGCGGCGTCCTCCCGCGCATCCTCCGGCAGCATCGCCAGCCCCAGCCGCATCCGCGTCAGCGGCGTCCGCAGGTCGTGGCTGATCCCCGCCAGCATCTCCGTCCGCTGGCTCACGAAGCGGCGGATGCGCGCCTGCATTCCGTTGAAGGCCGCCGCCGCCTGCCGCACCTCCGCCGCGCCCTCCGGCTTGATGCTGCCGCCCGTCAGGTCGCGCCCCATCCCGAAGGCCTCGGCCGCCGCCGCCAGCCGGCGCAGCGCGCGCACCTGGTTCTTCATGAACAGCGCCGCCACCAGGAACAGCAGCAGCGACGCCCCCACCAGCCAGATGACGAACAGGTACAGCGTCCCGGAGAACAGCCGTTTCCGCGGCGCCTCCACGTGCAGCACCCCGTCCGGCAGGCTCACCCGGATGATCACGCTGCGCGGATCGGTCTGCCAATCCGTGTCGAAGGGCAGACGCAGCCGCTCCCGCAGCGCGTTGTCCAGGTCCTCCTCCAGCGGCAGCAGCGGCAGCGACGCCCGCCGGGACGCCGAGGGCCCCAGCTCCGCCCCGCGCTCCAGCGCCAGGTTCAGGTCCAGCCGCCACGCCGCCTCCCGGAAGATCCAGCCCCGGTCCTCCTGCACGGGATGGCGGTTCAGCAGCTCCACCACCATCGCGACATCCCCCGCGACACCCCCCGCCAGCCGGCGCGAGATCACGTCGAGATGCGTCCCGTAGAAGAGCTGCAGCGCGATCCCCTGCGTCACCACCAGCGGCACCAGCACGATCAGCAGCGCCCGCGCCAGCAGCCCGCGCGGCACGATCCGCCGGATCACCGCGCCCACCAGCCCCCGCCCGCGTCCCGGCCGCCGCTCCGCGACCACCGGCGGCATCACCAGATCCGACATCGCCGATCTCCGCTCACTGGACGCGAAGATAGGTCCTCACATCCCCGGCCGCAGCACATAGCCCCGGTGACGCACGGTCTGCAGGAACCGCGGCTCCCGCGGGTCCGGCTCGATCTTCCGCCGCAGGCGCGTCACGGTCACGTCCACCGCCCGCTCCCCGGCGTCCGGCGTGCCCATGGCCGCCGCGATCTCTTCCCGGGACAGCACATCCCCGGACCGCCGCGCCAGCGCCACCAGCAGCCCCGCCTCGCCCCCCGTCAACCGGGAGACGCCGTCCGGCCCGTGCAGCTCCCCCCGCTCCGGATCGAACCAGCGCGGCCCGAGCTGCACCGGCCCCAGCGGGATCGGCCCCGCGGGCGCTGCCGGGGCCGTCCTCTTCAGGATTGTCCGGATCCGCAGCGCCAGCTCGCGCGGGTCGAAAGGCTTCGCAAGGTAGTCATCCACCCCCGCCTCGAACCCTGCCACACGGTCATCGGGCGCCCCGGCCGCGGTCAGCATGAGGATCGGCACGTCCTGCCCGTCCCGCCGCAGCCCCTCCGCCAGGTCCAGCCCGGTCTCTCCGGGCATCATCACGTCCATGACCACCAGGTCGAACTCCACCGACGCCAGCGCCGCCCGCGCCGCCGCCGCGTCCGCTGCCACGCTCACCCGGAAGCCCTGCTCGGCCAGGAAGCGCTGCAACAGCGTCCGCAGCCGCGCGTCGTCGTCCACGACGAGGAGATGCGCGGCGTCGGTCATCGCGCGTGGCCCTTGGGGGGAAGGCGCTGCCTTCCCCCCAAACCCCCCATCCGCCAAGGGACGAGTCCCTTGGAACCCGTTTCATGGCCTCCGTGCTGGAACCGGCTCTGAAGCTCCTTCAACGCCGCAGGTGCAAACAGAATGGGTTCCAAGGGTCTGGACCCTTGGCGGATAGGGGTCTGGGGAAAGGCAGCGCCTTTCCCCAGGGCCGAAAGCGCCATCCCCCTCACGCATCCCCCGTCGGCCGCGGCGCCCCGCTGAGCCGTTCGAGCGCCCGCCGGGCGTCGGTGCCCATCAACCCCCGCATGACGTGCCGGAATCCCTCCACCGCCGCCGGTCCCGCCTCCCGATAGGCGCGGGTGATCGTCTCCCGCTGCCGCTCGAAGAGCCGCCGCTCCAGCGCCTGGCCCTTCTCCGTCAGCGACAGCAGCCGCTGCCGCCGGTCCGCGCGCCCGGGCGCCTGGGCCACGTATCCCTCGGCCACCAGCGGTGCCAGCACGCGGGACAGGGACTGCTTCGTGATCGCCAGGATGCCCAGCAGCTCCCCCACCGTCAGCCCGGGCCGCCGCCCGAGGAAGTGCAGCACCCGGTGATGCGCCCGCCCCATCCCCAGCTCCGCCAGGATCGCGTCCGGCCCCGCCGTGAAGTCCCGATATCCGAAGAACAGCAGGTCCTGCGCCAGCCTGAGCTCCTCCTCCCGAAGGAAGAGCAGGTTCCGCCCCGCCGCTCCTCCGGGCACGCCTCCGCCCACCGTCCGCAAGCGCGTGTCCGGCTCCTCCGGCATGGCTGCTCCGCTCCCTGCATGGGTCAGCTTCGTTGACACAATCCGCCCGACCCTTTTAATGTGACGCCATTGCAAGCAACAATATTACCCAAAACCCCTGGAGGACAGCCCCATGGCTCTGGTTCCCTTCGACGACCGCGACGGCGAGATCTGGTTCGACGGCCAGTTCGTCCCCTGGCGCGACGCCAAGCTCCACGTCCTCACGCATGGGCTGCACTATGCCAGCGGCGTGTTCGAGGGCGAGAGGGCCTATAGCGGCCACATCTTCAAGCTGCGCGAGCACACCAACCGCCTGTTCGAGAGCGCGCGCATCCTCGGCTTCGAGATCCCCTACACGGTGGAGGAGATCGACGCGGCCTGCATCGAGACGATGCGCCGCAACAACCTGACCGAGGCCTATATCCGCCCGATCGCCTATCGCGGCTCGGAGATGCTGGCCGTCGCCGCGCAGCACACGAAGATCCACGTGGCCATCGCCACCTGGGCCTGGCCGAACCTGTTCGGCGAGGACCGGATGAAGGGCGTGACGCTCGCCATGGCGAAGTGGCGCCGCCCCGCGCCCGACACGGCGCCGACCGCGTCCAAGGCCGCCGGCCTCTACATGATCGGCACGATGTCGAAGCACGCCGCCGAGGCCGAGGGCTTCAATGACGCCCTCATGCTCGACTTCAAGGGTGACGTGGCCGAGGCGACCGGCGCGAACGCCTTCTTCGTCTTCGACGGCGAGGTCCACACCCCCACCCCGATCTGCTTCCTGGACGGCATCACCCGCCGCACGGTGATGGGCCTCGCCCGCCAGAACCAGATGAAGGTGGTGGAGCGCACCATCGGTGCCGAGGAGATCGGCCGCGCCTCCGAGGTCTTCCTCGCCGGCACCGCCGCCGAGGTGACGCCGGTCCGCCAGATCGGCGACCACCGCTTCACCCCCGGCCGCATCACCGAGACGCTGATCAACGACTACACGAGCCTCGTCCGCATGACGCCGGAAGAGGTCACGCGCCGCGCGGCCTGACGCGCGTCGCGACCGCGACGGTCCGCCCCGGCCACGCCGGGGCGGATCACGTGACGGTCGCGACACGGTGGTGCCTGCCCGTGCAACTCGGCGCGGCATAGAACACCCGTCATGTCCGACGCGCCCGACACCCGCTCTCCCTGGACCAGCTCCGCCGAGCCCGGCCCCACGATCGGCTTCTACGCCGGCACGGAGCATGTCGCGCCCGCCAGCCCGCGCCTCGCACGGCTCGTCGGCTGGATCTTCTTCCCCGTCGGCCTTCTGCTGCTCGCTCTCGGCGTCTGGCTGTTCCTGGACGCCCGCGCCTTCGTCGCCCGCGCCGACACGGCCGAGGCGGTCGTCTCCTCGCTCAGCCGCAACCGCGAGGGCGGCACCGCCCCCGTCTTCCGCTTCGTCACCCGCGAGGGACGCGCGGTCGAGGCACCGAGCAACGTCTTCTCCTCCCCGCCCGCCTGGACGGTCGGCGAGCGCGCCACCCTCCGCTATGACCCTGCCGCACCCGAGCGCGCCTCGCCGGCCACCTTCGTCGGCACCTATCTGGCTCCCGCGATCCTGCTGCCGCTGGGCGTGATCTTCACCCTCGTCGGCGCGCTCGTGCTGCGTTTCACCGGACCGCGGGCCGCCCTGGGATAGGTCGCCGCGAAGCCCCGTAGCTGCCGCGCTTGACCCGGCGCACAAGGTTGACTTAGGAACAAATTGCCAGGCCGTCGAACTGCGCCTGCCGCTCACCCCCGACGCCTGGGTCGCCACAGGTAAGATGGCAAGAGAGTAAGGAAGTAAGGCGGCAGCCATGAGCGTCACGCGATCAACGGCTTGACCCAACCGCCGCTCGCGCGCCTCGGGTCAGGACGTAAGGCGCCCCGCGCCAGGCCCTGATGCCCAGCACCATCGCGGCCAGCACCACCACCCACATCGCCCGGGCGCCGTAACGGTCATGCGGCCCGCTCAACGCCCCGGTCGAGAAGGCGTTCGCGAGCACGCCGAGCCCCACGCAGACCGCCAGCCCGGCCACCACCCGGTCCCGCCGCCACCGCCAGCCGAACAGCGCCAGCACGACGGCGCCCATCGCCATCGCCGGCCCGTGCACCCAGAGCAACGGCTGCACCCGCGCCACCAGCACGTCCCGCCACTGCGCCCCCGCCTCCAGCCGCGCCACCTCCGCCGGGGGGAAGCCCTCCACGATGCGCGGCCGCACGCCCTCGCCGACATGGGCCCGCGTCAGCGTGTCGCCCGCGCGAAAGGTCACCAGCTGCTCGAAGGTGTCCCGCACCGCATCCCAGGCCACGCGGACCGGCTCGCGCCGGATCGTCTCCGCCACGATCTCCCGCGCCTCCCCGGACAGGGACCGCCCGCCGAACCACCGCACCTCACCGACCGCGGTCCGGTTCACCGGGCTCTCCGGGCTCCAGAGGAACTCGTCGCTCGGCAACAGCCCGCGCGGGCAGCCGCCCGCCCGCCGCGCGCACCCCTCGG
The DNA here is from genome assembly GCF_050154705.1 of Muricoccus radiodurans. Lineage (GTDB taxonomy): Bacteria > Pseudomonadota > Alphaproteobacteria > Acetobacterales > Acetobacteraceae > Roseomonas > Roseomonas radiodurans. The sequence continues at coordinate 1,831,905 of NZ_CP189561.1, read as the reverse complement.
GTCCATAGGCGTCCAGCCGCCCGACGAAGCCGCACATCTCCCAGCCCGCGGCCGGGCAGCGCGCGTCGATCGTCCGGATCGCCGGCCCGTTCGCCACCATCCGTGCCATCAGGAAGGTCGCTCCATAGGGCGACAGCGACACGCGCCCATGCCCCACGGCGTTCGTCACCAGCAGCAGCGCGATCCCCAGGCCGAGCGGCGCCGCCACCCGCAGCGCCCCGCGCCACCCCGCCAGCACCAGCGCCACCAGCACCATCGTCCCCGCGACCGGCAGGTGCGAGAGGTGCGCCGCGATCCCGACCCCGGCGACGATCGTCAGCCCCACCGCCTCGGCGCGCGACAGCGATGCCCGCGCGAAGCCCAGCAGCACCGCGCCGAGCACGACCACCCCGGTGAACGCGTCCGGCATCAGCAGCGCCGCCGAGAAGGGCGCCGCCGTCAGCGCCGCCACCGCCCCGCAGACCAGCAGGTGAAGCCCGGGACGCGCCCCGCCCGCCACCGCCCGCAGCAGCAGCCAGACCATCCAGGACAGCATCGCCCCCTGCGCCACCACCACGGGCCACAGGCTGCGCCCCCAGTGGAACACCGCCATGAGCGGTCCGTAGATCCAGGGCTTGTCCCAGATCATCAGCGGCCCCGTGGTCTGGTGCAGGAAGGCCCCGGAATCCGAGAAGAGGATCGGGTACCCGTTCACGAAGGCCGGCCAGGCGAGCATCAGCCCGCCGAGAAGAACCGACCCCGCCGCGATCCAACCGGCACCGCGCGGCGCGGCCCCGGCGTCGTCGCCCACCCCTCGATCCACGCCGCCGCCCCTCCGCCACTCCCGTGCCTTGAGCCATCCAACCATGTCACGGCCAAGGCACGCGGCCCCGGAGCCCCCATGTTCGCGTCATGGCGATCCTGGAGAGCGAGGCCGGGAAGCCCTGCCTCCCGGACCCTCCGCCGGAGGCCAGATGTGGCCCCGGACCCCGCGATCGGATTGAGCAGCGGGGGGCTGTCATGATGATGCGGCCCGGACGCCGGAGAGCCTCAGCCCGCCGTCGATTCCCAGCCAGCCGCGCGCGCATCGTCGTCGGCTCGCGCCGCCACCCAGCGTTCGCCGCCGCCGGCGAACTCCTCCCGCTTCCAGAAGGGCGCGCGGGTCTTCAGCCAGTCGATCAGGAAGGCGCAGGACTCCAGCGCCGCGACCCGGTGCGCGCTCGCGGTCAGCACGAGCACGATCCCCTCGCCGGGCCGGATCCGCCCGACCCGGTGGATCACCGTGCACCCCGTCAGCGGCCAGCGGGCAAGGGCCGTCTCCACGATGGTCCTGATCGCCCGCTCCGTCATGCCGGGATAGTGCTCCAGCACCAGCGCCTCCAGCCCGTCATCGGCCCGGCACAGCCCGACGAAGCTCGCAATCCCCCCGACATCCACCCGCCCGGCCGAGAGCGCCGCCGTCTCCGCGCCGGGGTCGAACGGCGCCTCCTGCACCCGCACGGTCGGCACGCCAGGCATCATCCCCCCGTCACCGGCGGGAAGAACGCCACCTCGTCGCCCGCGCGCACGGGATGGTCGGGCCCGCAGAACTCCTGGTTCACCGCCATCCGCACCTGCGCCGGATCGGCGAAGGCCGCGGCGTGGCCCGGCCCGCGCGCCGAGAGCCAGCGCACCAGCCCGCCCACGTCGCGCACCTCGGGCGGGGGGGAGACCTCCTCCTCCCCGATCCCGACGCGCTGACGCAGCCAGGCGAAGTAGAGGACCCTCATCGGACCCCTCTCAACGGTTCGGCACCACCTGCACCCGCCCGTCGGGACCGATCAGCGTGGTCGTGGCTCCCTGGTTGATCGCCGTGCCCGTCCCGACGCCGGGCTGGGAATAGGTCCCAATCGCCCCGGACCCGCCGGAGATGATGGCGGGCGGCCCACCCGGCACCGGCACCACGCGCCCTTCCTGCCGTTGCAGCGGCGCCAGCGGGCGCGGCGCCGGCGGCACGTCGGCCCGCGGCAGGGGCTGGGGATCGAGCGGCGCCAGCACGTCCGGCGGCGTCGTGGAGCCCCGGCGACGGGTGCCCGGCGGCGGGTTGCGCGGACTCGGCGCGACCCCCGGCGGCACGGCGAGGCCGGGCTCGTTGCTCTGCAGGCGCGGCTCGGGAGGGATGCCGCGGTCGCGCCGCGCCCGCTGCAGGGCGTCGGTCGGGGCCGTCCCCACGGTCGCACCCGCATCCGGGTTGGCGAGCGTCGCGCGCGGCGCCTCCGCGGCGGGCCACACATTGCCCTCCTCGGGCAGCAGGGGCTCGACCAGCGCGTCGGTGCCCATCACCCGTCGCACCGTCAGGCTGTCGGGGGCCCCGATCGGGCCGGTGCGCCCGAATGGCGCGAAATCCGCATCCGCACAGCCCGCCATGGGCAGGGCCAGCGCCGCGGCCGCAAGAAGACCCCGGTACCCGGGGCGAGGACGCGTCACGTCAGGAATCCTCTCGATCGATCCGCCGCACCCCACCGGGGCGGCCACTTCTGATTCTCCCCAGGATGCTCCCCCGCCCGGCGCCCGGCTACCCCGCGGGCGCCGGTGTCACCCTCCGGCGACCGGTCGTGCCCGGGCCCGCCGCCCGGACCCGGCCGATCCCCCGCCCGCTAACCCAGCCCCGTCTCCGGCGCGGAGCGCGGCGCCGCGTCTTGGGCCACGGCGTGCCGCATCCCCGCCGTCATGTAGTCCCAACCCGTGACGAGCGTCAGCGCGGCAGCGACCCAGAGCCCGGCCTCCCCCATCCAGGAGATCGGCAGGAAGTCCAGCCCGATCACCGAGGCCCCGCTGTCCCCCGCCACGATCACCCCGATGGAGCCCATCTGGAAGCCGGTCTTCCACTTCGCCAGCCGCGTGACCGGCAGCCCGACCCGCAGGCCGGCCAGGTATTCGCGGAGCCCGGACACCAGGATCTCCCGCAGCATGATGACGATGGCCGGCAGCAGCCCCAGCGGCGAGAGCCGCTCCAACCCCGCCAGCAGCATCAGCGCCGCGCCCACCAGCAGCTTGTCGGCGATCGGGTCCAGCATCCGGCCGAAGGCCGTCTGGATGCCCCGGTCCCGCGCGATCTTGCCGTCGAAGTAGTCGGTCACCGCCGCCACCGAGAAGACGACGCAGGCGAGGATATCCCCCACCGGCGTGCGGAGGAACATCAGCACCACCAGCAGCGGGATCGCCGCGATGCGGGACAGCGTCAGGAGGTTGGGCAGGTCGATGGGCATCCGCCCGCCCGTGTAGCAGGCCCCGGCGCCCAGGTCAGCCAAGGTGCCGTGACAGGTTGACGGGCGGGGGCGGGGCGTTCCGGCCGCCGGACCCGCTGGCCGGCCGGACTCACCCCTCCACCTCGTGCCCCAGCGCGTCCGCGGCCGGGGCAGGGGAGGGCGGTTCGGGCGGCGCATCCTCCTCGGGACCCTCCGCGACCACGGCGACCGACGGCCGGGTTCCGGCCCGGCGCCCCCGCGGCTTCGCCGCCGTCGCCACCTCCGCCGCTGTCAGGGTGCCGGGGTGGAAATGCTCGTAGACTCGCTTGGCAACGGCGGGCCCGATGCCCGGCGTGTTCCGCAGGTCGTCCTGGGAGGCGTTCCTCACCCCCCGCGCGGAGCCGAAATGGTTCAGCAGTGCCCGCTTGATGGCGGTGCCGACGCCCGGCACGTCGTCCAGCTCCGACCGGACCAGCGCCTTGGACCGCCCGGCCCGATGGGTGGTGATGGCGAAGCGGTGCGCCTCGTCCCGTAGCCGCTGGAGGTAATAGAGTACCGGATCGCGCGGCGGCAACTGGATCGGGTCCTGCCCGGTCCGGTGGAACCATTCCCGCCCCGCGTCGCGGTCCGGCCCCTTCGCCACGGCCACCAGCGGCACGTCGTGGATGCCCATCTCCGTCAGGATGTCGCGGGCCGCGTTCAGCTGCCCGATCCCGCCGTCGATCAGCACCAGGTCCGGCCAGGTACCGCTCTCGCGCTCCGGGTCCTCCTTCAGGGCGCGGCCGAAGCGGCGCTCGAACACCTCCCGCATCATGGCGAAGTCATCCCCGCCCATCGAGGCCGGGCGGGGCTTCGCCCGGGCCGCCGCGTCATGGGCCAGGGCCGTCACGTCCTCCTGCGCCAGGGGCGCCACCCCCTCCGCGTCGGTGGGGGAGGGGCCCTTGTCCGCCCCACGTCTCGGCTTCGCGGCGGCCCCGTCCCCGCGGATGGAGAACTTGCGGTAGGCGTTCTTCATGAAGCCGCCGGGACCCGCGACCACCATCACGCCATAGGCGTTGGCCCCCTGGATGTGGGAGTTGTCATAGATCTCGATCCGCTCCGGCGCGGAGGGCAGGTCGAAGACCTTGGCAACGCCCTGCAGCAGCTCGCCCTGGGCCGCACCCTCGGCCAGCTTCCGCTCCAACGCTTCCCGCGCATTGGTCTGGGCATGCTCCACGGCGGATCGCTTGTCGCCGCGCTTGGGGTGGTGGACCTCCACCTTCTTCCCCGCGCGGATCGCCAGCGCCTCGGCCACCAGCGCGGCTTCGGGCAGCTCGTGGGAGACCAGCACGAGTGGGGGCGGCGGCAGGTCGTCATAGAGCTGGCCGAGAAAGGCCGTGATGACCTCCGCCGGCTCCGCATCCGCCCGCGTCCCGGACAGGAAGAAGGGCCGGTTGCCGTTGTTGCGGCCGCCGCGGAAGAAGAAGACCTGCACACAGGCCTGACCGGCCGCCATGTGCAGCGCCACGACGTCAGCGTCGCCCACCCCCTCCATGTTGATGCGGTCGCGGCCCTGGACATGGGTCAGCCCGCGGATGCGGTCCCGGATGGCGGCCGCCCGCTCGAACTCCAGCCGCTCGGCCGCCTCCTCCATCTCCTTCGCCAGCCGCTTCTGGATGGAGGGCGTCTCGCCCGTCAGGAACTGCGTCGCCTCCCGCACGAGTTCCGCGTACTCCTCCCGGGAGACGCGCTCGACGCAGGGGGCGGAGCAGCGGCGGATCTGGTGCAGCAGACAGGGGCGGGTGCGGTTGTCGAAGACCGTGTCCCGGCAGGACCGCAGCAGGAACACCCGCTGCAGCGCCGTCAGCGTCTGGTTCACCGCCCAGGCGGAGGCGAAGGGGCCCCAGTAGGACGCGCCCTTCCGCCGCTCCCCCCGGTGCTTGGCGATCTGCGGGTAAGGATGATCTTCCGTGATCACCAGCCAGGGATAGGACTTATCGTCCCGCAGGACGATGTTGTAGCGCGGCCTGAGCCGCTTGATCAGGTTCGCCTCCAGCAACAGCGCCTCGGCCTCGGACGCCGTGGTGATGACCTCCAGGTGCCGCGTCTCGAAGACCATGCGCTTCAGCCGGTCCGGCAGCTTCTGGACCTGGGTGTAGGCATAGACCCGCTTCCGCAGGCTCCGCGCCTTCCCGACATAGAGGGCGTCCCCTTGGGCATCGAGCATCCGGTACACGCCCGGCGCGAAGGGCAGGGTGGCGAGCGCCGTCTCGATCACCGCGCGCCCCTCGATCGGCGGAAGCGGCGTCGTCTGCTCGTTGGAAAAGGCCATGCGGGAACCGTATCAGGGGGTGGGCGGGGTTTTCCCCCGACTCTGTGGATAAGGTTGTGGATGGGGCTGCACGTTTCCAGCGCGAAGGGCCGTCATCCCTGCGTCATACGCGAGTTGCCTGATTCCTGGGCAGGCAAGAAAACCACCATTCTGCGCGGGTTTTGGAGCGGGGCGGCTTTCGCGGTTCGTTCATATTGACTCGCCGGGGCCGCCCGAAAAAGCGGCAGAGGTGTAACAATCCATCCGTGGATGACCGCCGGAAACCGATACGACCGGGGGTTGAAAATTCCGGATCCGACCGGGTCAGCGGCGCCGCTCCACCGTGACCCCGACCGCGCCGACGCCGGGCAGGATGTCCGGCTTCTCCACCGTCACCCGGGCCGCGACCACCCGGCCATCCTCCAGACAGGCGAGCGCGATCCGCTCGGCCAGCGTCTCCGACAGGCGGGTCTGGCCGGCCAGGGCGATCTCCCGCGCGCGGGTGACAGGGACCTCGTAATTCACCACCCGGTCCAGCCGGTCCGGGCCGACGCCGGGCACGTCCTCATCCCGGACCAGGAGCTCGATACCGATCACCACCCGCTGTGGGGCCGTCTCAGAGGGGTGGATGCCGAGCCGGGCATGGACGGTCAGGTCCCGCACGAAGACCCGGCGGAGGCCCCGCCCGGCATCCGGCAGATAGGCTGTCATTCCTCCGGCCCCCCGGCCTGCCGGGCGGGCGACCATTGCAGGTGCTGTCCCCCGTCCAGCGCGATCACCTGCCCCGTCATGGCCGGCAGGGAGAGGATCGCGATCACCGCCCGCGCGACCTCCTCCGGGCTCGACCCGTGGCGGAGCGGGGTGCTCTCGCACTGCGCGCGGAACTGCTCGGGCGTCTGGCGGGGGCTGGCGATGGTGGGGCCAGGGCCGATGCCGTTCACCCGGATCCGGGGCGCCAGCGCCAGCGCCATGGTCTGGGTGAGCGCCCAGAGCCCGGCCTTGGACAAGGTGTAGGAGACGAAGTGAGGCGTCAGGGACAGCACGCGCTGGTCCAGCAGGTTCACCACCACCCCCTCATCCCCCTCCGCCAGGTCACGGGCGAAGGCCTGGGTCAGCACGAAGGGGGCACGAAGGTTGGGTTCCAGATGCGCGTCCCAGGATTCGCGGGTCGCATCATGCCACTCGTCCCGCTCGAAGACCGAGGCGGAGTTCACCAGCACGCCGAGCGGGCCGAGGGCCGCCCCGGCGTCCGGCACCAGGCGCCGCACCTCCTCCTCTCGCGAGAGGTCGGCGCCGAGGAGGCAGGCGCGGCGTCCGGCGGCGCGGACCGCCGACGCCGTCTCCTCCGCCTCCGCGAGGCTCGTGTGGTAGTGGATCGCCACGTCGAAGCCGGCCTCGGCCAGGGCCAGGACGATGGCGCGTCCGATGCGCTTGGCGCCGCCCGTGACGAGCGCGGCGCGGCGGATGCTTTGGGGAATGGTCATGCGCCCCGCCAGATGGGATCGGGGCGGACGCTTGTCGCCCTCCTCCCCCGGTGCCATCCGGAACGGATGACGACCCCACCCCCCATCGCCCAGACCGGCCTCGAAGGAAAGCGCGCCCTCGTGACCGGGCATCGCGGCGGGATCGGCGGGGCGATCGTGGCGGTGCTGGAGGCCTCCGGCGCGCGGGTGGAGGGGCTGGACAGGCCGGAGCACGACCTCTCCGACATCCCTGCCATCGCCGGCTGGGTGGAGGCGGCGGCGGCGCGGCTGGGCGGGCTGGACCTCGTGGTGAACAACGCCGGCGACACGGTGATCGGCACGATCGGGGACACGCCGCTCGACGTCGCGGAGCGGATCATGCGGGTGAACTGGCTCGCCCCCTTCGCGGTGCTGCAGGCGGCCTTGCCGCACCTGCTGAAGGGCGGCGGGGCGGTGGTGAACATCGCCTCCGACCAGGCGTTGATCGGCAAGCCGGCCTCGGCGGCCTACGGCGCCTCAAAGGCCGCGCTGGCGCAGATGACGCGCTCTGCGGCGCTGGACTACGCGCGGGCCGGGGTGCGCTTCAACGCGATCGCCCCGGGCAGCACGGACACGCCGATGCTGCGGGCGGTGCTGGCGGACCTCGCAGCCCGGGCGGGGAAGCCGGCGTCGGAGGCCGACTACACCGCCGCCGTGCCACAGGGCCGTTTCGCCTATCCGCGGGAGATCGCGGCGGTGGTCGCCTTTCTCCTCTCCGATCATGCGAGCTTCGTCACGGGGATCGTGATGCCGGTGGATGGCGGGACCACCGCGGCATGACGGCGTCCGATGGCCGGAGGCCGGCGGCCGAGGGACGTTCGTCCCGCCGGCCGTTGGCGGTGGTGACGGGCGGCACGCGGGGGATCGGCCTCGCCTGCTCCGCACGGCTGGTGCGGGACGGCTACGATGTGATCGCCGCCGCGCGCGGGCCGGCCGCCGGGCCCCTGCCGGACGGCGTGCGCCACGCGGCCTGCGACGTGGCCGACCCGGAGGCGGTGCGGCATCTCTTCGCCGGGCTGGAGGGGCTGCGCGCCGTGGTGCTGGCGGCCGGCATTGCCGGTGGCGACCCCGATCCGCCGGACGAGGGCTTCTGGCGCCGGATGATGGCGGTGAACCTCGACGGCGCCTGGCGCTGCGCCGAGGCCGCGGCACCGCTGCTGCCGGACGGGGAAGGACGGATCCTGTTCCTCGCCTCTGTCCTGGGGCTTCGGGCCGTGCCGGACCAGGTAGCCTATTCCGCCGCCAAGCACGGGGTGATCGGGCTGATGCGCGCCCTCGCCCTGCGGCTGGCGCCGCGGGGGATCACGGTGAATGCCCTCTGCCCGGGCTGGGTCGACACGGCAATGGCGCGCGCCCGCTGGGCGGAACTCCACATGTCCGCGGCGGACGCCGCCGCCGGCACGCCGACCCGCCGCATCACGACGGCGGAGGAGGTGGCTGACATGGCCGGGCACCTCCTCTCTCCCGCTGCGAGGAACGTGACGGGGCAGGCGATCGCCCTCGACGGGGGCGCCGCGATCTGACGTCGGGACGCGTCCGGCGTCGTCCGATCAGCCGCCTGCCGCCTGAGAGGTGAAGACCGCGAGCTGGGCGGCGAAGGCCCGCTGGAAGGCCGGCCGCGCCTGCCCGCGCGCGACATAGGCGGTGAGGTTCGGGTAGCGATCCAGGAGACCCGACGTGCCCAGCCGCCGCAGCACCGTCACCATAAGAAGGTCGCCGGCGCTGAACGCGCTGTCCAGCCAGTCGGCGTCGCCCAGCCGGCGCGAGAGGTCGCCCAGCCGCGCATCGACGCGTTCGTCGAGCAGCGGCAGCCGCGCCTCGAACCAGCTTCTGTCCCGCTCCACGAGCACGGCGACCTCGCGGGCCAGGATCGGCGGCTCCATCGTGCTCTGCGCGGCGAACATCCAGGCGATCGCGCGCGCCCGGGCCGCCGCATACCGGGGCAGCAGGCCGGCACGGCCCTGCGCGATGTGCATCACGATCGCGCCCGTCTCGAAGAGGACGAGGTCCCCTTCTTCATAGGTCGGGATCTGCCCGAAGGGCTGGAGCGCCCGGTGGGCGGATTCCTTCATCTCCTCGAAGGACACGAGGCGGACGTCGTATGGCTGGCCCACCTCCTCCAGCGCCCAGCGGACGGGCATGTCCCGGGCCATGCCCCGGCCGCGATCGGGCGACCGCGCGAAGGCTGTGATGGTGGGGATCACTCCGGACGCTCCTGGCCGCTGCCCGGCTCCATGATGCGGCATCCCGGCCGAGCCTCTCGCATCCCGGAGCCCCGGCCGCGATCACGTCTCCTTGCAGCGGCGGCCGGCGCCGTCCCGCTGCAGCCGCCGCTGTTCTAATCCCCCTCAGGACAGCAGGAGCCCGAACGATTCCCGAGACGCCCCGGCGCGCTCGCGCCTTCTTCGGTCTGCTCTTCGCCACGGTCCTCGTGCCGCTCGCGATCCTCGGCCTCGGCGCCTGGGAGCGTCAGCGCGCCGCCGCCGACCTGCAGATGACGGAGGCGCTGTACACCCAGGCCGCCAAGATGGTGGCGGCCCTGGAGGTCCGCCCCCCCGCGCCGGGCGGGCGCATCGACATGGGCGCGCGGTTTCAGCGAAACGGGCACAACTATGTCGGGCCTGTCGCCCTGTCCCAGGCGCGGGAGGCATTGGACGACGCGGAGACCGCCCTGACCGTGTCCCGCATCCGCGGCTACCTGCCGCCGGCGGCGATCCTCGGCGGCGGTGCCGCGGCCGTCCTCTCGGCGGCCGTGCTGCTGGGGGCGGCGATCCTCGGCCGGGCCGGGCGCGCCTCGCGGGAGGCGCTGGTGCGTGGCTTCTCCCTCGTGCGGCGCGTGCTGCCGGGGGTGCTCGGCGCGCAGGTGGTTCTCGTCGCGGTCGGCGTCGTCGCGGTGACGGGCTTCGAGGCGGCGGCGATCCTGGAGGCGGGCGATCTCTCCACGGGCGGCGCGAAGGTGCTCGGGCTCGCCGTCGCGGTGATCGCCGGCAGCCTATGGCTGGCCGGCAAGGCCGTCTTCCAGCTTCGGAAGGCACTCGCCCTCTTCGCGCCGGATCCGCTGGTCATCCTCGGACGCCCGGTGACGCCGGAGGAGGCGCCGGGCCTCTGGCGCCTGCTGGACGACCTGGCCGGGCGGCTCGGCGCGCTGCGGCCGGACAACGTGGTGGTCGGCCTGACCGGCGGGTTCTTCGTCTCCTCCGGGGAGAAGGTGCTGGAGCCGGGCGGCACGGCGCTGGGGGGCCGCACCCTCTACCTCCCGCTCCCCTATCTGCCCCTTCTGCGGGAGGACGAGGTGGCCGCGATCATCGGCCACGAGCTCGCGCATTTCTCGGGCGGCGACACCGAGTACAGCCTGCGCTTCGTGCCGATCTACGCGGGCGTCGGCCGCTCCCTGGACGCCGTGGTCCTTGCCGGGACGGGCCGCGACGGCTCCGTCTCGCTGCTCATGCGCCCGGCGCTGCGCCTGGGCGTGTTCGTCGTGGACCGCTTCCACCTCGCCGTGCGGCACTGGAGCCGGGTGCGCGAGTTCGCGGCGGACGCCGCCGGGGCCGGCGTCACCTCGTCAGACGCGGCCGCCCGGGCGCTGCTGCGGACCGGCGCGGTCCATCCCCGCATCGAGGAGGTGCTGGACGCGGCGGCGAAGGCGCCCGACGCAGCCCCGCCCGACCTCGTCGCCGAGACCGTCCGACACGCCGCCGCGCAGGGCCCGGACGACCCGGCCGTCCATCTGGAGGAGCAGCAGCCCCACCCCACGGACACGCACCCGCCCACGCGCCAGCGCCTCGAGGCGCTGGGACGGCCGCCCGGGCCGGCGCTGCTGGCCGAGGCCGGGGCGCCTCCTCCGCGGGAGGCCCTGTCGCGCCTCGCCGGCCTCTTCGCGTCGCCGGAGGCGCTGGGCCGCGCCGCGACAGGGGATTTCCTGAGCGTGGTCCGCCGCAACGCCCGGGCCCACCGGGAAAGCCTGGAGGCCGCCGCCGCGGAGGTGACCGAGGAGACGGTGCTGCGCGAGAACACGCGGGCCGGCGCGATCTTCCTCTTCGTCTTCGGGGGCCTGCTCATTGCCGGGGTGATCACCGTGCTGGCGATGGACGTGCCCGGGACCGGCCCGCTGGAGCGGCAGGTCATCGGCGGCCTGGCGGGGGCGCTCGCACTCCTCTTCCTGGCCTGTGGGGCCTTCGCGCTGCGCCGGCACGACCGGCCCTTCCTGGTGCTGCGGCCGGATTCGTTCGCGATCCCCGGCCTGGACCAGCCGATCCCGTGGGAGCGGGTGCTGGACCTCGACATGGCGCTCGACCGCGGCCGCATGACCACGCGCTTCTTCCTGCCGCCCGCCGGTCCGTTCCCCGCACGACTGCCCGGTGCGGGGCGCCGGGTGAAGCTCGATGCCACCCGTCGGATCGTGACGCTGCGGTCCGGGCTGCCCCGCAAGATGACGGGGGAGGGCTTCGCTTCTCTCATCGGCCGCTACCGCCGGGCGTCCATCGCCCGCCGGATGTTGGACAGCGGGGGCACCGAGCCTCTGGGAACGTCCGCCGCGAGCGTCTGGAGCGCCAGGGGCGGGTGATTCCTGGCCGGGTCTCCGGTGGCGCGTGACGGACGCGACCGTCCCCGACATCCCCGGCCGGACAAGGGCCCCTAGCTTCTGCGCCGAGACGGCGAGGGGGAGGCAGATGAGTCTGTGGTCACGGCTGTTCGGCGGTGCGGCAACGCATCCTGACCCGGCTTCGCTGGCCGGCCCTCCGAGGGATCTACCCGCCCTCGTCCGGGTGCCCCGAGAGCGGCGGGACGACCGATGGATCGGCGCCTTCCTCGCGGCCATTCCCGACGCTCCGATTTTCGCGCCGCAGCCCATGACGCGTCGCGGGCCGGATGGCTTCCCCTACCGCAACCTGGACCTGACGCCGGGGCGCGGCGGCGTGCCGACCACCTTGCGGGAAAGTCTTGGCGCCATCCTCGATGCGGGGGAGGGGGCCACGATCTTCGGGGCCGATTCGGGCGCGCCGGAATGGGTCTTCACCTTCGGGGACCTCCTCGCCTTCGATCTCTACGGGAACTTCGACGGCGCGCCGGAGGATGAGCCGACCGCGGAGACGAACCGCCAGGTGACGCTCCGTGCAGGGACCCAGATGATGATCGGGTCGCCGGCCGAGTCGTATTTCCCTGAGCGCGCGCGGCGGGCGCTCGGCGCCTATCTGCACCGTCGCGTGGCGGCGGGTTCCGCCTGGGGACCGGCGGTCGCGCTGGTGGTGCATCCGGAGCTGCGCCCCCAGCGGAACCTGATGATCAACATCGGGCTGGAGGAGCTGCGCGGCGATCAGGCGGCGCTCGACACGGAGATGCGCTTCATCCGCTGGTTCCTGCCCCGCCGTCACGGCCTGCTGTCGCGCGGTCCGGGGATGGAGGACAGCGCCTTCCAGCCGCTCTGAGACCGGCGAAGACACGAGGGGAGCACCCGCCGTCCGGCCCCCGCGATCTGAGCGCGGGTCCAGGGGGCGCGTCCGTCCCCTGGTGGATGGGGTCCGGGGAAGACGACGCCTTCCCCGGAGGCATCTGCGCGAAGGTGGCCTGATCTATTGCAGGTTGCCCCAGCGCGGGACCGCGGGCTCGGCCACGGCCCATTGCCAGGCGCCGCCGTTCGCGCAGGCCGTCGTGGTGAACCAGGACCGCTCCGCCGGCGGGTCCCCGATGTCGCCGATCGAGAAGACCGCCTCCCGGCAGGTGGCCAGGGCGGAGGGGATGACGCGAAGGACCCGCACCTCGCCCTCCCCGTTTCCGATGGGCAGGTCGTGGCGCACGCGCCAGGGGCGGGTCGTGCCGGGTGGGGTCGTGCCGATGGCGGCGGCGATCGCGTCCTGCTCGGTTCGGTGCCAGCGGCGGGATACGTAGCGCAGCCCCTCGCTCGCCCCGGCGCGGACGCCGAGGCTGACGGCATAGCCCACGGCCGGGTTGCCGAAGGCGGTGCCGGTCGCGATGCCCGCCACGGCGCCCGCCGCGTCCGCGACCGTGTCGCAGCCCGCCAGCGCGAGGACCGAGGCCGCGGCCAGGAGGGGACCCGCCCGCCTCATTGCAGGTTGCCCCAGCGGTCCACCGCCGGCTCGGCCGTGGCCCAGCGCCAGCGGGCGCCGTCCCGGCAGATGACGGCGGTGTAGAAGCCGCGGGTCGGGCGCTCGGCGTCGCGCTGCTCCACGGAGAACACGATCTCCTTGCAGAACAGGGGGCCGGCGGAGATGACGCGGCTGACGGTCACTTGCCCCCGCTCCTCCGGCTCGAGCGGCAGGGCGTGGTCGGTGGACCAGCGGGCGATGGCGCCGACGCGCAGCGGCCCGGCGGCCCCGGCCAGCCGGTCCTGCGCGGCGCCGCGCACCCGGCGCTGCGCATATTGGAGCCCTGTGCGGGTGGCCGCCCGCACGCCGAGGCCGATGCCGGCCGCCGCCGCTCCGCTGGCCCCCAGCGCATCCGACACCGCGGCGCCGCCGATCCCGGCGATGTCGGCGGCTGCCTCCCCCTGGAAGGCCGAACAGCCGGGCAGCGCCGCCGCGAGCAGGATGGCCGAGAGTGGCGCGAGGCGCCGGAAACGTCCGGTGGGTGGCAGCGTTTGGCCCTCCTGGTTCCCCGCCCCAGCGGCCGGGGTCAGGGTGGGAACGCCGGTCCGTTGCGAGGGTTGAGCGGCGGCGGCCGGCCGGTCAGCCCCGCAGCCGGTCCCAGACCGGTAGCCCGAGCAGGGCCGCGAAGGCGATCAGGATGAGGCAGGCGGCGCGGAACCGGGCCTCCGAGGCCAGCCCGAACATCCGGGCACCGAGCCAGACGCCGCCGGCATAGGCCGGCAGGACCAGGGCCGCGACCGCCACCGCCGTCCCGCCGAGCAGGCCGCTTGCGAGATAGATGACCGCGCTGACGAGGCCGGAGAGGGCGAAGAACAGCACGATGTTCGCCCGCACCCGTTCCGCCGGGATGGCGCCGCCGAGCCAGGCGGCCACCACCGGCGGTCCCCCCATCTGTGCCGCGCCGGAGCAAAAGCCGGAGAGCACGCCCACCCCCGCCGCGGCCGGTGCCGGCAGCTGCCCCGCGTGCCGCCAGCCCGAGGCCAGCAAGGCCAGCATCGCCACCACAAGCCCCGAGAGTCCCCATCGCAGCGCGGTCGGGTCGAGGTGGAGCAGGATCGCCGCCCCCAGCGGGGTTCCGACCAGCGTCCCGGCCGCCATCGCCCCGACCTCCCGCCGGTTCGCCCGGCGCCAGGCCCCGGGCAGGAGCGGCAGGGTGGACAGGTTGTCCGCGAGAAGCAGAACCGCCGCCGCCAGCCTCGGCCCGAGCAGGGCCGCCCCCAGCGGCATGAAGATCAGCGCCGCCCCGAAGCCGGAGAAGCCGCGCGCCAGCCCGGCGACGAGGGCGGCTCCGAGCGTGGCGAGGAGCAGGGGCGGGGCGGGAAAGTCGGGCAGGGGAGGGAGCTCCGGTCCCCTCCAGCCTAGCCGCCGGGCCCGGTCGCGCCAGGGCGGCCGCCGGATGACAGCTCTGTCACAACCGGCATCCCTCGCAGACGGCCCGCGTTGTGCCGGAACCCTGAACGAGAGAGGACAGCGCCAATGGCCGATGCATCGCAGATCAAGGAGCACATGGAAGTCGTCGGGTCGTGCGGCCACCACGTCGGAACGGTGGACCATGTCGAGGGCAACCGCATCAAGCTGACGAAGAACGACGGCGGCGACGGGCAGCACCACTACCTGCCGATCTCCCTCGTCGCCTCGGTCGAGGATGGAAAGGTGAAGACGTCGATGAACCACCTCGACACGATCAAGCAGTTCCAGAACGCCTGATCCCGGCTGGGGGCGCTGCCGGGCTCACCGGCGGAACCCCCGTCCGACCCTGGGCGGCCAGCGGCCGTCCCAGGGGCTTTCCTTGCCCCTGAACCACTTCGCCGCGGGGGTTGAGGCGGCGCCTCAAAACGGTCCCGCACGATTCCGGGTGCTCACGAATTCTTTCTCGCGGTTGCGGCGTCCCGCCGGACCGGGCTAGACCCGGTTCCGATGGATGGCACCGCGACCTCTCCGGTGCCCGTGACGGCGGGCTCCACGCCCGCCGAAGGGGGCCAGGGACCGCTTTTTGCCTACCGCGCCCGCGTGGCGTCGGGGGCCTTGCGCGCGGACCCGGCCCAGGCCCTGGCGGCCGAGAAGCTGCAGGACCTCTGGCGCCGGCTGCGCGGCTACAACCCGAAGCCCGAGGCGCCCGAAGAGGGCGGCGGCGGGCTCCTCTCCCGCTTCTTCCGCCGCAAGCCCGTGGAAGAGGCCGGAGAGGCCGCGCCGAACGGGCTCTACCTCGTCGGCGAGGTCGGGCGCGGCAAGTCCATGCTGATGGACCTCTTCTTCGAGGCGGCGGACGTGCCGCGGAAGAGGCGCATCCACTTCCACGCCTTCATGCAGTCGGCGCACCAGCGCATCCACAAGTGGAAGCAGGCCCATCCCGACGACGCGGACCCGATCCCGCCCCTCGCGGATTCCATCGCCGCCGAGGCGGCGCTGCTCTGCTTCGACGAGTTCCAGGTCCATGACATCGCCGACGCGATGATCCTCGGCCGGCTGTTCGAGGCGCTCTTCGCCCGCGGCGTCGTGGTGGTCGCGACGTCGAACACGGCGCCGGCGGACCTGTTCAAGGGCAAGCCGGGGCGCGACGCCTTCCTGCCCTTCATCGCTCTCATCCAGAAGCGGCTCGACCTGCTGCACCTGCAGGCGAACCAGGATTACCGGCGCGACCGCATCCGCGGCCTGCCCACCTGGCACACGCCGGTGGACGGGCGGGCCGAGCGGGCGCTCGATTCGGCCTTCCGCGAGCTGACCGGGGTGGCGCACGGCGATCCGTGCTCGCTCAGCGTGCTCGGCCGGAAGGTGGAGATGCCGCAGGCCCATCGAGGGGTGGTCCGCGCGGATTTCGAGGCGCTGTGCGGCGCCTTCCTGGGGGCGGCCGACTACCTGGCCATCGCCACCCATTTTCACACGCTCGTCCTCGACGGCGTGCCCAGGCTGGGGCCGGAGAACTTCGACCGGGCCCGCCGCTTCGTGACGCTCGTGGACGCGCTCTACGAGCACCGGGTGAAGCTGGTCGCCTCCGCCGAGGCGGAGCCGGACCAGCTCTACGAGAAGGGGGAGGGGGCCGTGGTGTTCCAGCGCACCGCGTCCCGCCTGACGGAAATGCAGAGCCAGGAATACCTGGCCCTGCCGCATCTGACGTAGTGCATCTGGCGTGATTCATCAGTCGTGATTCAGGGGATTTAGGGGGAGTTTCACATGTTGCGTTCCCTGGCGATCGCGCTCGGCGCGGTCATGGCGCTGTCTGCGGCCCAACCGGCCGATGCGGCGCGCAACCGATCCGGCCGGGAGGAGGTCCGCCGGGGGGCGGCCCACGCCCCGTCGGCACGGTCCGTTCGGGTCGAGCGGCCCTCCACCCGCCGCGCGGAGCGGGTTTCCGCCCGGCGCGACGATCGGCGTCCCGCGGCGGCGCCCACCCGCGGCGCGTTCCGGCTGGAGCCGCTCCGCCTCGCCCGCGGGGAGTGGATCCGCGAGCCGTCTTCCCGCGGCCGGGCCGCGGCGCCGTCGCGGCAGGCGATGGGGAATTACCGCTACGCCGACCTGCGGCGCGGCACCCGGGGCCGTGAGGTCGTGTGGGCCGACCGCCGCCTGGCCGAGCAGGGCCGGGGCCATCTGCGGATGGTCGGCATGTTCTCCCGCCCGGCCATGGCGGGCACGCTGCCGGCGGACATGCGCCGCCGCGCCGGCCCGAAGCCGGCGCGCTTCGCCCGCACCGAGCAGGCCTATGCCTATGAGCGCCCGGCGGTGTCCGAGTCCTTCGAGGCGCCGGCGCCCCGCCGCGGCGTCTGGCACGCCGGCCTTCCCGCCGCCGACGGCGAGCAGACGGACTGCCCGGCCGGGACGATGGCCGTTCTCGCCCGCGGTCATTCCAGCACCTTCCGCTGCATGCCGCTCTGACCTGAACACCCCGGGGATGGCCGGATGGCCGTCCCCGCCTTGCCGGACCGGGCGCGCGGGGGTATCCCCTGCGCGCCTTTTTCGCACCTGCACAGACAGACCGTCCCCGAAGGACCCCCTCGCATGGCTCGCAAGAAGATCGCCCTCGTCGGCGCCGGCAACATCGGCGGCACGCTGGCCCACCTGATCGGCCTGAAGGAGCTCGGGGACGTCGTGATGTTCGACGTCTTCCCGGGCGTCGCGGCCGGCAAGGCGCTGGACATCATGCAGTCCGGCCCGGTGGACGGCTTCGACTCCAACATGTCCGGCACGGGTGACTACAGCGCCATCGCGGGCGCCGACGTGGTGATCGTCACCGCCGGCTTCCCGCGCATGCCCGGCATGAGCCGCGACGACCTGCTCACGAAGAACGCCGGCGTGATGGGCCAGGTGGCCGAGGGTATCAAGCAGTACGCCCCGGACGCCTTCGTCATCTGCATCACCAACCCGCTGGACGTGATGGTCTGGGCGCTGCAGCAGAAGTCCGGCCTGCCCGCGAACAAGGTGGTGGGCATGGCGGGCGTGCTGGACAGCGCGCGCTTCCGCCTCTTCCTCGCGCAGGAGTTCGGCGTGTCCGTGGAGGACGTGACGGCCTTCGTGCTCGGCGGCCACGGCGACACGATGGTGCCGCTGACCCGCTACTCCACCGTCGCCGGCATCCCGGTGCCCGACCTGATCAAGATGGGCTGGACGACGCAGGAGAAGATCGACGCGATCGTAAACCGCACCGCCAATGGCGGCGGCGAGATCGTGAAGCTGCTGGAGAAGGGCTCGGCCTTCTACGCCCCGGCGGCCTCCGCCATCGCGATGGCGGAGAGCTACCTGCTCGACAAGAAGCGCGTCCTGCCCTGCGCGGTGATGCTGAACGGCGAGTACGGGCTGAACGACTTCTATGTCGGCGTGCCCGTGGTGATCGGCGCCGGCGGCGTGGAGAAGATCGTCGAGGTGCAGTTCACGCCGGAGGAGAAGGCCGCCTTCGACAAGTCCTGCGATGCGGTGAAGAAGCTCATCGAGGACTTCAAGAAGCTCGGCGTCTGAGGCACGGGGCCGGGGGAGACCCCGGCCCTTTCCGTATGCAGGGGAACGGATCCCGATGAACATCCACGAATATCAGGGCAAGGAGCTGCTGCGCCGCTACGGCGTCGCGGTGCTCGACGGCTATGTCGCGAAGACCCCCGAGGAGGCCGAGGCCGCGGCGAAGAAGCTGCCCGGCCCCGTGGTGGTGGTGAAGAGCCAGATCCACGCCGGCGGCCGCGGCGCCGGGCGCTTCACGGACGATCCGAACGGCAAGGGCGGCGTGCGCGTCGTGAAGCCGGAGGCCGCGAAGGACGCCGCCGCCGCGATGATCGGCCACACCCTGGTGACCAAGCAGACCGGGCCCGAGGGCAAGGTGGTCAATCAGGTCTATGTGGAGGCCGGCTGCGACATCAAGCGCGAGCTGTACCTCTCCATCCTGGTGGACCGCGAGACCTCCCGCATCACCGTCATGGCCTCCACCGAGGGCGGGATGGAGATCGAGGAGGTCGCCGAGCACCAGCCCGAGAAGATCCTGAAGGTCGCGATCGATCCGGCCGCCGGCATCTCCGGCTGGCACGCCCGCAAGCTCGCCTTCGGCCTGGGCCTGGAGGGCAAGCAGGTCGGCGTCTTCACGAAGTTCGTGACGGCGATGTACCAGGCCTTCACCGAGCTCGACATGGCGATCGTCGAGATCAACCCGCTGGTCGTGACCGGCGCGGGCGAGGTCGTGGCGCTAGACGCCAAGGTGTCCTTCGACGACAACGCGCTGTTCCGCCACAAGGACCTCGAGGCCCTTCGCGACGACAGCGAGATGGACCCGAAGGAGCTCGACGCGGTCAAGAACGACCTCAACTACGTCGCGCTGGACGGCGAGATCGGCTGCATGGTGAACGGCGCCGGGCTGGCGATGGCCACCATGGACATCATCAAGCTCTACGGCTCCTCCCCCGCGAACTTCCTCGACGTCGGCGGCACGGCGAACGCCGCGCGCGTGACGGAGGCGTTCCGGATCATCACCTCGGACCGGAACGTGAAGGCGATCCTGGTGAACATCTTCGGCGGCATCGCGAAGTGCGACATGATCGCCGAGGGCATCGTCGCCGCCTCCAAGAACCTGTCCCTGTCCGTCCCGCTGGTCGTGCGGCTGGAGGGGACGAACGTGGAGCTGGGCAAGAAGATCCTGGCAGAATCCGGCCTGGCGATCATCCCGGCCGACAACCTTGCCGACGCGGCCCAGAAGGTCGTGGACGCCGTGAAGAAGGCGGCCTGAGCCATGTCCATCCTCGTCGACAAGCACACGCGGGTGATGACCCAGGGCTTCACCGGAGCCCAGGGCACCTTCCACGCCGAGCAGGGCATCGCCTACGGCACGAACTACGTGGGCGGCGTGACGCCGGGCAAGGGCGGGCAGACCCACCTGAACCTGCCGGTCTTCGACACGGTGGCGGAGTGCGTGGAGAAGACCGGCGCCGACGCCTCGGTCATCTACGTGCCGCCGCCCTTCGCGGCGGACTCCATCCTGGAGGCGATCGCCGCCGAGATCCCGTTGGTCATCTGCATCACCGAGGGCATCCCGGTGATGGATATGATCAAGGTGAAGCGGGCGCTCTCCGGTTCCAAGTCCCGCCTGATCGGGCCGAACTGCCCGGGCGTGATCACGCCGGAAGCCTGCAAGATCGGCATCATGCCCGGCCACATTCACAAGCGCGGCTCGGTCGGGATCGTCTCCCGCTCCGGCACCCTCACCTATGAGGCGGTGGCCCAGACGACGGCGGCGGGGCTGGGCCAGTCCACCTGCGTCGGCATCGGCGGCGACCCGGTGAAGGGGACCGACTTCCAGGAGGTGCTCGAGCTCTTCCTGGCCGACGACGAGACGAAGCAGATCGTCATGATCGGCGAGATCGGCGGCCAGTCGGAGATCATCGCCTCCGAGTTCCTGGGCCGGGAGAACCGGCCAGGCAGCCCGAACTACAAGCCGGTGGTCGGCTTCATCGCCGGCGCCACCGCCCCCCCGGGGCGGCGGATGGGCCATGCCGGCGCGGTCATCTCCGGCGGCAAGGATACCGCCGAGGCGAAGATGGACGCGATGCGGGCGGCCGGCATCCATGTGGCGGACAGCCCGGCGGCGCTGGGCTCCACCATGGTGAAGGCGATCAAGGGCTGATGGGACGGCCGGGCAGGCCAGCGGGGGACCCGGACCTCCCCGCCCGAAGCGGGGCGGGTCTGCATCCCGCCGACCTGCCACAAGCCTGCCATCCGCCCTATGTATGCGCTCGCCGCTCCGGAAACGGGGCGGCGTTCCGCCTTTCGGCGGCCAGCAAGCAATAACTGGAACGGCCCCGGCGCGAACCGCGCCTCCAGGCCAGGAGAGCATCATGCCCGGTGTGGACATCCTTGCCAGCGCGATGAGCGGCGCCAACGCCGCCTTCCTCGCGGACCTCTACGCGCGCTGGGTGGAGAAGCCGGATTCCGTGGACTCCTCCTTCCAGGAGCTGTTCGCGGCGATGAACGACGACGCGCGGGCGGTGCTGGAGGACGCGACCGGCGCTTCCTGGGCCCCGCGTGCCCGCGGCGGCTTCGCCCCTGTCGAGGAGGCGGCGCCCGCCGCCAAGGGCGAGAAGGGCGGCAAGCCTGCGGTGGAGCGCCGCGCCGACCCCGGCGTGACGCGGGGCGAGGTGCTGGACTCCCTTCGCGCCATCATGCTCATCCGCGCCTACCGCGTCCGCGGCCATCTGGAGGCGGATCTCGACCCGCTGGGGCTGCAGAAGCAGAAGCCGCATGCCGAGCTCGACCCGGCGAGCTACGGGTTCACCGAGGCCGACTGGGACCGCCCGATCTTCATCAACAAGGTGCTGGGCCGCGAGACCGCGACCCTGCGCGAGATCATGGCCATCCTGAAGGCCAGCTACTGCGGCCCCATCGGGGTCGAGTTCATGCACATCCAGGACCCCGACCAGAAGTCCTTCATCCAGACCCGGATCGAGGGCGCACCCTGGGCGAAGGCGTTCGACGGGCAGGCCAAGCGCACCATTCTCCGCCAGCTCACCGAGGCCGAGGGCTTCGAGGCCTTCTGCGCCCGCAAGTTCGTCGGCACGAAGCGCTTCGGGCTGGAGGGCGGCGAGTCCACCATCCCCGCCATCCAGGCCGTCATCGAGACAGCGGCGAAGGGCGGCACGACCGAGATCGCCATCGGCATGGCGCATCGCGGCCGGCTCTCCACCCTGGTGAACGTGGTCAAGAAGTCGCCGACACAGGTCTTCGCCGAGTTCAAGGGGCAGGGCCACGCCGAGGACGCGATGGGCTCCGGCGACGTGAAGTACCACCTCGGCACCTCCACGGACGTGGAGATCGGCGGGCGGCAGGTGCACCTGTCCCTCCAGCCCAACCCCTCGCACCTCGAGGCGGTGGACCCGGTGGTCATCGGCAAGGTGCGCGCGCGCCAGGACCAGGCGGGCGACACCAAGGGTCGGCGCTCCGTGATGGGCATCATCCTGCACGGCGATGCCGCGGTCGCCGGGCAAGGCGTGGTCTATGAGACGCTGGCGATGAGCCAGCTCATCGGCTACCGCACGGGTGGCACGGTCCACATCGTCACGAACAACCAGATCGGCTTCACCACGACGCCGGCCCACGCCTATTCCGGCCTCTACTGCACCGATGTGGCGAAGGCGGTGCAGGCGCCGATCCTGCACGTGAACGGCGACGACCCGGAGGCGGTGGTCTTCTGCGCCCAGCTCTGCGCCGAGTTCCGGATGCAGTTCGGCGCCGACGTGATGCTGGACATCGTCTGCTACCGCCGCCACGGCCACAACGAGGGCGACGAGCCCGCCTTCACCCAGCCCCTGATGTACGCCCGCATCAAGGACATGCCGACGACGCGCACGAAGTACGCGCAGCGCCTGGCCGCCGAGGGCTCGGTGCCGGCGGACGAGTCGAAGGCGATGCTGGACGCCCACAACGCCGCCCTGGAGGAGGCCTTCCAGGCCGCCCAGTCCTTCAAGCCGAACAAGGCGGACTGGCTGGAGGGCCGCTGGGCCGGCCTCGTCGCCCCCGGCATGGAGGAGACCGAGGAGGAGACGGCCACCGCCGTGGACGCCGCCCGGCTCCAGGAGGTCGGCGCCGCCCTCTCCCGCGTGCCGGAGAGTTTCCACGCCAACCCGAAGATCCTCCGCCAGCTCGAGGCGAAGAAGCAGGCGATCGAGAGCGGCGAGGGAATCGACTGGGCGACGGGCGAGGCGTTGGCCTTCGGCACCCTGCTGCTCGACGGCCACCGCGTGCGCCTCTCGGGCGAGGACGTGCAGCGCGGCACCTTCTCCCAGCGCCACGCCTACCTGATCGACCAGCAGACCCAGGCCGAGTACGTGCCCCTGAACAACATCCGGGAGGGGCAGTGCCGGCTGGAGGCGTTCAACTCCCTGCTGTCCGAGTTCGGCGTGCTGGGCTTCGACTACGGCTACTCCCTGGCCGACCCGAACACGCTGGTGTGCTGGGAGGGGCAGTTCGGCGACTTCGCGAACGGCGCGCAGGTCATCATCGACCAGTTCATCTCCAGCGCGGAGACGAAGTGGCTGCGGATGTCCGGCCTCGTGATGCTGCTGCCGCACGGCTATGAGGGCCAGGGGCCGGAGCACTCCTCCGCCCGTCTGGAGCGCTACCTCCAGCTCTGCGCCGAGCGGAACATGCGGGTGGGCAACCTGACGACGCCGGCGAACTACTACCACGCGCTGCGCCGCCAGCTGAAGGCGAACTACCGCAAGCCGCTGATCCTGATGACGCCGAAGTCGCTGCTCCGCCACAAGCTGGCGGTCTCCCCGCTCGCCGACTTCGCGCCGGGCAGCAAGTTCCGCCTCGTGATCGGGGAGACGGACGAGCTGGTGGCGCCGGAGAAGGTGCGCCGCGTCGTCCTCTGCACGGGCAAGGTCTATTACGACCTGCTGGCCGAGCGGCGCGACAAGGGCGTGAAGGACGTCGCCATCATCCGGATCGAGCAGCTCTATCCCTTCCCGCGCGTCTCGCTGCCGAAGGCGCTGGCCCCCTACGTCAACGCGGAGGTGGTCTGGTGCCAGGAGGAGCCCGAGAACATGGGCGCGTGGAGCTTCGTGGACCGGAAGATCGAGGGTTCGCTCTCCGTCCTCTCCCACAAAGCGGGCCGCCCGGTCTATGTCGGCCGTCCGGCCGCGGCTTCCCCCGCCACGGGGCTTGCCAAGGTCCACGCGCAGCAGCAGGAAGCGCTGGTTCGCCAGGCTCTCGGCCTGAGCTGAGATGGAACTGGCCTGAGGGACCGACGAACGATGACCGAGATCCTGGTGCCCACCCTGGGCGAGAGCGTCACCACGGCCACCGTGGCCCGCTGGCTGAAGAAGGCCGGCGAGGCGGTGGCCGCCGACGAGCCCGTGGTGGAGCTGGAGACCGACAAGGTCACGGTGGAGGTGAACGCCCCCGCTGCCGGCACCATCGAGAGCATCGCCGCCGATGAGGGGGCCGAGGTCGAGGTCGGCGCCGTGCTCGGCGTGCTCGGCTCCGGCAGCGGCGCGGCTCCCGCGCCGAAGCCGGCTGCTCCGGCTGCCGCGCCGGCCGCGGCACCGAAGGTGGAAGAGCCCCGTCCGGTCGCCGGGCCCGTCGCACGCCCCGGTGGCGCCGAGCCCACCGCCGCCACCGGTGGCCATGCGCCGCTACCCGCCGCCGCGAAGATGATGGCGGACAAGGGCGTCTCGGCGGATCAGATCGGCACCGGTTCCGCCAAGGACGGCCGGATCGCCAAGGGCGACGTGCTCGCCTTCCTCAGCCGTCCGGCACCGGAGGCGCCCAAGGCCGCCCCGAAGGCCGCGCGCGCCCCGGAGAGCGGCGAAGAGCGGGTGAAGATGACCCGGCTCCGCAAGACCATCGCGAACCGGCTGAAGGAGGCGCAGAACACCGCCGCCATGCTGACCACCTTCAACGAGGTGGACATGTCGGCGGCGATGGCGCTTCGGTCCGAGTACAAGGACGCCTTTGAGAAGCGCCACGGCGTGAAGCTCGGCTTCATGAGCTTCTTCGTTCGCGCCTGCGTCGTCGCGCTGCAGGAGTTCCCGGCCGTCAACGCCGAGATCGACGGCGACGACATCGTTTACAAGAACTTCGTGAACATGGGCATCGCGGTCGGCGGCCCCTCCGGCTTGGTCGTGCCCGTGCTGCGGAACGCGCAGGACCTGTCCTTCGCGGGCATCGAGAAGGCGATCGGCGACTTCGGCAAGCGCGTGCGCGACGGCCAGCTGAAGCTGGAGGAGATGGCGGGCGGCAGCTTCACCATCACCAATGGCGGCATCTACGGCAGCCTGATGTCCACCCCGATCCTCAACCCGCCGCAGTCCGGCATCCTGGGCATGCACGCGATCAAGGAGCGGCCGGTGGTCGTCGCCGGCAAGATCGAGGTGCGGCCGATGATGTACCTCGCCCTGTCCTACGACCACCGGATCGTGGACGGGAAGGAGGCGGTCTCCTTCCTCGTGCGTGTGAAGGAAGCGATCGAGGACCCGCGGCGGCTGATCCTCGGGCTCTGATCACCCCGGGGAGGCGCTGCCTCCCCGGACCCCGGGCGGCGGCCGAAGGTTTCCTGCCCCTCCCCTGGGGGGGGGCGGAAGCACTGCTTCCGCTGTGCTCCCCGGACCCCGCGATCTGTTTCAGGACTTCAGCGGGACGAGGATGTCGGTCAGCCACTCGCTCGGTGGCAGGCTGCGGCAGTCGTTCAGGTAGTCCTCCATGCAGGGCAGGTCGGCCGGCTCCTCGCCGCTGGCCGGCAGCCAGTCCCGGAACAGGGCGTCATAGGCCCCTTCCAGCTCGGCATAAGGGCCCTGGAAGCGCAGCGCGGCGACGCGGAGCGCCGGCAGTTCCACGATTCGGACCTCCCCGTCGCCCTGCACCTCCGGGCCGACCTCCATCCCCGCTTCCGACCGGAGCTGCGCCGCCGGGACCGTTTCCGGATCATCGAAATAGCGGCCGATGAAACGGTTGCCGCTCAGCCCGTGCGCCGCAGCCCAGGCCAGGAGCCGGTCGAAGGTGCTGCCGATCTCGGTGTAGGCGCCGTGGTGCGGCATCACGGCCAGCCGGAGGGGTGGCAGGTCGCGGATCGAGACGTCGGGCATGGTGATCCTTTCCTCATGAGGATGGGGCCGCAGCACCCGGCCCAGCCCGCCCAGCGCCCGGTAGGCCGCCGGAGGGACGCCGTAGGCCGCCCGGAAGGCGCGGGTGAAGGACGCCGCCCCGGAGTAACCGGCCTCCCGCGCCGCCGTCTCCACCGGTTCCCGCCCCCGGATCAGCGCGGCCGCCCCGCGGTGAAGGCGCAGGCGGATGAGTGTTTCCGCCGGTGTCTCCCCGGTCAGCAGCCGGTAGATCCGGTGGAAGTGGCAGGGCGAGAAGGCGGCGGCCTCGGCCAGCGCCGCCAGGTCGGGCAGGCGGTCGGGGTCCCGCGCCAGCAAGGCCATGGCGCGCGCAATGCGGGCGCCATAGTCCAGGCGGGTGGCGGGCTTCAGGGGCAAGCGGACCTCCGTGCTGCGGTGACCGGACCTTGGCGCGGGTCGGCTTTGCGGCGCTTGCGGACTTCGCGGGGGCGCCTTGCCACCTTATTCATGAGCAGATTCACGCTCCGGGGCGATTCCGCCCCGCCGCGATCTGCTCTAACCCGCCCCATATTCCGGCAACGACCCTTCAGGACCCGACCATGCCCGATTCCTTCGACCTGATCGTCATCGGCGCCGGCCCCGGCGGCTATGTCTGCGCCATCCGCGCCGCGCAGCTCGGCATGAAGGTGGCCTGTGTGGAGAAGCGGGAGACGCTCGGCGGCACCTGCCTCAACATCGGCTGCATCCCTTCCAAGGCGCTGCTGCAGAGCAGCGAGAACTTCGAGGAGCTTGCTCACAAGTTCGCCGACCACGGCATCCAGGTGGAGGGGATAAAGCTCGACCTCGCCCGGATGCAGGCCCGCAAGGGGGAGGTGGTGAGCGCCAACGTGAAGGGCGTGGAGTTCCTGTTCCGCAAGAACAAGGTCACCTGGCTGAAGGGCGCGGGGACGATCACCGCGCCGGGCAAGGTCTCCGTGGACGGCACGGAGTACGAGACGAAGAACATCGTCATCGCTACGGGCAGCGAGAGCATCCCGCTGCGCGGGGTGGAGGTGGACGAGAAGCGGATCGTCACCTCCACGGGCGCGCTGGAGCTGGAGAGCGTGCCGAAGCACCTCGTCGTCATCGGCGGCGGCGTGATCGGGCTGGAGCTGGGCAGCGTGTGGCGGCGCCTGGGCGCCGAGGTGACCGTGGTGGAGTTCCTCGATCGCATCCTGCCGGGCATGGACGACGAGACGGCGAAGGCCTTCCAGCGCGTGCTGCAGAAGCAGGGCTTCAAATTCAAGCTCGGCTCCAAGGTGACCGGCGCGGCGCCGGGCGCGGACGGCCTCGCCGTGACGGTGGAGCCGGCCAAGGGCGGCGCCGCGGAGACGCTGAACGCGGACGTCGTGCTCGTCGCGATCGGCCGCCGGCCCTACACGGAGGGGCTGGGCCTGGAAGCGGCCGGGGTGGAGCTGGATGAGCGCCGCCGCGTGAAGACGGACGGCCACTTCGCCACGAACGTCCCGGGCATCTACGCGATCGGCGACGTGATCGCCGGCGCCATGCTCGCCCACAAGGCGGAGGACGAGGGCGTGGCGGTGGCCGAGATCCTCGCCGGCCAGCATGGCCACGTGAACTATGGCGCCATCCCCGGCGTGGTCTACACCTGGCCCGAGGTTGCCGCGGTCGGCGAGACGGAGGAGGAGCTGAAGGCGCGCGGGCAGGCCTACCGCGTCGGCAAGTTCCCCTTCACCGCCAATGGCCGCGCCCGCGCGATGGGCGACACCGACGGCTTCGTGAAGATCCTCGCGGACAAGGACACGGACCGGATGCTCGGCGCCCATATCCTGGGCCCCGACGCCGGCACGCTGATCGCGGAACTGGCCCTGGCCATGGAGTTCGGCGCCTCCGCCGAGGATGTGGCCCGCACCTGCCACGCCCATCCCTCGCTCAACGAGGCAGTGAAGGAGGCGGCGCTGGCCGTGGACGCGCGGGCGCTGCACATCTGAACCGGACTTGATCGGCGCGGGGGCGGGACCATCTGGCGGCGATGCCGGATCAGCCCGTTGTTCCCGCCCCGAGCTCCAATCCGGGATACGTGACCCTGCGGCCCGCCCCGGGCCGCAAGGCGCTCGGCTGGTTCTTCATCGTCCTCGGCATCCTCGGTTGCATCCTGCCCTTCCTGCAGGGGTTCCTCTTCCTCGCGCTCGGCGTTTTCGTGCTGCGGGACCAGCATTACTGGGCCGCGAAGCGTTGGGCCTGGCTGGCCGGCAAATGGCCGGCGGCCGTGTCGAAGATCGAGGAGATGGAGCGGAGCATGACGGAGCGCATGTCCGGCTGGGGGCTGCGCCTGCGACGGGCCCTCGGGCGCGGCTGACGCGGGGCGACGGGCGGCGCGCCCTGGCCTAGCGTCTGCTTGGGAAGCGTCGGCGCTTCCCAAGCAGGACCCCGATGCCCCGTCTCCTGATCATCAATCCGAACACCTCAGAACCCGTCACCCGCAGCATCGCCACCCTCGCGCGGGACGAGCTGGGGGACGCGGCGGAGATCACCGCTGTCACGGCGCGATTCGGCGGGCGCTACATCGCCAGCCGCGCCACCGCGGCGATCGCGGCCCACGCGGTGCTGGACGCCGCGGCGACGGCCCTGCGTAACGGGGCGGCGCCCGATGCCATCATCCTCGGCTGCTTCGGCGATCCGGGGCTGGCGGCGCTGCGGGAGGCAACGGGACTGCCCGTGCTCGGCTTCGCCACGACGGGATTCACCGTGGCCGCCCGTCTGCCCGGGCGTTTCCTGGTGGCGACCGGCGGGACGATCTGGTGCGAGATGCTGTCGGAGCTGGCGATCACCCTTGGCGTCGCGCCGCGCATCGCGGGCTATGTCTCGATCGACGAGGCGGCGTCAGACCCGGACCGTGCCCGCGCCGCGCTGGCGGAGGCCGCGGCGCGCACCGGCGCGGCGCGCGTGGTCGTGGGCGGGGCCGGGCTGATCCCGGTCATGCCGCGGCTGGCAGAGGGCCTGCCCGTGCCGTTCCTGGACCCGCACCGCGCGACGCTGCGGGAGGCGCTGCGGGTGGCGCGGGAGGATGCGGCGGCACCAGCGCCGAGCGCGACCGAGGGCTTGTCGGAGGCGCTGTCGGCGTTGCTCAGGGCCGGTGCGGAGTAACTCCGTTTCCTCGCCTTGGCCGCGGCGGGCCGGATCAAAACGGTCTCGTGACAGCCTGACAGAAACAGATGGGGGGCCGGGGGAATACCTTCCCCCGGCCTTCCTCCTCACAGCATCGACGCCGTCACCCCGCCGTCCACGAAGATGATCTGCCCCGTCACGAAGTCGCTTGCCGGGGAGGCGAGGAAAACCGCGGTGCCGGCGATCTCGCGCGGGTCGGCGTAGCGTCCGGCGGGGGTGCGGCGCTTGATCATCGCGACCCATTCCGGATTCACCGAGAGCGGCGCGTTCAGTTCCGTGTCGAACCAGCCGGGGCCGATGGCGTTCGCCTGCACGTTGAAGGGCGCGAGTTCCACGGCAAGCGCGCGGATGAACATCTTCAGCCCGCCCTTCGCCGCGGCATAGGGCGTGATGGTGCCGCGGCCGAGCTCGGAGGCGAGGCTGCCCGTCGCGATCACCTTGCCCCGGCCGCGCGCCTTCATCCCCGGCGCCAGTGCGCGGGCAAGACGCATCGCGGCGGTCAGGTGCGTGTCCATCACGGAATACCAGCCCTCATCCGTCACCTCCTCGATGGGACGGCGGAACTGGTTGCCGGCGTTGTGGACGAGGATGTCCACCGGAAGGTCGCGCGTCGCCGCGGCGATGGCGTCGCTGCTGGTGACGTCGAAGGGCAGGGCGCGCGCGTCCAGCCCGTCGGCGCGGAACTCCGCCACGCGCGCCTCCACCGCTGCCGGGTCACGGGCGTTCAGCAGCACCGCGGCCCCGGCCTCCGCCAGTCCGCGCGCCATGGCCAGGCCGAGGCCCCGGGAGGCCCCGGTGACGAGGGCCGTGCGCCCGGTCAGGTCGAACTGGGCGGCGTGGTTGGCGTGCATGGATGTTTTCCCTGCGGCGCGCATCGGCCGCTCTCGCGCGGAGCCTGCCCGTCGCGGTTGAGGGACTCAACCGGCAGGAGGCATCACTCCTGGGACCCTCCGCAGAAGTCGAAGCTCCCCGTCCGTGCGGCGACGGCCGCCGCGTCGTCGCCGTGGCGCAATCGCGCCGTGGCGGAAGTGGTGCGTACCCCGCTCCGCCCCACACCGCTCGGCCAATCCTCTGCTTGCCAGGTCAGGACCCAGTCGTGCCAGGCGGGGTCCGGGCCGGGAACCACCCGGATGGACAGCGACCCGGTCGACTCGTCATGGCAGTGGCGGGACGTCCGGTGGTCGCGCTCGCTGAAACAGGCGCGGACCATCTTGGAGCAGGAGAAGGGGACCTCCGGGAACAGCGTCGCGTCCGCGCCGACCGCCCCGCCCTCGGCTGGCAGCAGCAGGAAGTCCGCGCGGGAGAAAGAGGCCCCGCCCCCTGCGTAGCCCTCGTTCCGCACCCTCTGGAAGGCCACCGCCCAACGGTCCGGCCCAGCGGGGTACAGGGCGGGGAAGAGGCGGGTGGCGGCATCCTCCTCCCGCCCCAGGGCCAAGGGGTGGCCGCGAAAGTCCCAGCGCCGGCGAAGCTGCCACTGGCCGCGGGAGAAGCGCAGCTCCGCCAGGACGGGGCCGGGCAGGATCGCGTGGTAGGTGCCCACCGCCGCGTTCGCCGCCCGGAGCAGGCTGGGAGGAGTCCTCGCCCCGCCGCAGGGGGCTTCGGCCAGGCGGCAGACCGGCTCCTGCCAGCTCCGTTGCGGCAGGAAGCCTTCGGCCACGACGCGGAGCGGGACGGGGCGGGGCAGTTCTGCCGCGCGCGGCGCGGCCACCGATCCGGCCGCGAGCAGGACGAGGACCGCCCCCTGGCGGATGCTTCTGCCGCCGATGGGAAATCGTCTCCGCACCGCCCTGCCGCCCCCCCCGTCCTCCCGCAGGATGCTCCCGCCCCATCGTCGGAGAAACGGGAAACTCTGGCCTCCCTAACTTGCATCTTGCAATCCGGCCACGGAGAGGCTTGCATGTTGCAAGTCAGGGAGGCCGCCAATGGCCCGCACGGACTTCACCCGCATGCGCTGCCCCATCGCCCGCGCCATGGCGGTGCTGGGGGAGCGCTGGGCCATCCTCGTGATGCGGGAAGCCTTCTACGGCACCACCCGCTTCGACGACTTCCAGCGCCAACTCGGCATCGCCACGAACATCCTCTCGGCCCGGCTGGGCAGCCTCGTCGAGCATGGACTCCTGGAGCGCGTGCCGGCCGAGGGCGGGCGCCATGCCTATCGCCTGACGGAGAAGGGCCGGGACTTCTTCCCAGCCTTCGTCGCGATCAAGCGCTGGGGCGACCGCTGGATGGGGGATCCCGCCGGGCCGGTGGTGCGGCTGCTGGACCCCGACACCGGCGAGGATCTCGAGGTGTCGCCGCTGGTCGGCGCGGCGGGGCGGCCCTTGGGGCCGGAAACGGTGCGCTTCGCGCCCGGCCCCGGGGCGGGAGAGACGATGCGGCGGCGCTTCGGCGGGGCCGAGTGCCAGGAGAAGGATGTGACGGTTGGCTGACACCCTTGCTGCGACTCCCGTCGCCGCCCCCTTGCTTACGCCGCCGGGCACGGCGGATGTGATTCGACGGATCGGTGCCCTCGCGGCGCCGACCGCGCTGATCTCGGTGCTGCAGGTCACCGGCCAACTCTTCGAAACCTGGCTCGCCGCCCGGCAGGGCACGGCGGCGCTCGCGGGCTGGGCGGTGCTGCTGCCCTTCGCGCTGCTCATGCAGATGATGTCCACCGGTGCCATGGGCGGGGGCGTCGTCTCCGCCATCGCCCGCGCCCTGGGGGCGGGAAAGCGGGACGAGGCGTCGGCGCTCGTCGTCCATGCCGCCTTGATCGCGGTGATGGCGGGCGGGATCTTCGCGATCGCGCTGGCGGTCTTCCCGCGGACGATCCTCTCGGCCATCGCCGGGCCGATCGCGGCAGAATCGGCGGCGGTCTACGCCACCTGGCTCTTCGGGGCGGGGGCCATCCCGGTCTGGCTGGCGAACACCTTCGCCTCCGTCCTGCGGGGCGGCGGGCGGCACGCGCTCGCGGCGCGGGTGCTGGTCTTCGCCTGGGTCGCCTACCCTCCGCTCGCCTGGGTGCTGGCAGAGCCGGCGGGGCTGGGGCTCGCCGGGCTTGGCATCGCGATGGCCGGGGTGTTCTGGGCCGCCTCGCTCGCGATGATCACGGTGGTCGCCCGCGGCGGCGCCGGCTTCGTGCCGGAGTTCCGCGTGCGGCCCTCGGGCGCGCTGTTCCGGCGCATCCTCTCGGTCGGGCTGGTGGCGAGCCTTCTCGCCGGCGTGGCGAATCTGACGACGATCCTCGTGACGGCGCAGGTCGCACGGCACGGGGCGGCGGCGGTGGCGGCCTACGGCATCTCGGCGCGGCTGGAGTTCCTGATGATCCCGATCGCCTTCGGCATCGGCTCCGCGCTCACGGCCCTCGTCGGCCGCGCGGTCGGCGGGGGGGATTGGGCGACGGCGCGCCGCATCGCCTGGACGGGCGCGCTGATGGCCTTTGCCATGGCCGGCGCTGTGGGGCTGGTCGTGGGACTGTTCCCCGGCACCTTCGCCGCGGCCTTTACGCGCGATCCGGAGGTGGCGGCGATCGCCGCCCGCGCCCTCGGCTATGTGGGCCTCGCCTTCGGCGGCTTCGGGATGGGGATGGCGTTCTACTTCGCGTCCATGGGGGCCGGGCGGATGCGCTGGCCCGTCCTGGCGGGGGTGTCGCGGATCGGGTTGGCCGTCGGGGGCGGCTGGTGCCTTGCAAACCTCGCGGGGATGGGGCTGGAGGGGCATTTCCTCGGCGTCGCGCTCGGCATCACCGCCTATGGGCTGGTCACCGCGGCGGGAGTGCGGCCGGGCGTCTGGCGGGCCGCCTGAACCGGGTTGTCCCGGGGCGCGGGCGGCCATCGGCCGCGTCCTCGCTCCTTCGGCACGCGGCTGTAGGAGGTCCGGCCGGGCGCCCCGTGCCCATGCTGCATCGCGACACAGAGACGACATTTTCCGCCACACCGGCGTGACACTGGAACGGTAAACCGGCGTTCAGCACCCCAGGAGGGCTGACCGCCATGACCCCGCACCGCCTCGCGCCGCTTCCGCGACTCGCCCGGCTGGTGCTGGCGGCCTGGACCCGCGTGGTGCGCTCCACCCGCTACCGCCCGGAGCGCCGCTACATGCGCGGCGTGGCGCGTCACGCGGCGCTCGCCCTGATCGGCCTTCCGCTGCTCGCCGGCGTGGCGCAGGCGAGCCCGTCCGGGGAGCTGGACGCCTATGACCGCCTGCTCGCCCATGCCGAGGGGGAGCTGCGTCAGGCCCTGGTGAAGCCCGGTGCCGGCGGCCAGCGCCTGACGACGAGCCTGCGCGGCGCCGAATTCGCCGTCACCCTCGCGCCTGAGCCCGTGTCCCGCGTCGCGGCGGACCGGGAGGCTTTCCGCCGCGCCCTGTCCCATTGCCCGGCCGCGGCGGCCCCCGCCGCGACCTCCCGGCCGCGGAGCGAGCCGGAGTCCCTGGCGCATGACGCGCTCGGCACGCTGCGCGGGATGCGCTGCGCGGTGGCCGCCGCCTCCGGCGACACGCATCGCGGCGCCTGGTGGGGTGGACGGGCCGAGGCCGCCCTGGCCTTCGCCTTCACCGTGCTCCGGCCGGCGCGCACGCCGGTGATGCTCTGAGCCGGTGAGGCACGGCGCTGTGCTGAGCCGCTCCATGCGGGCGATCGCGACCCTGGCCGGTGCTTCGCCTGTGCTCGCGGTCATGGTCGCCCCGGCGCTGGCCCAGGAGCGGCGGCCCGCGGCGCCCACGCCGATGACGATCGAGGAGCAGTGCCGGCAGGAGGTCGCTCGTCGCTACCCGCCCGGATCCCTCTCCCGTGGGCGGCGGGAGCGGGAGAACCTCATCGCCTCCTGCGTCGCGAATGGCGGGCGGCTGCCCTGACCCGAATGGCGCGGCTCAGTCCGCGCGCGGGTGGGCCTTTCGCCAGGTCTCCAGCAGCCCCGCCGAGTCCACCGCCGTGTAGCGCTGCGTGGTGGAGAGGCTGGCATGCCCCAGCAGCTCCTGGATCGCGCGCAGGTCCGCGCCGCCGCCGAGCAGGTGGGTGGCGAAGGAATGGCGCAACGCGTGGGGCGTCGCGTGCTCCGGCAGTCCGGTCAGCCGGCGCAGGTCGCGGAGCGCGCGCTGGGCGACGCCGGGATTCAGCCGGTCCCCCTTGGCACCGGTGAAGAGCGGCTCGCCCGGCCCGGCCGCGCCGCGAAGGCGAAGCCATTCCTTCACCGCCGCCTCCACCGCCGGCAGGACGGGGACGACGCGCTCCTTCCGGCCCTTGCCGAGCACCCGAAGGCCGGTCCCGGCCTTCGGCGCGTCGCGCACGTCGAGCGCGAGCGCCTCCGCGATACGCAGCCCGCAACCATAGAGAAGCGTGAAGAGCGCGCGGTTGCGGGCGGCGAGGCGCGGGTCGTCCTCGGCCTCGTCCGTGTCGCGCGTGACGGCGCGGGCCTGGGGGGCGGTCAGGGCGCGGGGGACGGGCGGGCGGCGGCGCGGACCGGTGACGCCGGCCAGCGGCAGGGGCGGCAGGCCGTGGCGGCGTACGAGGAAGCGCAGGAAGGTCTTGATCGCGGAGAGCTGCCGCGCGCGGGAGGAGGCGCCGATCCCCTGCGAGGCGCGATGCGCCAGGAAGGCGCGCAGGTCGGCCAGGCGCAGTGCGGCGAGATCGGGCTCGCCGCCCTGGTGGGCTGTCAGGAAGCCGAGGAGGTCGGCGAGGTCGCGGCCATAGGCTTCCACGGTCTCCGGGCTGGCGCGCCGCTCCGCGGTTAGCCAGTCGAGGAAGGCGACGCGGGCTGCGGCGGCGTTCATCCAGCGTCGAGGGCGCGGGCGAGGGCGTCCGCGAGAAGGCGCAGAGGAGCCGTCGCGCCGTGCGTCGGCAGCGCGCCGGGGCTGCGGGCGCCGAGCACGAGTAGCCGAGGCGCCGTGCCGGGCAGGCGGACCAGGGCGTCGCGCTGGATCAGCGGGTGCGTCTCGCCGTGCAGGGCGGCTGATTCGGCCAGGGGCAGGTTCCGGACGGCGGCCTCCCGGCCGCCGAGCAGGCGCTCCACAGTACCGGCGGGCAGGGGGCAGCGGGCGGCGAGGCGCTCCTCGGCCAGGGTGGCGGCCTCCAGGCCGAGCAGGGCGGGCCATTCGCCCGAAACGACCGCCAGCGGATCGGGGGCGCCGATGAGGGCGACGGCAGCGGCGGCCGCGCGCAGGGTCAGGTCCTGGCCGGCGCGGGCGGCGGCCGCCACCGATCCCGTCTCGGCCCGCGCCACGGCGAGTAGGGCCTCCATGTGGTCGGCCAGATTGTCCCCGTGCACGCGGCGCGGCGGATGGAGGGCGCGGTAGAGGGCCGGGTGCTCCGCCAGGAACCGGGGATGGGCGGAGAGGTAGCGGGCCACGCGCACCGCTTCCTCATCCGGGGCGGGGGTGTCCGGCTGGGGGCCAGGACGGGTCATCGGCGGCAGTGTGCCAGCCGCGGGCGGAGGTGGCGAATCGGGCTTTGGCGGCGATTCCGCTGAAAGCACCGGCTGTATACGCATCGAGAAGGATCGCGGGGTCCGGGGGGCACGTCTGCCCCGGCCGAGGGTCCGGGAGGCGGCGCCTCCCGGAGACACGCTGGCGACGGCGCAGGCCGAAGCCCGGCCATCCTACAGGATGGACTGCCCGGTCTTCTTCCAATCGGCGAGGAAGGCTTCCAGCCCGCGGTCGGTCAGCGGGTGCTTGTAGAGCGACTTGATGACGGCCGGGGGCAGGGTGGCGACGTGGGCCCCCATCTTCGCCGCCTGGATCAGGTGGATGGGGTGGCGGATGGAGGCCACCAGCACCTCGGTCGTGAGGGCGGGGTAGTTCCGGTAGATCTGCACGGTGTCGGCGATGAGGGTCATGCCGTCCTGGCCGATATCGTCCAGCCGGCCGACGAAGGGGGAGATGTAGGTAGCGCCGGCCTTGGCCGCGAGCAGCGCCTGGGCCGCAGAGAAGCACAGGGTGACGTTGACCATCACCCCGTTGTTCACCATATGTTTGCATGCGCGCAGCCCCGCTTCCGTCAGCGGCAGCTTGATGACGACGTTGGGGGCGATCCGGCCCAGGTGCTCCCCCTCGCGCATCATCCCGTCGTAGTCGGTGGCGGTGACCTCCGCGGAGACCGGGCCGGGGGTGATGTCGCAGATCTCCTTCACCACCTCGGACATAGCGCGGCCGGACTTGGCGATGAGGGAGGGGTTGGTGGTGACGCCGTCGAGCAGGCCGCTCTCGGCGAGGGCGCGGATTTCGGAGACCTCGGCGGTGTCCACGAAGAACTTCATCTGGATTGTCCTGGAAATCGCCGCCGGGCGGGCGGCCATGGCGGCGGATCAATAGCGATGAGCGACGCCGAGTCCAGGACGTTCGACGGCGGGCTGTTTGAAGGATTGGAGTCCGCCCCGCCGGCGACCTCCAAGGGCAAGCGGCGGTCGGCGAAGCCGGCCGGCCCGCCATCGCGCCGCGTGCGGGTTCTGCTGCCCCTGCCGCTGGAGACGCCGGGCGGCGGTGCCTACGATTACCGCGTCCCGGCCGGCCACCCCCTGCCGGAGCCTGGCACCTTCGTCGCCGTGCCGCTGGGCGGGCGGGAGATGCTGGGCGTGGTGTGGGACGGCGATCCCGACCCGAGCCTGCCCGAGGGCAAGATGCGGGACATCATCACCCCCATGCTCGCCCCACCCATGAAGGAGAGCCTGCGGCGCTTCGTGGAGTGGGTCTCGGCCTACACCCTCGCGCCCCCCGGCGCGGTGCTGCGGATGGCGATGAGCGTGCCCTCCGCCCTGGAGCCGCCGGGGCAGCAGGCGGGTTGGAAGCTCTCGGCGGCCGGGCTGGCGGCGCAGGGCGGGGCGCCCGGCTACCGCATGACGGCCCAGCGCCGCCGCGTGCTGGATGTGATGACCGCGGAGGAGCCCCGGGCCGGCGCCGACATCGCGGTCGAGGCGGAGGTCTCGACCGGCGTGCTGCGCGGCATGGCCGATGCGGGGCTGATCGAGCCGGCCCTCCTGCCGCGCCCGCGGGCCTTCTCGCGCCCCGATCCGGAGCATCCCGGTCCGTCCCTGGCGCCCGAGCAGGCGGAGGTGGCGGCAAGCCTGCGGGATGCCGTGGCGAAGCGCGCCTTCGGCGTGACGCTGCTGGCGGGCGTCACCGGGTCCGGCAAGACGGAGGTCTATCTCGACGCGGTGGCGGAGTGCCTGCGCCAGGGACGGCAGTCGCTGGTGCTGCTGCCGGAGATCGCGCTGTCGTCCCAGTGGCTCGACCGCTTCAAGGCGCGCTTCGGCTGCGCACCGGCGCTCTGGCACTCCGAGCTGTCCGGCCGGCAGCGGCGCGCCACCTGGCGCGCGGTGGCGGAGGGGGAGGCGCAGGTCCTCGTCGGTGCCCGATCCGCCCTGTTCCTGCCCTTCCCGGACCTCGGCCTCATCATCGTGGACGAGGAGCACGAGACCGCCTTCAAGCAGGAGGACGGCGTCATCTACCACGCGCGCGACATGGCGGTGGTGCGCGCCCGGATGGCCGGGGCGTCCTGCGTCCTCGTCTCCGCGACGCCGAGCCTGGAGACGCTGACCAACGCCGAGCAGGGCCGCTACACCGCGCAGCGCCTGCCCACGCGGCACGGCAGCGCCGGCCTGCCCGAGGTGGAGGTGCTGGATCTGCGGAAGGTCCCGCCGGAGCGCGGGCGGTTCCTCTCGCCGCCCCTGATCGAGCTGATCACGGCCACGCTGGCGCGGGGGGAGCAGGCGATGCTCTTCCTGAACCGGCGGGGTTACGCGCCGATGACGCTGTGCCGGACCTGCGGCCACCGCATCCGCTGCCCGAACTGCACCGCCTGGCTCGTGGAGCACCGGGCCCAGCGCCGCCTGCAGTGCCACCACTGCGGCCATGCCGAGCCCATCCCGCAATTCTGCCCGGAGTGCGGCGCCGAGGGGAACCTGACCGCCATCGGCCCCGGCGTGGAGCGAGTGCAGGAGGAGGCGGCGCAGCTCTTCCCCGAGGCCCGCCGACTGGTCATGGCGTCCGACACCATCCCCGGTCCCGCCGCGGCGGCCGAGGCCGCGCGGCAGATCGCCGAGCGCGAGGTGGACCTGATCATCGGCACCCAGATCGTCGCCAAGGGCTGGCACTTCCCGCACCTGACGCTGGTCGGTGTGGTGGACGCGGATCTCGGCCTCGCCGGAGGGGACCTGCGCGCGGCCGAGCGGACGGTGCAACTGCTGCATCAGGTCGCCGGCCGCGCCGGCCGGGCCGAGAGCCCGGGGCGGGTCTTGCTGCAATCCTGGAACCCGGACCACCCGGTCATGCAGGCGCTCGTCTCCGGCAACCTGGACAGCTTCATGGCCGAGGAGGCCGAGGCCCGCCGCCCCGGCTCCTGGCCCCCCTTCGGGCGGCTCGCGGCCCTGATCGTGTCATCCGAGGACGAGCGGGCGGCGGACCGCGTGGCGCGCGACCTCGGCCTGGCCGCACCGGGCGGGGAGGGGGTGCAGGTGCTGGGTCCGGCGCCGGCACCGCTGTCCATGCTGCGCGGCCGCCACCGGCGGCGCCTGCTGCTGAAGGCTCGGCGGGACGTGGCGGTCCAGCCGCTGCTGCGAGACTGGCTCAGCCGGGTGGAGGTGCCGAACGCGGTCCGGGTCCAGGTGGACGTGGACCCCGTGAGTTTCCTTTAGAGGGATGGGTCGAAAATTGCCCTGAATACGCACATGCCGAATCCGCCCCGGCCTTTGCCGGAGCGGACGCGCGATCCGCGACGGTGATGACGCGGACCTTGCTGCGACGAATACGTTGCCCGGATGGCCGAATCGGCGGCCTGAGCGGTGCTAACCCTGCCGCGGAAGGTCCTCGCGGGCGTTCCGGGCCTCGGCCTTGCCCTCGCCCTCGATGATTTTCTCGTTCACGTCGGGGGTGGCCACGAAGCCGGTGATCACCTTCGGGCTGATCGGGTCGGAAGCAGGGAAGGTGTCCTTCACCTCCTTGTCCAGCTTGGCGTCCGTGCCGGCGCCGGGCTTCAGATCGGACACGTACTCGGCACCCTGGCGCGGCTGCCGCATGTCGGTGCCATCAGGCTTGTTGACGCGATCGCTCATGACGGGTCTCCCCTGGCCGGTTCATAGGCCGCAGCCTCGGGCGGCGGCTCTTCCCGTTGAAGCGCGCAGAGGCGGGCAGGGTTCCAATGACCTTTCCGCTGGTGTTTGCCGGTCCCGGCCGGTTGCGGTGCGACATTGCATCATGTTAAGGGCGCGCGCCGGCGAAGGGGGCCCCGACCGGGGCCGTTTCCGCGCGCCGCGCGCCGGCCCGAATCCGCCCCGTGCGGCGCGGGTCGCCGGACTCCACCCTAGGACGGGATCGCCAGTGGCCTCCGACGCAGCCGCGATGAACGCCTCCCCCGGGACCCTGGCCGGGGCCTCCCCGACCGGTGCGGGGGAGCGATATGCCCAGGCCCTGCTCGAGCTGGCCAAGGACAGGAAGTCGGTGGACGCCGTCGCCGGCGACATGGACCGCCTCTTCTCCCTGTGGCGGGACGATGAGGGCTTCCGGGCCTTCGTCGCCGATCCCCGGCTCGATTCGACGGCCCAGCGGAACGGTGCCTTCGCCGTGCTGGATCGCGCTGGGATCGGCGGGGACGTGAAGAACCTGGTGGGCGTGCTGATCGCCAACCGGCGCTTGTCGTCGCTCCCCTCCGTGGCCACCTCCTTCGGCGCGCTTCTCGCGGAGCAGCGCGGGCAGCAGACCGCCGAGGTCACCACCGCCCACCCGCTGACCGGCACGCAGCGCACGCAGATCGCGGCGCGGCTGACGGAGGCCGGTTACTCCAACGTCCGCCTCATCGAGACGGTGGACCCCTCCATCCTCGGCGGGCTGATCGTGAAGATCGGCTCCCGTCTCTACGACACATCCATCAAGTCCAGGCTGCAACGCCTGTCCTACGTCATGAAGGGAGCCGCCTGATCCCATGGACATCCGTCCCGCCGAGATCTCCGACATCCTGAAGCAGCAGATCGCTGGCTTCGACACCGAGGCGAACGTCGCCGAGGTGGGCACCGTGCTGACCGTGGGCGACGGCATCGCCCGCTGCTACGGCCTGCAGAACGTCATGGCCGGCGAGATGGTGGAGTTCCCCTCCGCCGGCGTGCGCGGCATGGCGCTGAACCTCGAATCCGACAACGTCGGCGTCGTGGTCTTCGGCGACGACACCCGCATCCGTGAGGGCGACACCGTCTCCCGCACCGGGACGATCGTGGACGTGCCGGTCGGCAAGGGCCTGCTCGGCCGCGTGGTGGACGGGCTGGGCAACCCGATCGACGGCAAGGGGCCGCTGGTCGACGTCAAGCGCACCACCGTCGAGGTGAAGGCGCCGGGCATCATCCCGCGCAAGTCCGTACACGAGCCGATGCAGACCGGCATCAAGGCGATCGACAGCCTGATCCCGATCGGCCGCGGCCAGCGGGAGCTGGTCATCGGCGACCGCCAGACCGGCAAGACCGCGGTGATCATCGACACGATCATCAACCAGAAGCCGATCAACGCCGGCACCGACGAGAAGAAGAAGCTCTACTGCATC
This sequence comes from Muricoccus radiodurans, assembly GCF_050154705.1. Lineage (GTDB taxonomy): Bacteria > Pseudomonadota > Alphaproteobacteria > Acetobacterales > Acetobacteraceae > Roseomonas > Roseomonas radiodurans. Next base: position 1,792,118 of record NZ_CP189561.1, on the reverse strand, counting down.
TACGTCGCGATCGGGCAGAAGCGCTCCACCGTCGCGCAGCTCGTGCGGACGCTGGAGGAGCGCGGCGCGCTCGAGTACTCGATCGTCGTCGCCGCCACCGCCTCCGACCCGGCGCCGATGCAGTTCCTGGCGCCCTACACCGGCTGCGCCATGGGCGAGTTCTTCCGCGACAACGCCATGCACGCGGTCATCTTCTACGACGACCTTTCGAAGCAGGCCGTCGCCTACCGCCAGATGTCGCTGCTGCTGCGCCGTCCGCCGGGCCGTGAGGCCTATCCGGGCGACGTGTTCTACCTGCACTCCCGCCTGCTGGAGCGGGCGGCGAAGATGAACGACGACTTCGGCGCCGGTTCGCTGACCGCGCTCCCGGTCATCGAGACGCAGGCCGGCGACGTGTCCGCCTACATCCCGACGAACGTCATCTCCATCACCGACGGCCAGATCTTCCTCGAGACCGAGCTGTTCTTCCGCGGCATCCGCCCGGCGGTGAATGTCGGCCTGTCAGTGTCCCGCGTGGGCTCGGCGGCGCAGATCAAGGCGATGAAGCAGGTCGCCGGCAAGATCAAGCTCGAGCTGGCCCAGTACCGCGAGATGGCGGCCTTCGCGCAGTTCGCCTCGGACCTCGACGCCTCCACGCAGGCGCTGCTGGCCCGCGGTGCGCGACTGACGGAGCTGCTGAAGCAGCCGCAGTTCGAGCCGGTTCCGGTCGAGGAGCAGGTGCTGTCCCTCTTCGCGGGAACGCGCGGCTATCTCGACAAGATCCCGGTTGGCCGGGTGGGCGAGTTCGAGCGCCGGATGCTGTCCGAGATCAAGGCCGCGAAGCCGGAGATCGTGGACGCGATCCGGACCGAGGGCGCGATCAGCGGCGACACCGAGAAGAAGCTGATCGCCTTCCTCGACGGCTTCGCGAAGTCCTTCGGCTGACGCGGGGGCGGCGGAGAGCTCACCCATGCCCAGCCTGAAAGCGCTGCGCGGCCGGATCAACAGCGTGAAGTCCACGCGGAAGATCACCCAGGCCATGAAGATGGTGGCGGCGGCGAAGCTCCGCCGCGCCCAGGCCCAGGCCGAGGCCGCGCGGCCCTTCGCCGAGCGGATGGAGCGGATGCTCGCCTCGCTCGGCTCGGCGGTGGCCGGGTCGCCGGACGCGCCGCGGATGCTCGTGGGCACGGGCGCCGACCGCGTCCACCTTCTGGTGGTGGTCACCGCCGACCGCGGCCTGGCCGGGCCGTTCAACACGAACGTCGGCCGCTATGCCCGCGCCCGCGTCCGGCAGCTCGAGTCCGAGGGGAAGACGGTCAAGGTCCTGACCCTCGGCCGCAAGGGCGCCGCCTATCTCAAGCGCGAGCTCGCCAGCCGCATCGTCGGCGAGACGAGCTACGCCGGCGTGAAGCGGATCAGCTACGCCGAGGCGGACGAGGTCGCCAACCGCATCACCACGATGCTGGAGGCCGGCGAGTTCGACGTCTGCACCCTCATCTACAACCGCTTCCGCTCGGTGATCTCCCAGGTCGCGAGCGAGCAGCAGCTCATCCCCGCGCCGCTGCCGGCGAACGACACCACCGCTGCCGGCGCGACGGCGCTGTACGAGTACGAGCCGGACGAGGAGACCATCCTCGCGCAGCTCCTGCCGAAGAACCTCGCCATCCAGATCTATCGCGCGCTGCTGGAGAGCGCCGCCGGCGAGCACGGCGCGCGCATGACGGCGATGGACAACGCCACGCGCAACGCCGGCGAGATGATCAACAAGCTGACCCTGAACTACAACCGCACGCGACAGGCCAACATCACCAAGGAGCTGATCGAGATCATCTCCGGTGCCGAGGCGGTCTGAGGAGCAACCCATGAAGAACAACGTCGGCAAGGTCACCCAGGTCCTCGGCGCCGTCGTGGACGTGCAGTTCCCCTCCGAGCTGCCGAACATCCAGAACGCGCTGACCACGGACGTGAACGGCCGCACCCTGGTGCTGGAAGTGGCGCAGCACCTCGGCGAGCGCACCGTCCGCACCATCGCCATGGACACGACCGACGGCGTCGTGCGCGGCTCCGAGGTGGTGGACACCGGCAAGGGCATCGCCGTCCCGGTCGGCGAGGGCACGCTCGGCCGCATCGTGAACGTCATCGGCGAGCCGATCGACGAGCGCGGCCCGGTCCCGCACGACAAGACCTACACCATCCACCGCGCCGCCCCCGCCTTCGAGGACCAGGCGACCGCGACCGAGATTCTCGTCACGGGCATCAAGGTGGTGGACCTGCTCGCCCCCTACTCCAAGGGCGGCAAGATCGGCCTCTTCGGTGGCGCCGGCGTCGGCAAGACGGTGACGATTCAGGAGCTGATCAACAACATCGCCAAGGGCCACGGCGGCGTGTCCGTCTTCGCCGGCGTGGGCGAGCGGACCCGCGAGGGCAACGACCTCTATCACGAGATGATCGACGCCGGCGTCATCAAGCTCGGCGAGGGCACCACCGAGGGTTCCAAGGTGGCGCTGGTGTACGGCCAGATGAACGAGCCGCCGGGTGCCCGCGCCCGCGTGGCCCTCTCCGGCCTGTCCATGGCGGAGTACTTCCGTGATGAGCAGGGGCAGGACGTGCTCTTCTTCATCGACAACATCTTCCGCTTCACCCAGGCTGGCGCCGAGGTGTCCGCGCTGCTCGGCCGCATCCCCTCCGCGGTGGGCTACCAGCCGACGCTGTCCACCGACATGGGCGCGCTGCAGGAGCGGATCACCTCCACGAAGAAGGGCTCGATCACCTCGGTGCAGGCGATCTACGTGCCGGCCGACGACCTGACCGACCCGGCGCCCGCCACCTCCTTCGCCCACCTGGACGCCACGACGGTGCTGTCCCGCTCCATCGCGGAGCAGGCGATCTTCCCGGCGGTCGACCCGCTGGACTCCACCTCCCGCGCCCTCGACCCCCGCGTGGTGGGCGAGGAGCACTACCGCGTGGCCCGCGAGGTGCAGCGCGTCCTGCAGACCTACAAGTCGCTGCAGGACATCATCGCGATCCTGGGCATGGACGAGCTGTCCGAGGAGGACAAGCTGGTCGTCGCCCGCGCCCGCAAGATCCAGCGGTTCCTCTCCCAGCCCTTCCACGTGGCGGAGGTCTTCACCGGCACCCCGGGCGTGTTCGTGAAGCTGGAGGACACGATCCGCTCCTTCGCGGGCATCGTCGCCGGCGAGTACGACCACCTGCCGGAGGCCGCCTTCTACATGGTCGGCACCATCGAGGACGCGGTGAAGAAGGCCGAGACGCTGAAGGTCGCGGCCTAGTCTCATGGCCGACACCTTCGACCTCGAGCTGGTGAGCCCGGAGCGCCTGCTCCTCTCCCGCCCCGTGGAGATGGTCACCATCCCCGCGGCCGAGGGTGAGATGGGCGTCCTGCCCGGTCACGCGCCGATGATCGTCGCCCTGCGGGGCGGCGTCATCCGCGTGCGCGAGGGCGGGCGGGAGACCGAGAGCCTCTTCGTGATGGGCGGCTTCGCGGAGATCACCCCGGCCCGCGTGACGGTGCTGGCGGATGAGGCGACGCCCGTGGCCAGCCTGTCCCGCGCCATGGCCACCCAGCGGGTGACGGAGGCCGAGGCCGCCCTGGCGGGCGCCCCGCAGACTCCGGAGGCGCAGGATCAGGCGCAGGCCCGCCTGGCCGCCGCCCGTGCCATGGCGGACGCCGCCCAGGCGGCCTGACGACCGACCGGCCGGGCCGCCGCTGCGGCCCGCCGGCCACACCTCTGGGCGACCCGCACAGTTGGCGGTTGTAATGCGGGCCTGGCGACCGGACATGGACCTGTCACAGTCCTTGGGCGGCGCGTCCCGGACGGGCTAAGCTGCCCGCATCATCGTCTGGAATCGCATGAAGCATTGGACCCTCGACCAGATCGCCTGGGACCGGTTCGACCCGTCGAAGGTCGATCCGGAGATCGTGCCGCTGGTGAAGGCCGCCGCCCTCGTCGAGAAGAACGGGGTGGACTACGCGATCTACCTCAACAACGTCTTCGGGGACGATCCCGACTTCCGCCAGGCCGCCGACAACTGGGCGGTGGAGGAGGTCCAGCACGGCGACGCGCTGGGCAAGTGGGGCGAGCTGGCCGACCCCTCCTGGTCCTTCGACGACGCCTTCACCCGCTACCGCGCCGGCTACAAGATCGACGTGAAGGCGGACGCCTCCATCCGCGGATCGCGCACCGGGGAGCTGATCGCCCGCTGCATGGTGGAGACGGGCACGTCGTCCTACTACACGGCGCTGGGCGAGAGCACCGAGGAGCCGGTGCTGAAGCAGGTCTGCAAGCTCATCGCGGCCGATGAGTATCGCCACTTCAAGCTCTTCTACGACCACATGAAGCGCTATCTCGCGCGGGAGAAGCTCTCCTTCCCCAAGCGCCTGCGCGTGGCCGCCGGCCGGATCGGCGAGAGCGAGGACGACGAGCTCTCCTTCGCCTATCACTGCGGCAACGAGAGTGCCGACACCCCCTACAGCCACGAGCGCTGCGTGGCGGGTTACATGGGCCGCGCCATGGGCTTCTACCGCTTCCGCCACATCGAGCGCGGCATGGGCATGGTGTTCAAGTCCATCGGGCTGGAACCGCGCGGGCGGCTCTCGGACCTCGCGGCCAAGGGCGCCTGGCGGCTGCTCTGCTGGCGGCGCGACCGCTACCGGCAGGCCCTGGCGCGCGCGGCGAACGAGAACGCCCCCGCCACGCGCGCGGCGGCCTGACATGCGAGCGGCCCCGCCCCCCTCCGGCGGGCGCCGCCCGCTTCCCCGCCGGCCCCTTCTCGGGGTCGCGCTGGCCGGAGCCGCAGCCGCTTGCGCCCAGGCCCAGACCGCCGAGCCCCGTGGCAATCCCGCGCTCAACCCGCCGCCGGGCCTGTGGCAGATCGCGCGCGAACGGGGCCTCACCTTCGGGTCGGCCGTGCAGGCGAACCTGCTGAACAGCGATCCTTTCTACGCCGCCGCCTATGAGCGGGAGGCCGGGGTACTGGTCCCGGAATACGAGGCGAAGTTCGCCGCCCTTCAGCCCGAGGAGGGCAAGTTCGAGTTCGGCGGCTTCGAGGCGATCATCCGCTGGGGCCAGAACCGCGCCCGGACCACGCGTGGCCACGCGCTCGTCTGGCACAACGCGATGCCCGACTGGGCCCGCGCCGCCATCGGGGAGAGTGCACAGCGCGCCCGCGGCGTGATGGAGGCGCACATCACCCGCGTCCTCGGCCAGACCCGCAACACGATCCGCGACTGGGACGTGGTGAACGAGGCCGTGGCCAACCCGCCGGGCAGCGACGTGCCCCAGGCCACCGGGGAGATGCGGGATACGCCCTGGCTCCGTGCCCTCGGCCCCGGCTATGTCGAGACCGCCTTCCGCATCGCCCGGGAGCGCGACCCGACGCTGCGCCTGACCCTGAACGACTACGGGGTGGAGGAGGACACGCCGGCCGCGACGGAAAAGCGTCGGCGCCTGCTCGCCCTGGTCCGCGGCCTGATCCGGGCGCGGGTGCCGCTGGATGCCGTCGGCCTCCAGGCCCACCTTCAGATCGACAAGCCGTTCTCCGCGCCGGTCTTCGCGGAGTTCGTGCGCGCCCTGCGCGCGGAGGGGCTGGCCGTGCTCGTGACCGAGCTCGACCTGCGGGAGGGCTCCACCATCGCGGCGGAGTATCCCGAGCGCGACCGGCTGGTGGCGGAGCGCACCTATGCCTTCACCTCCACCGCCATCGAGGCGGGGGTGCGGACCTTCCTCACCTGGGGGCTGATCGACAAGTATTCCTGGACCGTGACGGATACGGGCGTCGCGCGGCAGGGCGGCACGCATCACCGCGGCGTCCCGCTGGACTGGGAGTACAACCGCAAGCAGATGTGGCGCGCCCTCGCCCGCGCCTTCCGCGGGGAGCGGCCGGACCCGGACGGCTGGTTCCGGTAAGCCCTCAGCCGGGCACGGCGTAGCGGGCGAAGTCCTGCGCCAGCCGCTGGTAGATCGGACGGCGGAAGGGCACGGCGAGGCCGGGCAGTTCGGCGAGCGGCGCCCAGCGCCAAGTGTCGAACTCCGGGTGCTCGTCGGCGTCCAGCCGGATCTCGGAGTCCTCGCCCAGGAAGCGCAGCGCGAACCACATTTGGGTCTGGCCCCTGAACTTGCCGCCGAGCGCCTTGCCGATCAGGTGGGCCGGCAGGTCGTAGTCGAGCCACTCCGCCATCCGCCCGAGGATGACGGCGTTGCGGGTGCCGATCTCCTCTGACAGCTCGCGCATCACGCCCTCCACGGGGTCCTCGCCGCGGTCGAGCCCGCCCTGGGGAAGCTGCCAGGCATGGGCGTCGCCCTCGCCCATCGGCGCGTTGGCCGAGATGTCGGCGCGCCGGGCGACCAGCACGAGGCCGTCCCGGTTGAAGAGGCAGGCGCCAACATTCGGGCGCAGCGGCAGGCGGTCGCCGGTCATCGTCTCACGGGTCATGGTGTCGCGGGCAGGGCTCTCACGGGGCGGGGCGCGGCAGGTCGTCGCCGCGGCGGGCCAGGGCGGTGACGGGGGCGAGGACGAGGCCGCGCTCCTCCAGCCCGGCGGCCCAGGCGGCGATGCGGTCCACCAGCACCGGCGCCGGATCGGCCGCCAGGCCGAGGGCCGATCCGCGGTCCCGCGCGATCCGCTCCAGCTCCGCGAGGCGGCGCTCGATCTCGCCGCGCGTGGCCGGCTCGTCCACCACGAGATCCACGGCGCGGCCGAAGGCGCGTGGCGGGGAGGGCGCGCCGGGGCGCGGGTCGAAATAGAGCAGGCCGCGATTGTACAAGCCGGTCTGCACGGCGCCGATGGACTCCGGCAGGGCGGCGAAACGCTCCCCGCGCATGGGGCCAAGCGCCCCGATCGCGCCGACCTGCCCCGAGATGCGCGAGAGCGTCCAGAGCAAGCGGTCCGCGTTCTCTCCGGGCGTCAGGCCGGTCAACAGGGCACGGTCGCCCGCGTCGGCGGTGCTGGGGTAGCCGGCGGGCTCCATCGGGATGGCCGAGAGCACCTCCATCCCCCGTGCGCGGGCGCGCTCCAGCAGCACCTCCGGCCGGGCAGCGTAGGGAGAGAAGGCGAGGGCCGTGGCGGGCGGCAGTCGGCGGATCGCCTCGTCGGAGAGGGCGGCGTTGAGGCCGAGATTGCCGATCACGAGGCCGATCCGGGGCCGGGTGTCGCTGCGGTCGAAGGGGCGGGCATAGGCGCGGGCGGGCGTGCGCCCCTCCGCCCCGGCGCGCGGCACCGGCCCGTGCGGGGAGGGTTCCTGCAACGTCGGATCGGGCGGCGGGATCGGGCGGTCCACCGTGGCCTGCGCACGCGGCGCGACGACGGGCAGGGGGGGCGGTTCCGGCGCGCTCGGCGGGGTGAGCGGCGCGACGGCGGCGGCGGTGGCCACCGGCCCGGACGGGTCAGGCGGAGGCAGCGCGGCGGCCGGCTCCGGCGGCGCCTCGGCCGCGGAGGGGGCGGGCGGTGCCGGCTCAGGCTGCGGCTCGGGAGCAGGTCCGGCGGTGGGTACCGCGGGTGCCGCCGCAACCGGAGCCGGTGGCTCCGCTCTCTCGGGCGGTGCCATCGGTGGGGCTGGCGGGAAGGAAGGCGCCTGGGCGGTGCGGGCTAGGCCGGGCGGAATCTGCTCCGGCGGGCCGAGGTGATTCAGCCAAGCCGCGCCAACCCCCAGCCCGGCCAGCACGAGGATCCAGAAAAGGCCGAGCGCCCGCACGTCCGACGCCCGGGTGCCGCGTCAGCGGCTGGCGCGGCGCAGCGGCTGGGCGGCCGCCAGGTTCCGCAGCAGGGTGGTCGCCTGCTGGAGCTGGTGGTCGGTCTCGGGCTTCGTCGGGTCGAAGGCCGGCGCGTCCTCGGCCGGCAGGCGCTGGACGCGCTCCTGAAGGCCGGCGGGCAGGTTCAGCGGCGGCAGCGGCGCGGGCGGGCGGGCCGCCTCACGGCCCTGCGTGTCGTTGCGCAGGGACCGGCCAAGATTGGCCTCGCGGTCGCGCTCCCGGTTCTGTTGGGCGTCCTGGCGCTGGGCGAGCACCTCGATGTCGGGCTCGATGCCCGTCGCCTGAATGGAGCGGCCGGAGGGCGTGTAGTAGCGGGCGGTGGTCAGCCGGATGGCGCCGTTCCCGGGCAGCGGCATGACCGTTTGCACGGAGCCCTTCCCGAAGGACCGCACACCCAGCACGATGGCGCGGCGGTGGTCCTGCAGGGCGCCCGCGACGATCTCGGAGGCCGAGGCGGAGCCGGCGTTGATCAGCACGACGATCGGGATGCCCGAGGCGATATCGCCGGCGCGGGCATTCCAGCGCTGCGCGTCCTCCGATCGGCGGGCGCGGGTGGAGACCACCTCGCCCTGCTCCAGGAAGTCGTCGGACACCTGGATCGCCTGCTCCAGCAGCCCGCCCGGGTTGTTCCGGAGGTCGAGCACGAGCCCCTTCAGCCCCTCCCGCGCCTGGGCACGGAGCTGGGTCAGGGCGCGGCGCAGGCCGACCTCGGTCTGCTCGTTGAAGGAGGTGAGGCGGATGTACCCGATGTCGCCCGCCTCCATGCGGGACCGGACGACCTGCGGGCGGATCGTCTCCCGCGTCAGCGTGATCTCGATTGGCTGGGCCGTGCCCTCGCGCCGGATGGTCAGGTTGATGCGGGTGCCGCGCTCGCCCCGCATCTGGTCCACCGCCTCCTGCAGCGTGAGGCCCTGGGTGGAGGTGTTGTTGATGTGGGTGATGAGGTCGCCCGGCTTCACCCCGGCCCGGGCGGCCGGCGTCTCGTCGATCGGGGAGATGACCTTCACGTAGCCGGCTTCCTGCGACACCTCGATGCCGAGGCCGCCGAACTCGCCGCGGGTCTGCACCTGCATGTCCCGGAAGGAGCGCAGGTTCATGTAGGAGGAGTGGGGGTCGAGCCCCTGGAGCATCCCGTTGATCGCGTTCTCGATCACGTCCCGGTCGTTGACCGGCTCCACGTACTCGGCGCGCACCCGCTCGAAGACGTCCCCGAAGAGGTTGAGCAGGCGGTAGGTCTCGGCGCGCGAGCCGTCCTGCGCCCAGGCCGCGACCATGGGGCCGATGACCACGCCGGCGGCGAAGGCCGCACCCACGCCCGCGAAACGCCGAACCTTGGACCGCATTCGCTCTCGGCTCCCCTTCGTCCCGGCCTGCCGGAACGCTGCCTCGTCTCGTCCCGGGTCTGCCGGGACCTCGTCTCGTCGTCCTGCCGGGCTCCTGCCCGGTGCCTTCGCGCCCGGTGGCCTCACCGGGACGAAGCTCTATCCTCGCGCGGTCCAGCCCCTCGGGTCCACCGCCTGACCGTTCCGCCGCAACTCCACGTAGAGCGTTGCGCGGCCCACGCCACCCCCGGACGCGTTACCGAGTGTACCGACCGCTTCCCCCGCCGCCAGCCGTTGTCCCACCTCCGCGTCGAGACGGTCCAGGCCGGACAGAACGAAATGATACCCGCCCCCGCAATCCAGGATCAACATCCGTCCGAAGGACCGGAACGGTCCGGAGAACACGACCCGTCCGCCGCAGGGGGAAACCACGCGGGCCCCGGGGGCGGCCGCCCAGCTCTGGCCGGTGGCGCCGTCCTGCCCGAAGTCGCGCTGGATGCGGCCGGCGACAGGGGCGCCCCGGGCGGGGGGCGGGCCGGCCGGCAGGGCGGCCTGGCTCGCGCGCTCCCGCGCCGCCTCCGCCCGGTCGCGCGCGGCCTCGGCCTCCCGGAGGGCCTCCTGCCGATCGCGCGCGGCGCGGTCGCGAGCATCGGCGGCGCGGGCCTCGCGTTCCCGGCTCTCGGCCTCCCGCTCCCGGGCCTGGGCGGCCGCCTCGCGCGCCTCGGCCTCCCGGATGCGGGCGGCTGTCTCGGCGCGCTCCCTGGCCTCGCGGGCCTCGGCCTCGCGCTCCAGACGCTCCACGGCGGCGCGCAGATCCCGGGCGCGGCCGGCGGCCCCGGCGGCGCGGCGGGCGGCCTCGGCCTCGGTGTCGCGGGCGGTCTCGCGGCGGGTGCGGGCCTCGGCCAGCGCCTCCTCCACCGCCTCCGCCGCCTCGCGTGCCGAGAGGCGAGCGGCGAGGAGGCGGTTCCGCTCCTCCTCCAGCGCGGCGGCGGCGCGCGTGGCATCTTCCCGGGCCTGGCGGTACTCGGCCGCCTCCGCCGCGAGGCGGCGGGCGAGGTGGCGGAGGATGAGGACGCCGCGCAGCGCGTCCTCCGGTGGGGCAGGGACCGCGAGAAGTGTCTCGGCGGGCCAGAGGCCCAGGCGGCGCATCGCCGGGATCATCGGGGCCAGCGCCTCGGCCCGGCGGGTGAGGTCGGCCTCCGCCGCGTCCCGCTGCGCCTCGGCAGCCGCCAGCCGCGCCTCGGCCTCGGCGAGGGCCGTCTCCGCCGCGACGGCACGGCGGCCCGCGGCGGCCCGGCGTTCGGCCAAGCCGCGCTCCGCCGCTTCCGCCGCGCGGACGGAGCGCCCGGCGGCGCGGGCCTCGTCGCGGGCCGCGCCGGCCTCGCGCTCCGCCTCCCGCAGGGAGGGGCGGTCGGGTGCGGGCTGGGCGAGCGCCGCCGGCGCCGCCAGCAGGAGGAGGAAAAGAAGGCGCAAGGCCCGGTCCCCGGGTTCGGGCGCGATCCTGCCGGATCGCCGGGCGTCGGTCATCCGGCGGTGTAGAGGACCTTCCCCGTTATCGCGGCGGGCTGCGCGAGGCCGAGCAGGGCCAGGAGCGTGGGCGCGAGGTCCGCGAGGCGCCCGTCCTCCATCCTCGCCCTGACTGGCCCGCCGAGCATCACCACCGGCACGGGGTTCAGCGTGTGGGAGGTGTGCGGCCCGCCGGTCACGGGGTCGCGCATCATCTCCGCGTTCCCGTGGTCCGCGGTGACGAGCAGCGCGCCGCCCGTGTCGCGGATGGCCGCGACGATGCGGCCGAGCCCGGCATCTGCCGCCTCGCAGGCCTTGATCGCCGCGGGCAGGCTGCCGGTGTGCCCGACCATGTCGGCATTGGCGAAGTTGAGGATGATCAGGTCGTGCTGCCCGGCGCGGATCGCGGCCTCCGCCTTGGCCGCCAGTTCGGGTTCCGACATCTCGGGCTGCAGGTCGTAGGTCGCGACCTTGGGGGAGGGGACCATGACCCGGTCCTCGCCCGGGGAGGGCGCCTCCTCCCCGCCGTTCAGGAAGTAGGTGACGTGCGGATACTTCTCCGTCTCCGCCATGCGGAGCTGGGTGAGGCCAGCGGCCGAGACCGTGGGGCCGAGCAGATCGGCCATGGATTGCGGCGGGAAGGCCGTCGCGAGGTGCGCGTTCAGAGCCTCTGAGTACTCCGTCATGCCCACGGCGGCGCAGAAGGACGGCGTGCGCGGGCGCGGGAAGCCGGTGAAGAGCGGGTCCAGCAGCGCGGCCAGGATCTGGCGCACCCGGTCCGCGCGGAAGTTGAAGCAGAGGACGGCGTCGCCGTCCTTCATCCCGGCATAGCCCGGCAGGACGGTGGCAGGGACGAACTCGTCGGTCTTGCCGGCCGCGTGGGTGGCGGCGATGGCCGCGGCCGCGCTCTCCGCCCGCGCGCCCTCCGCCATCACCATCGCGCCCCAGGCCTGGGAGACGCGCTCCCAGCGGTTGTCGCGGTCCATGGCGAAGTAGCGGCCCGTGACGGTCGCGAGGCGCGCGCCCGGCGGCAGCGACGCCTCGAAGGCCGGGACCGTCTCGGCGGAGGCGTGGGGCGCGGTGTCGCGGCCGTCCGTCCAGGCGTGGATCGCGACGGGGATGCCCTTCATCGCGAAGATGCGGGCGAGCGCCAGCGCGTGATCCTGGTGCGCGTGCACGCCGCCCGGCGAGAGAAGGCCCATCAGGTGCAGCGTGCCGCCGGTGGCGTGCAGGCGATGTCCCATCGCCACCACCGGCGGCAGCCCCTCCAGCGTGCCGTCCCGGACGGCGGCGTCGATGCGGGGCAGGTCCTGCATGACGATGCGGCCGGCGCCGATGTTCAGGTGCCCGACCTCCGAATTGCCCATCTGTCCCTCGGGCAGGCCGACATCGGGGCCGCAGGTGCGGAGGAAGGCGTGCGGGCAGGTGGCCCAGAGGTCGTCGAAGGTCGGGGTATTCGCCAGCGCCACGGCGTTGTCCGCCGTCTCCTCCCTCCAGCCCCAGCCATCCAGGATGACGAGCATGACGGGCTTCGGACGGGGCATTCGATCGGTCTCTCCGCGGCGGCGGCCGCGGCGGAGATAGACCGGGGTGCGGGGCTTGGCCAGACAGGCATGGCGAGACGGGCCTGGCCAGACAGGCATGGCGAGACGGGCCTGGCCAGACGGGCATGGCCGGACGGGTGGTGGCCGGCTGCTTGACCGGGCGCGGCCCCTGGCCACGAATGCGCGCGGTTCAAGGGCCGTCCGATGCAGCTCGTCTCGATTCAGTATCTGCGCGCGGCCGCGGCCCTGATGGTCGTGCTGTACCACATGAACGCGCCGCTCAGCCGACTATCCATGCAGGTGTCGGGAACGGAGTGGCTCGCTTCCGGCGTGGATGTGTTCTTCGTCATCAGCGGCCTGATCATGTGGGTGACCACGGCGGGAACGCCCCAGGGCCCGGGCGACTTCCTGCTGCGCCGACTGGTGCGGATCGTCCCGCTCTACTGGCTGCTGACGACGCTCATGGTGTTCGCCGTTCTGGTCGTCCCCAACCTCGTGCGCAGCGGCCGCTTCGACCTCTCGCACATCGTCACGTCCTACCTCTTCGTGCCGCACCCGCATCCCGTGCTCGGGGATGCCTTCCCGATCCTCATCCCGGGCTGGACCCTGAACAACGAGATGGCCTTCTACGTCCTGTTCGGCCTCGCCCTGCTGCTGCCGAAAGCGGCGCGGTTCTGGGCGATGGGGGCAGCGCTGCTCGCGCTGGTCGTCGCCGCCCGCCTCGTCCCCTCGGCGGGCGTGCTGCTGCATTTCTACGGCAACACCATGGTCGTGGAGTTCTGGTTCGGCATGGCGCTCGGGCTCGCCTGGCGGGCCGGATGGCTGCCAGGGCCGGGCGTGGGGCTCGCTTTTCTCCTGGGCGGCTTCGCCCTGCTGCCCGGCGGCTGGATGCTGGGGGAAAGCCTGCCGCGCGGCCTGGTGCTGGGCGTGCCCTCGGCGCTCATCGTGCTCGGCGCGCTCGCGCTGGAGCGGACGGGGCGGGTGCCGGTGCTACGTGCCCCGCTGCTCGTCGGCGATGCGTCCTACGCGCTCTACCTCGTCCACACGATCGTGCTGGCGGCCCTCGGAGCAGCGTGGCGATGGGCGCCGGGACCGCTCCCGTCCTCCATCCCTGCCTTTATCGTCGCGGGGACCGTGCTGTGCCTCGCGGCGGCGATCGCGCTCCACCTGCTGGTGGACAAGCCGCTCGGCCGGGCGCTCGCGTCGCGCCTGCCCAGGCGTCCCGGCCTTCGCCCGGTGGGGGCACCATTGCCCGCCCCTGCCTGGGCGGCGGGTCAGGCGCGGGCGGAATAGGCCCGGAAGACCTCCAGCTCCGTCGCGCAGGTGGCGTCCGAGAAGCCGGCGGCGGACAGGGCGCCGAGGATCGTCTCGGCCGGGACGCAGGCCGCGATCGTCTCCCAGTAGTAGGCCATGAGCTCGCCGGAGCGGTGGCGGGGGGCGGCGATCCAGCAGGCGGCGGGGATCACGCCGCCCATGTAGGCCCGGACGATCCCGCGGGCGAGGCGGCTCTCGGGCCGCCCGATCTCCAGGATCAGCAGCGTCCCGCCCGGGCGGAGCACGCGACGATATTCCGCGAAGGCGGCGTGCAGGTCCGCCACGTGGCGCAGCGCGTAGCCCATGGAGAGGAAGTCGACGCTCGCATCCGCCAGCGGGATCGCCTCCGCCTTGCCGCGCAGCAGGGTCACCCCGGGAAGGTTCTTCCGCGCCTCCGCCAGCATCCCCTCGCTCGGGTCGAGGCCGGTGACGAGCGCGGCGTCGCCCGCCAGCCGCACCGCTTCCCGCGCGACGAGGCCGGTGCCGGTGGCGACATCCAGCACCCGCATGCCCGGCCGCAGCCCCGCCGTCGCCAGGGCGCGGCGCCGGTATCCCGGCCCCGTGCCGAGGGAGAAGATCCGGTCGATCCGGTCGTAATGCGGGGCGGTCTGGTCGAAGAGGGCGCGGACGAAGCCCTCCCGACGCTCGGCCGTGGCATAGCGGTGGGTCAGGACCGGGTGCGGCGCGGCGTCCGGGACGGTCGAGGCGTCGGGCAAGCGGGTCGCTCCGGGCGATGCCGGCGGAGGCATCGCAAGCACGACCGGCGGATGCAAGGGGCGACTCAACGGGGCAGGGGGGAGACCCCGAAGATCACGGGGTGGAGGTGGAGCATCGCGGCCCAGGCCAGCAACCCCACGGCGGCGGGCGCGATCAGCTCCCGCGCCACGAGCCGGTTCCGGCCCGCTGCGACCGCCGCGAAGGGGGTGACCGAGGTGCGTGCCGCGAAGCCCGCCCAGGCCGCCGGGTCCCGCGCCGCCACCTTCGCGTCCAGAGAGGGCATGCCGACCAGCGCGGTCACGAGGAAGGCGCCGAAGAAGACCGCCGCGGCGCTGTCGCCGTTGCCGACGACGTGGACCGCGGCCCAGATCGCGAAGGACCAGAGCATCGGATGGCGGGTGATGCGGATCATCCCGCGCGGTTCCGCCGAGAGCGCCCGGTCCTGCCCCACCGAGGTGGCGTTGCGCGTCATCAGGCTGCCGGCGAAGAGGATGAAGGCGGCGAGCATCAGCGCCAACAGAGGCCAGCCCAGCGCGCGGGGCGGTACCCAGAGTGGGGTGGTCGACGCCGCGCGCCAGGCGAGGACGAGCAAGGTGATGGCCACCGCGGAGGCGAGGGAGAAGGCACCGCGGAAACCGCCCTCTCCGAGCCGGGCCACGAGGGCGGCGCGGGCGGCCGTGCCGGCGATGCCGACATGGAGCCCGACCCAGAGAAGCGCGGCGAGGATCAGCAGGAGCATGGCCGAGGGTGACCTCCGTCCGGACCGGCCGCAACTGGCTTGTCAGCGACGGCGAAAGAGGCGTCCGTCGATCAGCGCCATGGCCAGCGCGATCGCGGCCATCCCCGCGAGATGCCGGGGCAGCAGCGCCTCCCCCAGCACGGTGGCGCCGAGGATCACCGCCGTGACCGGCATCAGCAGGGTCACGAGTAGCACGTTCGTCGCGCCAGCCTCCTCCAGGATGCGGAAGAACAGCGTGTAGGCGAGGGCCGTGCTGAGGAGGCCGATCGCCAGCAGGGCGCCGAGAACGGGTGCCGGCGGAAAGGGCAGGGACCAGGGCTGGTCGATAGCGAGCACCAGGGGAAGCAGCAGGAGGGTCGAGGCGGTCGTCTGCCCGGCCGCGGCCGAGAGGGGCGGGACGCCGAGCTGTCGGAAGCGGCGCCCCCAGACCCCGGACAGGGCATAGGAAAGGCAGGCGCCGAGGCCGGCGAGGATGCCGAGTCCTTCCACCCCGGCGGACAGCGCGCCCGGCCCCGCCAGGACGGCGACGCCCGCGAAGCCCGCCAGCACGCCGGTCGCCTTCAGCGGCGTGATCTTCTCGTCCGGCGTCAGGGCATGGGCAACGAGCACGGCGAAGATCGGCGTGGCCGCGTTCACGATGGCGGCGAGGCCGCTCGGGATCATCGTCTGCGCGACCGCGATGAGGGCGAAGGGAATGACGTTGTTCAGCAGCGCCATGCCGACCCAGGCCACCACCACCGGTCGCGTCGCCGGCGCGAGCGGACCGGCCGCCCAGGCGACGAGCCAGAGCGCCGGCATCGCCAGCGCCACCCGCGCCAGCACGACGGTCAGGGGCGGCAAGGCGGTCAGCGCCACCGCCACGAAGAGGAAGCTCCCGCCCCAGAGGACGGAGAGCAGGAGGAGAAGGCCCCAGGTCCCGGGCGTCATGCGCGCTTGCATCGGGCGGAGCCTGGCAGCGGAGGGTGCGGTCTCGCCCTCCGCCCGTTGCGGTCAGCCGCGCGGCTGTTCCACCAGCACGCCGAGCGCGCGGAGCTGCTCCACCTCCGACGCCGAGTAGCCGGCATTCGAGAGGACCTCCGCGCCGTGCTGGTTGAAGCGCGGCGGGGCGGCGCGTGCACCGCCGGGGGTGCGGGACATCTTGATGGGCGTGTTGAGGGCGCGGAACTCGCCGATCTCCGCGACCATGTTGCGGGCGGCCGTGTGGGGCGCCGCGACCGCCTCATCCACGTAGAGAACCGGGCCGGCGGGAAGGCCCGCCTTCAGCATCCGGTCACAGAGGGCGTGCCCGTCCTCGGTCGCGAGCCGCGCCTCCAGGATCGTGTCGAGGTCGGCGCGGTTGACCACGCGGTCGCCGTTGCTGGAGAAGCGGGGATCCTTCGCGATCCCCTCCAGCCCGAGGAACTCGCAGAACTTCCGCCAGGCCGGCTCATTGCCGCATGCGACGAAGATCTCGCAGGTCTTCGTGCGGAACTTCGAATAAGGGGAGATGTTCGGGTGCGGGTTGCCCGTCGCGGCGGGGCGCTTGCCGTTCAGGAAGTGGTTCGCGGCCTGCGGGTGCAGCAGCGCCATGCCGCAGTCGTGCAGCGTCATGTCCAGGTACTGGCCGCGGCCGCTGCGCGTGCGCTCCTGCAGGGCCATCAGGATTCCGATGCAGGAGTAGAGCCCGGTCGCGAGGTCCACGACCGGCGTGCCCATGCGCAGCGGGCCCGATCC
Source organism: Muricoccus radiodurans (assembly GCF_050154705.1). Lineage (GTDB taxonomy): Bacteria > Pseudomonadota > Alphaproteobacteria > Acetobacterales > Acetobacteraceae > Roseomonas > Roseomonas radiodurans. Next base: position 1,775,515 of record NZ_CP189561.1, on the reverse strand, counting down.
CGGCTCCCCGTTGATGGACATGAGGCCGACCATCGCCTGCACGATCGCGTCGTAGCCGGGCAGGCCGCCCAGCGGCCCCTCCGCGCCGAAGCCGGAGACGCGACAGTGGACGAGTCCGGGGAAGCGCTGCGAGAGGACGTCGTAGCCGATGCCCCACTTCTCCATGCTGCCGGGCTTGTAGTTCTCGATCAGCACGTCGGCGCCGTCGAGCAGGCGCAGCAGGACGTCGCGGCCCTCCTTCTTCGAGAGGTCGAGGGCGATGGACTTCTTGTTGCGGTTCACGCCGAGGAAGTAGCTAGCGGTGCCGTCCAGGAAGGGCGGGCCCCAGGCGCGGACCTCGTCGCCCTGGGGCGGCTCGATCTTGATCACCTCCGCCCCGTGGTCGGACAGGATCATCGTGCAGTAGGGGCCGCCGAGGACGCGGGTCAGGTCGATCACCTTCAGCCCCGCCAGGGCGCCGGCGGTGACGGTCTGGCCAGCGGCCTGCGGGAGAGCGTCGGTCATGGGTCTTCCTCCGTCCCTGCCTTCTGCCCTCGCGCGGCCCCGGCGGGCAAGCCGTCCCGTCCCGGCTGCGAACCGGCTTCGGGTTCGGCGGGTTCCTTCCGGCGCCGTGCCCGGCCTAGATGGCGTTGCCGACGTCCTACACCTCAGAAAGGCACCTCGTGAGCATCGAGACCCTCTCCACGCGCATCGCCTATGAGAATCCCTGGACCCGCGTGCGGGAGGACATCATCCGGCGCGCGGATGGCTCCGAAGGCCTGTACGGCGTCGTGGAACGCTCGGACTTCGTGGTGGTCGTGCCCTTCCAGGACGGCCGGATCACGCTGGTCGAGCAGTTCCGCTACCCCGTGAGGCGCCGGATGTGGGAGTTCGTCATGGGGATGTGGGAATCCCGCCCCGGCACCGATCCCGCGGAGCTCGCGGCGGGCGAGCTGCGCGAGGAAACCGGCCTGATCGCCGGCCGCATGACCTATGCCGGCGAGATGTTCCAGGGCGCCGGCTACTGCAACCAGCGCGGCCACGTCTTCCTGGCCACCGAGCTCACCCGCGGCGAGGCGGCGCGGGAGAGCACGGAGCAGGACCTCGTGGCGCGCGACTTCACCCTGGCGGAGGTGGAGGCGATGCTGCGGGACGGGGGCATCGTGGATGCGATGAGCCTCGCGGCCTTCGCGCTGCTCCGGCTGAAGGGGCTGGTCTGAGGGGAGCGCGCCGCGCCCGCGGGCAGGCCGCCCCGCCCGTTCGGGCGACGGCCGGCGCCCGCGCGGCTCAGGCCGCCATGCGCCGCCCGAAGACGCGGGCGCAGAACTCGGGATAGGTCTCGAGCATCTCGTCGCAGACCGGGCCGCGCAGAAGGTCGAGTTCCTCCGTCGTCGGGTCGGGGGTGACCGGCACCTCCTCGGTGGCGTCGAAGTCGAAGCCGGTCGCCTCGCGGATGGTCGCGACGCTCTCGCCGGGATGCACGCTCTCCAGCGAGAAGCGGGCGCGGTCCGGGTGGAAGCGGAAGACGCAGCGTCCCGTCACCAGCGCCTGGGCCGTGCCGCGCCGGAACACGTCGGGCGGGGAGACGCCGGGGGCGGAGACGATGTCCACGCGCGGCACGAGAACGCGGGGGGAGTGCTCCTCCCGGAACAGGATCGTGCGCGGGGTCATGAAGTACATGAAAGCGGAGCCGAAGGAGCCGGGGAAGCGCACCCCCGCCCCCGGCCATTCCCCCGTGCCGATGAGGTTGATGTTCGCCTCCCCGTCGATCTGCCCGCCGCCGAGGAAGAAGAGGTCGATCCGCCCCTGTCCCGTCAGGTCGAAGAGCTCGCGCGACCCCTCGGTGAAGGGGTTGCCGGAGCGCTTGTGCAGCAGGGACAGGCGGACGGGATGGCCGGACTTCGCGACGAGCCAGCAGGCGGCCGCCGGAATGGGGGAGGCGGCGCCGACCGCGATGTGGCGCGCGGGCGGGGCGGCCGGGTCCAGGATCAGCCGGGCGAGGACCGCGGCGAGCCGTTCCTCGGGCTGGACGCCGCTCATTCCGCCGCGATCCGCGCCGGCGCGTTGAAGACGTTCGCGTCGAGCCAGGCGCGGAAGCCCTCCTCCGTCTTCGCGGCGCGGGCATAGGCGGAGACATAGGACGCGTCGAAGCCGTACTCGTCGAGCAGCGCCACGGGCTGCGCGCCGCGCTCCGCGACGGCGAAGGAGTCGACATAGGTGGCGGAGATGGTGCCGGGCGCCAGGCGCTCATCCTCCAGCAGATTGCCGGGGACGACCCGCTCCACGGTCACGAGCAGGCGGCGGGAGGCGTGGGCGAGCGTCGCGCATTCGCGCCGGCGGCCGACCCAGACATTGCCGTGGGCGTCGGCCATGACGGCGTGGATGGCCGCGACATCCGGGTGCAACGCGGGCACCAGCAGGATGCGGTCCGGCGCGTCCGAGAACGGGTTCTGCACCACGCGCCAATCCCGGCGGTTCGCCAGGATGTCGCTGCCGATCACGCCGCGCAGCGGCATGAAGGGAACGCCCTTCTCCGCGGCCTGCAGCATCGTGTGGATGGCGGGGCAGGTGGCGTCCCGCACCGTGATTGTCCCGGCCTTCACGGCGGCGGAGAAGCGCGGGGCGAAGCCGGCCTCCCCGAGGGAAACGGCGCTCGTCTCCACCTCCGCCACGCAGCCCGCGCCGATCAGGAGGTCGGTGGCGAAACCGGAGACCGGCACGCCCAACAGCCGCAGCCCTCGCGCGCCCCGGCGCACCAGCGCCTTCGCCAGCGCCACGGAGGGAAGCGAGTTGTCGGGCGGCAGGGCCAGCAGCGCCCCGTCCGGCACCGATGCGGCCATCGCCTCCAGGGTTGTGGGTGACATGGCATCCTCCCGCGGCAGCGGTGGCAGAATAGACCGTGAGGGCCGCGGACGGAATTCCGGGCCGTCTCCCTCAGAAGTGGCCTTGCCCGGACGGCGCGCATGGATAGCGTGTCATCTCCAACACGACGGAGGAAGGGCAATGCGCGGGTTCATGGGGGCGGCGGTCCTGGCGGGCTGCCTGGCGGCGGGCGGGGCGATGGCGGCCGGTGGCACCACGGCCTGGGAGACCACCGCGAATCAGGATGCCTGCGTCGAGAATGGCAGCCGGGCCGTGGCCACGGTCGGGTTCCAGGTGACCGTCTCGAACGACCGGCAGACGGTGTTCGGCTGGCGGGGCGATGACCTGCTCGCCATCCGCTGCATCGGCGACCGGAACCTGGCCGTGTTCTTCCTCTACACCGCCGGGAACAACAACAGCGGCGACGCGACCATGTCTTCGGCCCGGGCCGCCTTCCGGCAGAGCCCTGGCATGGGCGGGGGCGGCATCATGCCGGGCCGCAAGGGCTGATCCGGACGCCCCCGAAGGCATGACGGATCCGGCGGGGCGGATCGCCGGCGCCGGGATGGGGGAGGCGCGGTTCGGCGCGCTCTGGCCCGGCGCGGCGGAGTCCCTGGCGGCGGTCGGGGTCGAGGAGGAGACGGACCTCATCGGCCTCGATGCTGCGGACCTCCTGCGTCGCCTTGCCGGGGCCGACGGGAGACCGATGCCGCCGGAGGCGGAAGCCCGGCTGGCCGCGCTGATCGCGCGCGTCGGGGCGAAGGTTCCCGGTCCCGTCCGGATCGATGGCCCACGGGTCCGGCTTCGTCCCTGGCGGAGCGCGGACGTGCGGGCGATCGGGGAGGGGATCAACGGCGATCCCGTCGCCATGCGCCACTTCGTCGCCCCCCTGACCGGCGCGGAGAACGAGGCCTGGTGCCTGCGGATGCGCCGCGGGATCGAGGAGCGCGGCTGGGGCTTCTGGGTGGTGGAGGTGCCTGGGGTCGCGGAGGCGGCGGGGGTTGTGGGCCTGCTGCCGATCTCCTTCGAGAGCTGGTTCACCCCGGCCGTCGAGATCGGCTGGCGCATCCGCAACGACCTGCAACGCCGGGGCTACGCCGGGGAGGCGGCCCGGCTCGCACTCGACCACGGCTTCGGGCTCCTGGGGCTGGAGCGGGTGGTCGCCTTCACCGCGCCGGAGAACACTGCCTCCTGGACGCTGATGGAGCGCTTGGGGATGCGGCGGGTCGGCGATTTCGAGCATCCCCGCGTCCCGGAGGGGCATCGGCTCCGGACGCAGCTCCTCTACGAGGTGCGGCGGGGGGAATGGCTCAGCCGAAAGGGCTGACGCCGAAGCCGGCGAGGGAGCCCCATGCATTGGCCGCGAGGTGCCCGCGCGCGGGGTAGCGGAAATCCGCCACGCCGGGGGTCACGCCGGTGGCGAGCCCGGTGGTCAGCCAGGGAATGCTGGAAGCGGAAACCCATCCGTCCCGGCGCCGGTGTCGGGCCAGGGTGCTGGCGAAGCGGGCGGCGAGCGCTTCCTGTCCCGTCCGCCGGAGCAGCAGGATGGCCTGGGCCGTGCCCTCCAGCCACACGCCGTCGCGGTCGTCGTTGAAGTCCAACCCCTCCAGTTCGGTGGCGCGCGCGCCGGCCGGCAGGCCGTGGCGGGAAAGGACCCATTCGAGGGCCGGTTCCAGCCCTGTGCCCGGCCAGGCGAGGAGAGGCCAGAGATTCGCATCCAGCGCGCTGGTGCCGTTCACCCCGCCTTCCGGCAGCAGCCCGGCCGCGAGGCGTCGCTCGTCGGGCAGCCAGGCGGCGCGGACGGCGGCGGCGGCGTGGGCTGACGCGGCCTCGCGGCCGAGCCGGGCGAAGGCGATAGCGAGGTCCAGGTTCTGCTCGGTCGAGACCCAGGGCAGAGCGGCGGGGGAGGGCTCGTGGCCGATCGTGCCGCCGCGGAAGCCGGCCGGTCCCCGCAGGGTTTCCAGCCAATCCGCCGCGGCTTCCGCCGCGGCGCGCAGCGGAAGGGTATCGAGGGCGGTCCAGAGAAGGATGCAGAAGGCGACCGGCCCGGCGGCGGAGCCGGCCTGGTAGCCATCCTCCAGCCAGCGGCCCGCAGCGGCGTCCCACCAGCCGGGGGGGCGGGCGCTGCGGGGCGCCTCCGGGAAGACCGGGCCGGCGGGGTAGGCATTCCGCAGCCGCCCGTCGGTCCAGTGCCGGTCCTGCTCCTGGCAGAGGCGCAGCGCCTCCGCGATCCGGAGGGCGGCCGCCCGCTCGCCTCCCGCCAGCAGGGCGAGGCCGGCGACGGCGTTATCGTAGGTGTAGGCGACCTCGGCGTGGGTGCGGTCGAAGGCTTCCGATCCGTCTGTGACGAAGGACTTCACCAGCACCGGGCCGGCGCCGGCCCTCGCCACGGCGGCGGCGATCGGCGCCAGCATCGTCCGGCCGAAGGCGGGCCAGTCGGTGGCGGGCTGGGCAAGGGCCGGGCCGGCGAGGATCGGGGTGGCGAGAAGGGCACGGCGCGGCAGGACGGTCATGCACCAGGGCTAGGGATGATGCGACGGAGCGGCAAGGCGCCTGCGGTTAACAGGGCCCCCGCGCGCCGCTACATGCAGGGGACAGGAGATTGATGATGCCCTCGCCCAGCCAGCAGGAGTTCCGCGACGCGATGGCGCGGCTGGGGGCGGCCGTGACGGTGGTGACGACGGACGGTCCCGCCGGGCGGTCCGGCTTCACCGCCAGCGCCGTGTGCAGCGTGACGGACAGCCCGCCGACGCTGCTTGTCTGCATGAACCGCGGGAGCCGGCAGAACCCGATCGTGAAGGCGAACGGGGTGCTCTGCGTCAACGTGCTCGCGGCCGACCAGGAGGCGCTCTCGAACCTCTTCGCCGGGAGGACGGGTGCGGATCTCGCCGATCGCTTCGCCACGGCGGACTGGCACACGCTGGCAACGGGCGCGCCCGCCTTGTCCGGGGCGGTCGCCGCGATGGATTGCGTCGTGGAGGAGGTACTGGAGAAGGGGACGCACAGTGTTCTCTTCGCCCGCGTGTCCGCCATTCGACTGGGCGAGCCGCGGAGCGCCCTGATCTGGTTCTCCCGGGAATATCATCCCGTCGGGTTGCCGGACTAACGCGCCGAGCTCGGCGTTCCGCGGCAGCACTTCCGCGGGGTCCGGGGGGCCCGTTGGCCCCCCGGCGGGGGTGCGGGGGCGGAGCCCCCGCTGAGATCAGGCGATCCGCTGCCGCTGCACCATTGCGTAGGCGTCCCGCGTGCCGATCCGCGCACCGATGATCGTGGCGATCGCGCCGAGCAGCAGGCCCGCGAAGACCCAGAAGGCTGCGGCAGAGGCGGCCTTGGCGGCTGCGTCGGCGGCCTCCCGTGCGCGGCGCTCGGCTTCCTGGGCCACGCGCTGGGCGTCGGCCTCGTAGGCGCGGATCCGCTGGTCGGCCTCCTGCTCGGGAATGCCCGCCTCGGCGGCGACGAGCTGGTTCGCGCGCCGGCGGTCATTGTCGTTGAAGTTGCCGTCCACCGCCCGCTTGGTCAGGAGCGAGGTCAGTTCGGCGCTGCGCTGCTCCGTCGTCATGCGCGCGGGGTCGGTCGGGCCGGACAGGGCCATGCGGGCGCGCTGCACCATCTCATCCGGGTCCACCTGCGGCAGGGCGGAGGAGACCGCCTGCCCGGCGCCCTGCGCCGCGCCACCGATCGCCGAGCCCGCGCCCTGCACGAGGGTCCCGGCGGCACTGGCCAGGCCCGAGGCCGCGCCGTGCAGCAGCACGGCGGTGACAAGGTAGGCCGCCGCCCACACGGCCAGGCCGTGCAGCGTCGCGTCCTTCCCGTCTGCCGTGCCGGAGAGCCGCGCCGCGACGTAGCCGCCGACGGCGAGGCCGATCAGGTTGGAGACGAGGAACCAGATCGCGCCGCCGATGCCGAGGCTGCTGGCGGAGGGCGTGTCCCGCGCGACCGCGTCCACGGTGGAGAAACCGATGGCGGCGCCGAGGATGTTCAGCGTGGTGCCGACCGCGATGGCGACGAGGGCGCCCGCGAGGATCGCACCCCAGGAGACGCGATGGCGCAGGGTGGGCGCGCCTTCCGGCACGGCGACGGCGAGCGTGTTGGCGCTGGTGCTCTGGCTTTGTGACATGGCTGGCGAGTTCCTTCATGGCCGTGAGGCCCGCCGCTGCAACGTCACGATGTCCGTGCGGTTTGACGATACGGAGTTAGAACGAATGAATGCGTGGCAATGTTACCACTCGCCGTAGAAGACGCCCGCCGCCTTGTGGCGGTCGGTGCGGAACTCGGCCTCGTCCCAGGTCAGGGTTGTGCGGCGTTTCAGCCCCGTGAACCAGGCGAGGAGACGTTCGCGCATCTCGGCGCGGATGTCCTCGTGCGCGGGATGGCGGCCAAGGTCGCTGAACTCCTGCGGATCCGCGTGCAGGTCGTGCAGCATGGGCGGAATGCCGCTGGTCCAGTGGACGTATTTCCAGCGGTCCGTCCGCACCATCCAGGCGTGGTGATGGCCGGTCGGCAGGCCGAGGCGGCGTCGTGCGCCGCGGAAGGTCCAGTCGAGCTCCGAGAAGACGGCGTCGCGCCAGGGGGTCCTCTCGCCGCGCAGGAGGGGCAGGAGGGAACGTCCCTCCACGACGTGCGGCGCCGCGGGCAGGCCGAGGGCGTCGAGGATCGTGGGCACGATGTCCACCGCCTCCACGAAGCGATCCTCGACCGCGCCGCGGCGGGCTTCCGGCGCGGGATCGTAGAGGATCATCGGCACGCGCTGCACGACGTCGTGGAACAGCTCCTTCTCGCCGAGCCAGTGATCGCCGAGATAGTCGCCGTGGTCGGAGCACATGATGACGAGCGTGTCATCCCAGCGGCCCAGCCGCTCCATCGCAGACCAGACGCGGCCGAGATGGTCGTCAAGCTGGGCGATCAGGCCCTGGTAGGCCGGGCGGATCGTGGCGACCGCCTCATCCTTCTGGAAGGATTGCGCGACCTCCTCGTCCTGGAAGGCGCGGAGGATGGGGTGAGCGTCGGGGCCGCGTTCCTCTTCGGCGCGCTGGACGGGAAGGCATTGGCCGGGGCCGTACATCGCGTGGTACGGCGCGGGCGCGATGTAGGGCCAGTGCGGCTTCACGTAGGAAAGGTGCAGCACCCAGGGCCGGTCGCCCTGCTGCTCCATGAAGCGGATGGCGTGGTCGGTGGTGTAGGCGGTCTCCGAATGCTCCTCCCGCACCCGGGCGGGAAAGCGGGCGTTGCGCATCTTCCAGCCGGAGCGGACCTCGCCCTGATCGTCGGTGACGGAGATGACGTAGTCCGTCCAGGGATCGGCGCTGTCATAGCCTTGCGCGCGGAGGTAGTCGGCATAGGCACTGTCGGGCTCCGCGTGATGACCGTCATGGCGGTCCACGAGGGTGAACCAGCCCTCGTCCAGCAGCGCCTTCAGGTCGTGCTGGCCATCCAGCGCCAAGCGGCGCATGCCGCGGGCATCCGGGAGCATGTGCGTCTTGCCCGCCAGCGCGAGCGTCCGTCCCGCCTCACGCAGGTGCCAGCCGAGCGTCACCTCCCCGACCGAGAGCGGCACGCGGTTGTGCGTGGCGCCATGAGAGGAGACGTAGCGGCCGGTGTAATAGGACATGCGCGACGGGCCGCAGATGCCGGACTGCACATAGGCCTCGGTGAAGCGGGTGCCGCGCGCCGCCAGTGCGTCGAGGTTCGGCGTGCGGAGGTGCGGATGGCCCGCGCAGGACAGGTGATCCCAGCGGAGCTGGTCCGCCATGATGAAGAGGACGTTTCTCGCCGAGGCTCCCATGCCCTGAGCTTAGGCAGGGGCCATCAAACGCAGAAGGCCCCGGGGCGAACCCCGGAGCCTTCCCATCGCGTTGCCGGCGTGCGGCCCGCGAGAACCCTGGTGACCCGCTCAGGTCAGACCTGAGCGGTGATCCGGGCCACGGGCGCGACGCCCTGGTTGAAGCGATGAGACACCGGATCACCTCCTTTCGGTTGTTGACGGGCCGGAGATGGGTGCGGTGCAACCGGAGTTCAAGCACGGGTTGTGCGGGCGTCCGCAGAGCGCCAGCTTCGGCGTGGAGCGGAACGGAAGGACCGGGCGGTGATCCTGTCGCATGGCGGGCCGGGCGGCCGGGCGAGGACGCGGATCGGGCGGCGCGCGGTGCTCGCGGCGCCCTTCGCCGCGCTGGTGCCGTGCGCCCGCGCCGCGGAGGACGTGGACCTGCCGGACGCGCTGACCACGGCGACGGTCCGCACCGATGCGCCGGGCCGGTCGGACCGAGGTCCGGCGCTGCGGCGCGCCCTGGGCCTCGTGCTGGCGAAGCTGTCCGGGAACCCGGGGCTGGAGAGCGATGCGCGGGTGGACGCGATGGACCCCGCGCCGCTCGTGCTCGACCTGTCCTACCAGGACGTGCTGATCGACAAGCCCGTGCACGACGAGCAGGGCACGCGCGACCGTCCCTACCTGCTGACGGTGCGCTTCGACCCCGGGGGGCTGCGCGGCGCGCTGGCGGCGCTGGGAGAGCGGCCCTGGGTGTCCGGGCGTGGGCGGATCGGGCCGATGCTGACGCTGCGCTTCCGGGACGGGCGGGAGACGATGCTGACCGGGGACGACCCCCTGCTCGACCGGCCGCGGGCGGCGCTGACGGATGCGGGGGTGCGCTACGCCATGGCCATCGCGCTGCCGCTGATGGGCGCGGTGACGGTGCCGCGCGGCGCGGACCGGGTAGATGGCAGCGTGACCTGGGTGGAGGCAGAATTCGGCTGGCGCGCCACCTTTCGACTGCGCGGCGATGAATGGGGCGTCTCGGGTGCCAGCCTCGACGAGGCATTCCGCGCCTTCGTGGGCGGGGCGGCGTTGCGGCTGCGGCCGGGCGGGGTGGCCGGCGCGCGATAGGGCGGCGGGGCGCCGGAGCGCCCCGCCATCCCGTCACATCTCGGCGTAGGAGCCGTTGCGCCAGACGTAGAAGACGTAGTCCGGCACCGTCACGTCGCCCTTCTGGTCGAAGGTGATGGGGCCGAGCACGGTCTGCCAGGGGCCGTTCGCCTTCATGGACTGCGCCACCTGGCGCGGCTCGACCGAGTTCGCGCGGGAAGCGGCGGCCGCCCAGATCTGCATGGCGGCGTACGTGTAGAGGACGTACCCCTCCGGATCGACGTTCCGGGCACGGAAGCGGGCGACGACCTCGGCCGCCGTCGGGCGCTTGCGGGGGTCGGAGGAGAAGGTCATCAGCGTGCCCTCTCCCGCGGCGCCGCTGATCTGCCAGAACTCGTTCGTCACCAGCGCGTCGCCGCCGATCAGGGTGACGTTCATCCCCTGCTCCTTCGCCTGGCGGACGATGAGCGCGGCCTCCGTGTGATAGCCGCCGAGGTAGATGACCTCGATGTTCGCGGCCTTCAGCCGGGCGACGACGGCGTTGTAGTCGCGCTCCCCGGGGGTGTAGGCGGCGTAGATCGTCTCCTGCACGCCGGCGGCGTTCAGCGCCTTCTTCGTCTCGTCCGCCAGGCCCTTGCCGTAGGCGGAGTTGTCATGGAGCAGCGCGACGCGCTTGCCGCGGAATTCCCGCGCGATATAGGCGCCGGCCACCGCGCCCTGCTGGTCGTCGCGGCCGCAGGTGCGGAAGGTGTTCCACGCGCCCTCATCCGTGTAGCGAGGGTTGGTGGAGGCGGGCGAGACCTGGAGCACGCCCTCCTCCGTGTAGACCTTGCTCGCGGGGATGGAGGAGGAGGAGCAGAAGTGGCCGAACACGGCCCGCACCTGCCGCCCGGCGAGCTGGTTCGCGACCGAGACGGCCTGGCGCGGGTCGCAGGCATCGTCGCCGACCTCCAGCGCGATCTGCTGGCCCAGCACGCCGCCGGCGGCGTTCAGGTCGGCTGTGGCCTGCTCCGCGCCGATGCGCATCTGGGCGCCGAAGGTGGCATTGGAGCCGGTGATCGGCCCGGCCACCGCCACCCGGACGGTGCGGGCCTGGGCGAAGGCCCCGCCGGCCCGGAGGATGACGGGGGCGGCGAGGGTGGCACCGAGAAGGGTGCGGCGCTGGAGGGTCATCACGGGCTCTCCGGTTGGGGGTTGGGAAGCGTAGCATTCCGGTGGCGCGCGGAAAGCCCCGTCTGCCGGGCGGGCCCGGCCGCACGTCCCGGCGGCCCGGTGCGGCGCCGGGCGCGCTAGGGCAGGAGGTCCGACGGCAGGTCTCGAGGGTCGTAGGCGCGCGGCGCGTTCCGGTGGGCAAGCTTCAGGAGTGGCCAGAGAAAGGTGAGGCCCGCGAGAAGCGTGAAGAGGATCTCTGGCCGCCCGGTGATCATCAGCAGCACGATGGGCAGCACGAAGAACAGGAGCCCGAGCAGGAAGGCAGCGGCCGTGACGACCGTGTGGTTTGTTGGCGGCAGGCCCGCGGAGAACGGGATCATGTCGCGACCCCCCGCGATCAGCCGACGATGCAGGTCCTGCACGAAGTCGCGGTAGGGCGCGGCTTTCTCGTCGCTGCGGAAACCCCGGTCGTCGGCGTCGGTCGCGGTGAGCACGAAGCCGTCCGCGAAGGTGATGGCGCACATGTGGACGGGGTTCCGCGCCTCGCCGCCGGACTGAAGCCGAACCGCCGCCACGTTCGCCAGCCGCGCGCCGTCGGGGGTTCCCTGATGGGTCCAGCTCAGGCGCTCGTCGTCGAGCGTGATGCCGTGATTGTCGTTCGTGAGATACCAGCGCTTCGCGCTCGTGGTGAAATAAACGTCGTGGAACGTCCCGCCCTTTCCGGAGGGCGGGATGTCGCTCAATGCCCGCCCCCGAGATAGGCGTCCCGCACCTCCGGCCGTGCCAGGAGCTCGGCGCCCGTTCCCTCCAGGGAGATGCGCCCGGTGACGAGGACGTAGGCGCGATGGGCCAGGCGCAGCGCCTGGTTCGCGTTCTGCTCCACCAGCAGCACGGTCAGGCCGGTGCGCTCGTTCAGGTCCCGGATGGCCGAGAAGATTTGGCGCACCACCAGGGGTGCGAGGCCGAGCGACGGCTCATCCAGCAGCAGGAGGCGCGGGTTCGACATGAGGGCGCGCGCAATCGCGAGCATCTGCTGCTCCCCGCCCGAGAGCGTGCCACCGCGCTGCGACTCCCGTTCCTTCAGGCGGGGGAACAGGCTGAAGGCGCGTTCCAGTCCCGGCCCAGGCTCCACGCCGAGGGCCTGGGCGCCCATCAGCAGGTTCTCCCGCACGGTCATGCGCGGGAAGACGCGGCGGCCCTCGGGCGACTGTGCGATGCCGGCGCGGGCGATGCGGTGCATCGGCAGGCCCGTGATGTCCTGCCCGTCATAGATGATCCGGCCCGACCGGGCGCGGGGGCTGCCGAAGATCGTCATCAGCAGGGTGGACTTGCCGGCGCCGTTGGCGCCGATCAGCGTCACGATCTCCCCGGGGTTCACGTGGACGGAGACGCCCTTCAGCGCCTCGACCGCGCCATAGGCGGCGGTGACGTCTCGCAGCGCGAGCAGGGGCGCTGTGCGGGCGGGATCGGGGGACAGGGCGGGCCTTGCCTCGCTCACGCCGCATCCTCCGACGCCACGGGGGAGGGGGCCTCGTCCTCGTCGCCCTCGCCGAGATAGGCGGCGATGACCTTCGGGTCGCGGCGCACCTCGGCGGGCGGGCCGTCGGCGATCTTCTTGCCGTGGTCCAGCACCACCACGCGGTCGGAGATGCGCATCACCACGCCCATGTCGTGCTCGATCAGCAGGATGGAGCAGCCCCCGTCGCGGATCTCGCGGATCAGCGCGGCCAGCTCGTCCGATTCACGAGGGTTCAGGCCCGCCGCGGGCTCGTCCAGGCAGAGCAGGAGCGGGTCCGTGCACATGGCCCGCGCGATCTCCAACCTGCGCTGCGCGCCATAGGGCAGGGCGCCGGCCGGATCGTCCGCCCGCTCCAGCAACCCGGTACGGTTCAGCCACTCCTTCGCCTTGCCGATCGCTTCCCGCTCCGCCGCGGGATAGCGGGAGATCCCGAACACGGCACCGAGGCCGAAGAAGGTCGCGGCCTGCAGCCGGTTGTGCTGCGCGACGAGCAGGTTCTCCAGCACCGTCATGCCGGAGAAGAGGCGGATGTTCTGGAAGGTCCGCGCCACCCCCGCGCGGGCGATGCGGTGGCCGGGGGTGCGGTGCAGCTCCCGCGCCCCATCCGGCGCGTTCAGCCGGATGGCGCCGCCGCTCGGCCGGTAGAAGCCGGTGATGAGGTTGAAGACCGTGGTCTTGCCCGCGCCGTTCGGGCCGATCACCGCGGTGATCTCCCGCGCACCGGCATCGAAGGAGACATGGTCCACGGCGGTCAGCCCGCCGAAGCGCATGAGGAGGTCGCGGACCTCCAGGACGGGGGCGCTCATCCCGCCCCCTGGCCGACATGCTCCGCCGCGATGGCGCGGCGCTTCCCGAGCGCGACCGAGGGCGTGCGGGAGGAGACGAGGCCGCGCGGCTTCCAGACCATGATGAGCACCATGGCTGCGCCGAAGATGAGCATCCGCCACTCCGCGAAGTCGCGGAACGCCTCGAACCCGCCGATCATCACCAGGGCCGCGAGCGCCACGCCGAGCTGGCTGCCGAGGCCGCCGAGCACGACGATGGCGAGGATGATCGCGCTCTCGATGAAGGTGAAGCTCTCCGGGGAGATGAAGGCCTGGCGCGTGGCGAAGAAGGCGCCGGCGAAGCCGCCGAACATGGCGCCGATGGCGAAGGCTGTCAGCTTCGTGTTGGTGACGTTGATACCGAGGGCGCGGCAGGCGATCTCATCCTCCCGCAAGGCTTCCCAGGCGCGGCCGAGGGGCTGGCGGCGCAGGCGCAGCGTGACCCAGTTCGTCAGCAGGGCGAGCACGAGGATGAGGTAGTAGAGGAAGATGACACGGTGGCTGGGGGAGGGTTCCAGCCCGAAGAGGTCCGCGAAGGAGCCCGGGCCGCCGCCGGCGGTGAAGGGGTAGCCGAAGAAGCTTGGCCGCGCGATGCCGGAGATGCCGTTCGGCCCGCCCGTGAGAGACGTCCAGTTGATGAGGACGAGGCGGATGATCTCCCCGAAGCCGAGGGTCACGATGGCGAGGTAGTCGCCGCGGAGCCGCAGCACGGGGAAGCCGAGCAGCACCCCCCAGAAGGCTGCCATGATCCCGGCCAGCGGCAGGCAGATCCAGAAGGATAGCCCGAAATGCTGGGACAGAAGGGCGTAGGCATAGGCGCCGATCCCGTAGAAGGCGACGTAGCCCAGGTCCAGCAGCCCCGCGAGGCCGACGACGATGTTCAGCCCCCAGCCGAGCATCACGTAGGTGAGGACGAGGATTCCGAGGTCGAGGTGGTAGCGCCCGACGCCGGGCAGGAAGGGCAGCAGCACCGCCAGCGCGAGCAGCACCGGCGCGACGAACAGCCCGATGCGGGCGAGCGCCGCGGTGCGGCGTGCCGATGGTGCCCTGGCCGGCCGCACCGCGCGCCAAAGGCTGACCCCCAGCCGCCCGAGGAAGGTGATGCCGACGAGGATCGCCACATCCGCCCAGCGCGTGCGGAGCAGCAGCCCGCCATTCGGCGCCACGTCCGTCCGGAGCCCGACCAGCGGGATGAAGAGCAGCGCCGCAACGGCGGCGGCCAGGATCGCATCCCGCAGGGCATGGACCACGAGCGAGGGCGCGGCCGCCTCTGGCCCGCGCGGGATGCCGCCGAACTGGCCCGGCGCGGGAACGCCGTCCTCGGTGTGCGGGGCGCCGCCGGCCCGCGGGGCTGTGGCGCTCATACCTTCTCCACCTCCGCCCGGCCGAGCAGGCCGGTGGGGAGGAAGATCAGCGTGAGGATCAGGATCGAGAAGGTCGCGACATCCTTGTACTGGACGGAGAAATAGGCGCTCCAGAAGGTCTCGATCAGTCCGATCAGCAGGCCGCCGAGCACCGCGCCGGGCAGGGAGCCGATTCCCCCGAGCACGGCGGCCGTGAAGGCCTTCACCCCCGCCAGGAAGCCGATGTAGAAGTCGATCACGCCGTAGCGCAGCAGGTACATCGTGCCCGCCACCGCCGCGAGCGCCGCGCCGATGACGAAGGTCACGCTGATCGTCCGGTCCGTGTCGATGCCCAGCAGGCCGGCCATCTTCCGATCCTGTTCGCAGGCCCGCATGGCGCGGCCGAGCGGCGTTCGCGTGACGAGCCAGGTGAAGATCGCGAGCACCGCCAGCGTCACCACCACGATGACGATCTGCATGGTGGAGACGTTCACCGCGAAGCCATCCCCGTGCCACAGCTCGATGTTGCCGCGGACCAGGGGCTCGATCGGCTTGCCGCGGGCGCCCTGGGCCACCTGCACGTAGTTCTGCAGGACGATGGACATGCCGATGGCGGAGATCAGCGGCGCCAGGCGGAAGGAGCCGCGCAGCGGCCGGTAGGCGATCCGCTCCACCGACCAGCCGTAGAGGCCGGTCACCGCCATGGACACCAGCAGCACCAGCAGGATCGCCCCCGCCCCCTCCATCATTCCGCCCGAGGCGAGCAGCACGATGGTGATGAGAGAGATGAAGGCGCCGATCATGAAGATGTCGCCATGGGCGAAGTTGATCATGCCGATGATGCCGTAGACCATCGTGTAGCCCACGGCGATCAGGCCGTAGATCATCCCGAGGGCCACGCCGTTGATCAGCTGCTGCAGGGCATAGGCCAAGCGCGGTGTCCCCGTTCCCGAAGCCGTTTTCGTGAAGCCGTTGGTGAAGCGTCCCGGCCGGCAGGCTAGCCCCGCCGGGGCGCACGCGCCAAGCGCCCCCTGTCAGGTGCCAGGGATCAGCCGGCCGCCGCGCCCCGCCGCAGCCGCAGCGCCCAGTCCCGCAGGGCCGCGACCTGGGCAGCCAGCAGGGTGCGGGTAGCCTCGTCGGTCAGACGCCCGTCCGCGTCGAAGCGGTTCGCCGACTGCATGATCATCACCTCGGGCTTGTTCAGCACGAAGGCATTCAGCCCGGCCAGGATGCGCCGGAGGTCATACTGCATCCGGGCCGTGCCGAGCAGGCCGGTGGCCGCGCCGAGCACTGCGACGGGCTTGCCGTCGAAAGCCTGGGCCGGGGGGCGCGACACCCAGTCGATCGCGTTCTTGAGCACGCCCGAGACGGAGTAGTTGTATTCCGGGCTGGCGATCAGCAGCGCGTCCGCGGCGGCCACGGCCTCGCGCAGCGCCTGGACGGGGGCCGGGTAGCCCGAACCCGTCCGCAGGTCGTCATCATAGGGCGGGATGTCGCGCAGCCCCCCGTAGAGCTCGACCGTGACCCCTTCGGGCGCCAGCTCCGCCGCGGCCCGCAGCGCGGCCGTGTTGTGGGACCCCCTCCGAAGGCTTCCGGAAATGGCGAGGATGCGGAAGGGCTGGTCACTCATGCGGCGCGGGCTCCGGGCGGGTTTGCGCCCGCCTTAGACCCGATCGCGGAAGGCCGGAACCGGCCGGGCGCCTGAATCGGATTTTTCGGCGCTGAGGCGGGACGGCCCGGGCGCCGGTGGAACGGGAGCGCCGGCGGCTATTCCTCCCAGGTCAGCGGCTCGCCGCGCAGCCAGGCGTGGCCCGCGGCGTAGAGGGCTTCCACCTTCTCTCCCTTCAGCCCGGGCATGTCGGTCTTCACGTCGTAGCCGATGCCGGTCTGGAGATAGGCGAGGTGCCGGTAGCCCTCGGGGAAGCGGGCCAGCAGGTCCGGGTCCAGCTCCAGCCGCGCGGCCGGGTCCACCGGGTCCATCCGGTCCTTCTCGTAGATCGGCTGGCGCAGCACGATCTTCCAGCCATCCGCCCGTTCCTCGATGAAGTCGTGGAAGCGGCCGGTGCAGACCACGTCCACGACCACGCCGTGCACCGGCGCGCGCTGGGAGATGGTCATCTTCGTCTGTGCCACCGCACGTGTCCCGGCCAGGTCCACGCTGCACCCGCCGAGGAAGTGGAGGATGGAGACGCCCTTCGCCCAGCCCTCCTGGCTGGCGCGGATGAACTCGGCGGCGGGGGCCTGGCACCAGGTGGCCATCATCCGCCCTTCCGGTGCCCAGCAGGTGGCAAAGCGGTCCCAGTGTCCGGCGTCCCGCCACACCGCCCAGTTCTGCACCAGCTCCATGATCTGGAGCCGGCGCAGCAGATCATCCCCGGCCATCGCGTCCCCGCCCTGATGTCGAGGGCAGGATAGACGGCTCCTGGGACGGGCGCGACGCGCGTCAGCCCGCGCGCTGCGCCCGCACCGCCGCCGGCAGGTCCTGCGGTGCCGCGGCCAGCCCGTCCGCCCCGGCCTCCTCCAGCTCCGCCCGGTCGCCATAGCCCCAGAGGACGCCGACGGCCCGCACCCCGTTCGCGTGGGCGCCGGAGATGTCGTATCGCCGGTCGCCGGCCATCACCGTGCCCGCCGCCTGCAGGCCGTGGAGCGACAGGATATGGGCGATCAGCTCGGGCTTGTGGTCCACCGCGCCGCCTGGCTCGGAGCCGTGGATGGCCGTGAAGCGGTCGGCCAGACCCAGCCGTTCCAGGATCGGCATCGCGAAGACCGTCCGCTTGGAGGTGGCGAGGTAGAGCGCCGCGCCATCCGCGCGCAACGCGTCCAGGGCAGCCGGGATGCCGGGATAGGGGTCGGCGTGGAACATGCCGGCCGCCCCGTAATGGCGGCGATAGGTGGCGGCGCCCTCCTCCAGCCGGTCATCGCCGAACCCGGTGAGCAGCCGGGCCATGACATCCGCGATGGGCGGACCAATGGCCCAGGTAAGGTCGAGATCCGGCTCCGGCGCGTGCCCCATCTCCGCGAGCGCGGCGCGCAGCGACAGCTCGATGCCGGGACGCGAGTCGATCAGCGTGCCGTCGAGGTCGAGCAGCACGGCGGGGCGGGGATCGGCCAAGGCGGGAGGTCCTGCGAGGGGCGACAGGGAGTGGCGGCAAAGGGCGGACCGGCGCAAGCCCGGGGGGCGGCGAACGGATGTCCGCGGCCTGTCGTCCCCGATGGCCTCGCGCGGTTCAGCGGCCGGGTTGCCAGCCCCCGGGCACCGCGTCGCGCGTCAGGAACGCGATCGGCAGGTCGCGACCCGGCAGGAGCCAGATGCTGTACCGGCCGCCCGCTTCCAGCCCCTCCAGCGCGAAGGGAGGTGCATGGGCCTCGCCGCAGGCCGCACCAAGCCGGGCCAGGGCCGGGTTCACCGTCCGAGTGCGGGCGGTGCCGGGCGCCACGTCATCGAAGATCGCGGGGCCGTCCGGCGCGACGCGCAGGGCGGCCGGGCAGCCCTGCATCGCGTTGTAGAAGGCGAGGTGCGCGCGGGCCTGATTGAAGCTGCCGGGATCGGGCACCGACTGCGCCACGAGACGTCCATCCGGTGCGGCCTGCACCATCACGGTCACGAATTGGCCGGCGGTGGCATGGAGGGTCGTACGCCCGCTGCGGTCTCCTGACCGCGCGACCACCGCGAGGCTGCGGTTCGCCACCCGCTCCACCACCAGATAGGCGCTGACCCGCGCGTCCGGCGCTGTGCCGAGGCTCTGAGCCGCCGCGAAATCCGGCTGGACCGAGAGATCGGACGGCGTGGCGTTCACGAAGCGGATGAAGGCAGAGCCCGCCGGCGGCTGCGGCCCGTAGAGCTGGGGCGCCTGCGCCCCGGCCGGCAGGGCCGGGACCAGAAAGAGGACCGCGCGCCGGAGCGCCCGGCCAAGGCCAGCTCTCACGCCTCGACCGTGCGCCGCACCTCGGCGAGGAAGTTCGGGGCGGACATGGCGTTGTTGCGCCAGATGTCGGCCCTGTCGGGCATGGATTCGAGGTCCAGCTCGAGAATGTTCCAGACGACGAGCTTCGGCCGGTGGCGCTTGAAGCCCTCGCCGTTTAGATGCTCGAGGAGGGTGCGGTAGGGGCCGTTCTGGTGGACCGCCCAGGTCAGCCCGACCGGCCGAGCGAGCTCGTGCGATAGCATAGCGCTGAAGCCGTAGCGCGGGTGCATGAAGCTGCTGCCGACCACCGTGATGTCGCTCGCTTCCTCGTCCAGCAGCGCGGCGCCGCCGAAGAGGGCGTTCGCCTGGCGCACGTTGAACGGCTGGGTGGGATAGCGGGCCCGATCGGCCGCGGGCAGCATCGAGGCGAGGTCGTTTACGTGCTGCATCCGGGTGGGCTCGGGCAGCGCGGAGGCGGGCCGGCTGGGCGGAGGGAAGCTGTGCCGCTCCTGGATGGCACGGGCCACCTCCACCGCCGCCGCCTCGGCGGCCTGCGGGGTCCAGTGGGTGTCGGCCCGGAAGAACAGCGGGTCGTTCGGGGAAGCGGCGCGGAACCGGGTGAAGAGCGCGTAGAGGTCCGGCGCTACAAGCCCCGCCGCCCGCAGGTCGCGCAGCGCCAAGGACAGGCGCTGATCCGCTGGCGCGGCGATGCGCATGCCGTCCGGCAGGAAATCGCGGTAGGTGCGCGCGCGCGAGGGCGGGATGGAAACGGCCATCTCAACCCCGCTGCGGCGAAGGATGCCGGCGGTCTCGACGATCAGCGCCACCATCCGCCGGACGCGGTCGAGGCTGACCATCCCCTGCGCGTCCCACTGGGCGAAGAGCCAGCCGTCCTTGCCGAGGACGATCCCGTTCACGGTGTTCGCGAGGGCAGGGCGGGACAGAGCGCCGAGACCGACGGCAGCGGAGGCGGTCAGCAGGCTGCGGCGGTTCAGGATGCGCTGCTGG
This sequence comes from Muricoccus radiodurans, assembly GCF_050154705.1. Classification (GTDB taxonomy): domain Bacteria; phylum Pseudomonadota; class Alphaproteobacteria; order Acetobacterales; family Acetobacteraceae; genus Roseomonas; species Roseomonas radiodurans. The sequence goes on along the minus strand of NZ_CP189561.1, from coordinate 1,756,067 downwards.
TGGACGGGGGGAGTTGTCATCGGCGGCCTTCGTCGGCAGGGACGATACGGCTCTGTTAAAAGAGAACGAACGGGGGAACAAGGCACGTTTCTGGCGCTGATGTCTCAAAAATAGACATTCGCCCTCGCAGAACGTCCGGTCATCCCGCGGCCCGCCGTGCCCAGCAGAAAGATGCTCCTGACGCACGCGGGCGCTGCTATCTGCCCGCTCTGGCCCATACAGCGGAATGCCGCTCATACTCCCGCCAAAATGCGGGAGAAACGGCCTTGGCCGTCACCTACGAGATGGTGCGGGACGCGGCGTCGCAGCTCTATGGCTGGGCGCTGAAGAAGGTTCCGGATGACACGAAGGACGCCCTGGCCCGCGCGCTGGAGAACGAGTCGAACGAAGCCGCGCGCCGCACCCTGCGCATCATGCTGCAATCCGCCCGTGCCGCCGAGAGCACGGACCGGCTCGTCTGCTCGGATGCCGGCGTGCCCGTCTACTTCGTGGAGATCGGCACGGCGGTGCGGATGGAGGGCGACATCAAGCGCGCTATCTCCGACGGCTTTGACCACCTCGTCGAGACGATCCACCCGCCGATCCTGAAGCACGTGACGAACCCCCTGACCCTGGAGCGCGGCTACAAGGGGAAGGACATGCCGCTGATCACCTGGTCGGTGAAGGACGGCGTGGACTACATGGAGATGACCTGCTCCCCGAAGGCCCTGGGAACGGGACGCTGGGCGGCGCTGGAAATCTTCTCCTACCCGAATCTGGAGCAGATCGAGAGCTACATCATGGACGTGGTGATGAAGGCGGGGTCGCAGCACTGCCCGCCCGTCATCATCGGGGTCGGGATCGGCGGCTCCTTCGACGTCTGCGCGAAGATGTCGAAGATGGCGACGCTGCGGCCGATGGGCCAGACGAATCCGGAGCCGATCCTGGCGGCCATGGAGGAGCGCCTGACGAAGGCAGTGAACGCGCTGGGCTACGGCCCCATGGGCACGGGCGGCGACACCACGGCGCTGGCCGTCCACATCGACTACGCCTCCGGCCACGGCTTCACCCCGGTCGCCGTCTCCTTCAACTGCTGGATCAACCGCCGCTCCCGCGCTCGCCTGCACAATTCGGGCGAGATCGAGCGGCTGGAGTAGCGCCGATGGCCGTCCACCACCTCACCCTTCCGGCCGGCGAAGCGGCGATCCGCGCCCTGACCGCCGGCGACGAGGTCTTCCTGACCGGGGAGATCATCACCTCCATCGGCCTGCCCACCTATGACCGCATCTGGGACTTCCACACGCGCAGCGAACCCCTGCCGGTGGACCTGCGCGGGGCGGCGCTGCTGCACGTCTCCTCCTATGTGGAGGAGCGCGGGGAGAAGCCGGAGGTGCTCTACATCAACCCCACCACCTCCACCCGCTTCAACCACCTGATGCCGAGGTTCATCCGCACCTTCGGTCTGCGCCTGACCGGCGGGAAGGGCGGGCTGGACCTGGAGAGCGCGCGGGCCATGCAGGAGGTGGGCTGCGCCTACCTCTCCTTCCTCGGCGGCAGCGCCTCCTTCTTCTCCTCCGCGGTGAAGGAACTGGTGGCGATGGAGTGGACGGACCTCCTCGTCCAGTACCGCCTGCTCCGCCTGCGGGTGGAGGAACTAGGGCCGCTGATCGTCGGGATCGACGCCAAGGGCGGCAATCTCTACGACAGCCTGCAACGCCAGGCGACGGAACGCCGCCCGGCGATCATGGCCCAACTGGCCGAGGAGCGGGCGCGCGCCGCCGAGGGGTAGCGCTACCCCTTCAGCGACTTCTGCAGCGCCTGCATGGCGCCGACGAGCATGGCCGTGGTGTTGAAGCACACCATTCCCGTGCCCTCCGCCTCCAGCCGGCGCACGTCGTCGGCCGTGCGGCCCACCGTGGCGCGCGCGACGCCGTGCTGCTTCGCCGCGGCGACGATCTTCGCGATCGCGTCGTTCACCACCGGCTGCGTCGCATCCGCCGCGTGGCCGAGCGAGGCCGAGAGGTCGCCCGGCCCGATGAACACGGCGTCGATGCCCGGCACGGACACGATCTCGTCCACGACCGGAATCGCCTCCGCGTCCTCCACCATCACGATGACGACCGTGTGCTGGTTGCGCGTGGCGTAGTACTGCTTGTTGTCCCCCGAGCCATAGGCGGAGGAGCGGGACAGGGCGACGCCCCGCTTGCCCTGGGGCGCGAAGAGGGCGCGCTCCACCACCTCCCTCGCGATCGCCGCGCTCGCGACGTGCGGCACCAGGATGCCGTCCGCCCCGGCGTCCAGCACGCGCTGGATGCTTGCCACCGATCCATCGGGCGTCCGCACCAGTCCGGCCATGCCGTGCATGGCGGCGGCGCGCAGCATGTTCTCGATCGTCTCGATGTCGGCCGGGCCGTGCTCGGTGTCGATAATGACGAAGTCGTAGCCGCAATATCCCGCCATCTCGACCGTGGCGGGGGAGGGGGTGCCGATGAAGAATCCCAGCAGGCGGTCGCCCCGGTGCAGGCGGGTCTTGAAGCTTTCCGTGGCCATGTCGGCTCCGATCGTGGGGGTGGTCAGCGGGGAACGAGCCGGTCGGCCATGCCCGCCCAGGTGGCCGTCTCCGCGCGGGCGAAGGCGGTGAACTCGTCCGGTGAGGACGGGGTGATCTCGACGCCCAGCGGTGCCAGCCGTTCCCGCACGTCGGCCATCGCCATGATCCGGCGCATCTCGCGGGCCACCCGCTCCACGACGGGCGCGGGCAGGCGGGCCGGGCCGATGATGCCGTTCCAGCTCCGCATGAGGTAGGGTACGCCTGCCTCCTGACAGGTGGTGATGGCGGGAAGCTGCGTCGCGCGGCGGTCGCCGCTGGTGGCCAGCGCCCGCACGGCGCCGGACTCGATCAGGGGGAGCGACGGCGCGATCACCTCGATCCCGACATCCAGCCCGCCATTGGACACGGCGGCCAGAAGATCACCCGTGACACGGTAATTGACGATGTTCACCGGTGCCTCGGCCTGCACGGCGAACTTCACGGTCCGCGCGATGCCGACGCTGCCGACGTTGATCATCTCCGGCCGCGCCCGGATCGCCGCGATGAGGTCGTTGATCGTCCGGTGCGGCGACCGCGGGCCGACGAGGATCACGTGATAGAAGAAGGCGCACTGCGTGATGTAGGTGAAGTCATCCACCGGCCGGAAGGGCAGGTTCGGCACGACGAACGGCATATTCGCCATCTGGTCGGAAGCAAGATAGAGCGTGTGCCCGTCCGCCGGCGCGTTCTTCACGAAATCCGCGCCGACGACGCTGTTCGCGCCGGGCTTGTTCTCCACCACCACCGGCTGTCCGAGTGCCTCGGACAGCTTCGGGGCGAAGACGCGGGCCATGATGTCCGCCACGCCGCCGGGCGCGAAGGCCACCACCAGCCGGACGGGCTGGCTGGGCCAGGCCGGCTGCGCCCGCAGCCCGGGCGCCGACAGCAGCGCGAGCGCCGGGGCAGCCCCCAGCAGGCGGCGACGGAACATGGACAGCTCTCCCCAGCAGAACCCGCCGCCCTATTCCGGGTCGGCGGGAAGGCGCATCAGGGCATCGGGTACTCGTCGGCGTTCAGCACCCAGCCCTTCTTGTTCGAGAAGTCGACCCGCGGCGGCGAGAAGATGTCCACCAGCTGGTTGCCCGCGGGGTTCAGGCTGACCGAGGTGTGGATCGACGGCGGCGGGATGATCGTGACGGAGGGCGCGCCGACCCTCTCGTGGTCGTCGTCGCGCCACATGTTCTTGTTCGTCGTCCAGGGCCAGCGGAGATGGTGCTCGTACTCGCCCTCCAGGCAGAGCGAGCACTGCTCGAAGTCGTCGTGGTAGTGCGGCGACACGGCGGACGCGTCCCGCACGCCGCGGCGGTCGAGGTAATTCACCATGAAGGTGGTGCAGCGCCAGATCCGCCCGAAGCGCCCGGGCTCCGGCGCGACGTCGAGGCTGTAGGAGCGGATCTTGTAGCCGGAGGGCGGCTCCGGCCAGGGCTGGAAGGGCGGGATGTTCGGGTGTGCTTCCTTGTAGTGGTCGGCGTTCACGCACTTGGCCGCCAGGTCGGCCGCCTTGGTGGTGACGAGCCGCACGACCTGCCCGGCCGCCAGCACCTTGATGCTGCTCGGGCCGGGCGGAACGATGATGAGGGAATTGCCCGCCACCGTCTTCGTCTCGCCGCGCGCCGTCACCTCCACGCGGGACGCCGCGTCCGGGAGGATCACGCAGTACTCGTCCTCCTGGGCCTCGCGGGCCAGGACGGCGCCTGCTTCGGCGCGGGAATAGGCGATCAGGAAGTTCTGCCCGCGGCCATACCAGGACTGCAGGCCCGGCCCGGTCTCCTGCGGCGGCATGTCGTGGAAGCGCAGGTAATCCGCCGCCGCGAAGGCCGTGGGGGCGGGGACCGACGACGTCGTCGCGGCCGGCGCAAGCTGCGAGCGCGGATCATCCTTCGTGTACATGCGCGCTTCTCCCTCTCACTGGGTCTGTCCGCTTGTTCCGATCAACAGGACAGGGTTCTGTTGTGGCATACCCTGGCGGCAGGGCCGCCGGGATGTCAAGCGACGGGCTCGGGATGTGGAACGGCATCGCCCGCGTAGCCGATCGCGGCAGAGAGACGCCGCGCCGCGTCCATGACGGCGTCCACCTGCCGTTTCGAGGGCTGCTCCGGCACGAACTGGATGGAGTCGATGATCGCGAGCGCACCCAGCAGCTCCCCGCCCACGCCGAAGACCGGCGCCGCGATCGCGTTGGTGCCGAGCAGCGTCTCGTTCGGCGAGCCGCCCCAGCCCTGGGCACGGATGCGCCGGAACTCCGCCTCCAGCGCGCCGGGATCGCTGATCGTGTAGGGCGTCCGCCGCTCCATCGGCGCGCGCAGCACGGCCTCCTGCCGGGCCGCGTCGCTGAATGCGAGGACCACCTTTCCCTGCGCCGTGCAATGCGCCTTCAACAGGGAGCCGGACCGGACGCCGATCTCGATGTCCGAGGAACCGAAGACTGTCGCCAGCACGCGCGCGCCCTCCGGATCCACCTGCGACAGCACGACGGAATGGCCCAGCGTGTCCCGCAGGTCCCGCATAATGCCGCGCGCCAGCGCGGCCATGTCGAAATGCTCCGCCACGCGGCGCCCGAGGGTCACCAGCCGCGCGCCGACGCGGTACTTCTCGCTCTCCGGCGATTGCACGACGTAGCCGAGCTCCATCAGCGTCCGCAGATGCCGGTGGATCCGGCTCTTGGACGTGCCCAGCGCCTGGGCGAGCGCCGTCACGCCCACGCTGCCCTGGTCGGCCAGGTACTCCAGGATGCGGAGTGCGAGCCCCACTGCCTGGACGCCCTCTCCCATCGAGGGACCTTCGATGCGCGGCATGTGACCTCCCGGGCAGGCAAGGGCCGGACGCGTGCGGGCGCTTGACAATCCGCGGCAATCCAGCACAGAAGTTCGATAGAAACAACGTCGTTCCGACTATCGTGACAGACGCTGCGGGAGATGCGTCCATGCGCGGCACCATCGAGGTGGAGAAGGCAGTCATCACCTGCGCTTTGTCCGCGCATCCGCGAGGCTACCCTTTCTCACGACCGAGCGGCCGCTTGTCGGAAGACGGGCGGCTGGTTTCTCCCGTGCCGTGCAAGCGGCGGGACATCCTGGCTGACGCGTCGCGAGCCCGCACGCGGCCTGTGCGGCCGCCGGCTCGCTCAACCCATCCCTGACCAGCGAGAGGAGGGCGCATCCATGCCCGAAGGTTTCGTGGACCCGACGTTTCCGGACCTGTCCGGCGTGGACGAGGCGGTCGTCGCCGAGCTGATGCGCGGCGCCGTGGACCTGCACTGCCACAGCGGCCCCTCCGTCATGCCGCGGCAGCTCGACCACCGTCAGGCGATGGAGGACGCCTCCGCCGCCGGGATGCGCGCCGTGCTGTTCAAGGACCACTACTACGACACCAGCCCCTTCGCGGAGACCTTCCGCGCGCGCTATCCGGATTCCGTCGCACAGCCGCTCGGCGCGATCTGCCTGAACAACTCGGCCGGCGGGTTCAACCCGTTCGCGCTCGAGCCTGCGCTGAAGCAGGGTGCGCGGATCGTGTGGATGCCCACCGTGTCGGCCGCGAACCACATCCGGGAGGGCGCGCGGAAGAACCTGCTGCCCACCAAGGGCAAGATGCTGAAGCAGGTCGCGCTGACGCCGCTGGACCCGCGCGGTGACGTCATCGATCCGGTGAAGCAGATCCTGGATATGATCGCCGAGTACGACGTGATCATGTCCGCGGGTCACCTGCACATCAGCGAGGTCTGGACCCTCTTCGACGAGGCCAAGCGCCGCGGCGTGAAGCGCCTGCTGGTGAACCACCCGACCTACACGATCGGCGCCACCATGGCCGACATCACGGAGCTCGCCGGGATGGGCGTCTATCTCGAGCACTCCATCTGCATGTTCATCCCGAACCGCATGCAGTGCCGGACCTCGGAGCATCTCATGGAGTGCATCAAGGCCGCGTCGGTGGACAAGACTTTCTTCGGCTCCGACCTCGGTCAGATCAACGCGCCGACGCCGGTGGAGGGCTTCCGCCAGATCGTGCGTGTCCTCGTCGCCCTCGGCTACTCGAAGGAGGACATCCGCAAGATGGTCAGCACCAATGCCATCACCCTGTCCGGCCTGAACGAGAACGCCGCCCCCGGCGCGAAGGCGGCCTGACCCGATGAGCGAGGCGCTCCCTGGCGGCCGCGGCCCCTATGGCCTGAGTGGCAAGGTGGCGGTGGTCACGGGGGGCAGCAGCGGCATCGGCGCCGCCACCGTGCGCCGCATGGCGGAGGCGGGTGCGACGGTCATCGTCGGCTATAATGCCGGTGCCGACCGGGCCGCCGCACTGGTCGGGGAGCTGCCGGGCCAGGGCCACCTCGCGCTGCGCATGCCGATGGAGGACAGCGCGGCGATCCGCGACGCCGCAGCGGCCGTGCAGGAACGGTTCGGCCGGGCGGACATCCTGGTGAACTCCGCCGCCACCACACGAGCGGTGCCGCATGGCGATCTGGAGTCGCTGGATGACGCGACCTTCGACCGCATCCTGATCACCAATGTTCGCGGTCCCTTCTCCACCATCCGCGCCTTCGCGCCGCTTCTCCGCACGGGCGGGGATGCCGTGATCGTCAACATCTCCTCGCTCTCGGCGCAGAATGGCCTTGGCAGCAGCATCGCCTACTGCGCCTCCAAGGCGGGGCTGGACACCATGGCCATGTCGCTGGCGCGCGTGCTGGGACCGGAAATCCGGATCATCGGCGTCTCCCCGGCCGGCGTGAACACCGACTTCGTGCCGGGCCGCAGCAAGGACGCTGTGGTGCGGCAGGCCGCGTCGGCCCCGCTGCGCCGGATCACCGAGGCCGACGATGTCGCGCTCGCCGTCCTGGCGGCGGTCACGCATCTCCGGCTGACGACCGGGACCACGATCCTGGTGGATTCCGGCAAGCACCTCTGACGGCGTTGCGCGGCGCGCCCCGCCCGTCAGCGGCGCGCGCGTGGTCCTGCACGGCGAGCGGGATCGGCCGGGATCGGCGCCGGGGCGAGCTTCCCCGTGATGCGACGGCTGGCCGCCTGCAACGCCTCCCGCTGCGCCTCCGTCGGGGCCGCGCCGACGGAGCCCATGGACCCCAGGATGGCCAGGGTCGCCACCAGCTCCCCACCCGGCGACAGCACGGGAACGGCGATGGCGTTGATCCCGAACTCCACCTCCCCCGGCGCCGAGGCCCAGCCCTGCCGCCGGACCTCCTGCACCTCGCGGTCCAGCGGCCCGATCTCGGTGATCGTGCGCTCGGTGAAGCGCGGCAGCTCCCCCGCGATCAACCGCTCCCGCAGGGCCGCCGGCCCGAAGGCCAGCGCCACCTTCCCCTGCGCCGAGGCGTTGAGCGACAGCTCGCTCCCCGGCCGCACGCCGATCTCGACGGGACGGTTGGACGGCATGGTGGAGAGCACGACGACGCTCCGCGCCGTCGCCGCCGACAGCACCACCGTCTGGTCCAGCTCGTCGCGAAGCCAGCGCATCGGCTCCTCGGACAGCGACAGCAGGTCGTGCCGCGCCGATCCCATGCGGCTCAGCAGATAGAGCCGCGGTCCCCAGCCATAGCGGGAACTCGCCGGGTCCTGCACGATGTAGCCGCGCTCCACCAGTGTCGCGAGATGGCGGAACACCGCACCCTTCGTCAGTCCCATCCGGCTCGCGATCTCGGTCACGCCCATCTCCGCCTCAGAGGCCGCGAGCATCTCGATGATGCCCAGCGCCACCTGGACGGAGCGGACGCCGGTGTCGGCGCGATCCTCCTCGGGCATCAGGTGCCCAGCGCGTCGGCGGGAACGTAGTTCCGCCAGTTGCCTGGGCGGCGGTCCACCTGCATGAAGGTCTTGTGCTGGTCGCCGGCCACGCCGATCAGGTCGCGCGCCGCCAGCCCCTTGCGGTCGAGATATTCGGAGAACTCCGCGACCGCCCGCTGCAGCAGCTCGAAGCCGTACACCATGACGGGCGAGGCGATCTCCACCGCGGAGGCGCCCGCGAGCATCATCCGCGCCACGTCCAGCCCGGTCTGCGCCCCGTTGATCCCGATCAGCGGCTTGTCCGGCCCGATCGCCTTGCGCGTCATCGCCAGCCATTGGCAGGTGATCGGCAGGTTCCAGAACCCGCCGATGCCCAGGCTGGTGCCGAAGACCGGTGCCAGCGTCTCCACATCCGGCACGAAGCCGAGCAGCCGCCCGGCCATGATCACCGCATCCGCCCCGTTGTCGAAGGCCGAGCCGGCCAGTTGCGGCACGCGCTCGCTCTGCCCCGTGGTTTTCACCCAGACGGGGATGGAGACGGCCGCGCGCATTGCCGCCACGAAGCCGCCCAGGCGGTCCGGGGAGAGCTCCGTCGCCACGTTCCCCTTCTTCGTCTGGCTGCCATAGGGGACGCCGACGTTGAACTCCAGCACGCGCAGCCCGGCCTGCTCGACCTGCCGCGCCATCTCCACCGCCGGCCCGATCTCGCCGAGGATGAGGCTCGGGATCAGCAGGCAGTCATGGTCCCGCGCCTCCCTGTCCATGCGGACGGCCTGGTCCAGCCAGGGCTCGAAGGGCAGGGGTGACATGCCGGAACGGCAGGCGAGCGTCGCGGCCCGCGGCGCCTGGGGGTTCCAGGGGATCGGCCGCCAGTGCTCGTCGAAGAGCGTGTATTCTGACCGTTCCAGCTGGTCCTTCGCCGCGTCCACCTCGTTGGCGGATTTGATGGCCACGGCGCCGACCCCGCTGCGAATGGCGTTGCGGATGCCCGCCGCCTCGATCAGGTGCTCGGCCGGGCCGGCGATGATCGGGTTCTTCAGCGTCGTCTGGCCGATCCGCGTGGTGGTGTCCGTCGCCATGTCCCGGCTTCCATCCCTGTCCCGCGTGCCACAAGCCGGCCACGCTCAACGCTCGCTACGATGAACGGCGTTTCCGAAAATGCGAAGCTGGCCGGAGCTGTGTCAAGTGTCGTGTGATACGGAATGGGTGCGCTACGCAGGGCTGATCGCCCTTGATACGGCCAGGAAGACCGGATATGGTCGATGAAACGGCGTTCGCGTGGCGGAAACAGAACCGCCGCTGGAGAGGAGACGGCATGTCGAGCACCCCGGGCGCCGACCGCGAGTCCATGGTTACCCGCCTGATGCAGGGCGCGGTGGACCTGCATACTCATCCCGGCCCTTCGCTCATGCCGCGCGCCGTGGACCACATCCAGGTCGTCCAGCAGGCCGCCGACGCTGGGATGAAGGCGGTCCTTCTGAAGGACCACTACTACCCCACCATGCCGATCGCGACGCTGATCAACACCCACCACGCGGCGGGCTGCCAGGCGATCGGCGCCATCGTCCTGAACAATCCCGTCGGCGGCCTGAACCCCAGCGCGGTGGACTACGCGCTGAAGCAAGGCGCGCGCGTGGTGTGGATGGCGACCGCCCATGCCCGCAACCACATCGAGCACGACAAGAAGGATGCGACGTTCAAGAACAAGTTCCCTGTGAACAGCCGCAAGACCGTCGAGGCGATCCCCCTCACGCTCACGGACGATGCCGGCACCGTGCGGGACGAGGTGAAGCAGATCCTCGACCTGATCGCACAATCCGATGCGGCGGTGTCCGGCGGCCATCACCACGAGAGCGAGCTCTTCCCCTTCTACGAGGAGGCGAGGCGCCGCGGCGTGAAGCGGCTCTTCCTGAATCACCCGACCTACGTCAACGAGGTCTCCTTCCAGGGCATCGGCCAGCTCGCGCGAATGGGCGTGCTGATGGAGCACTCCATCTGCATGTTCATTCCCTCCACCTTCACCCAGTTCGACGCGGAGCACCTGCGCCAAGTGATCGACGCCGCCGGAGTGGAGAACACCTTCTTCGGCTCCGACCTCGGCCAGACCGGTAATCCCACGCCGGTCGAGGGCTTTCGGCAGATCATCGCGATGCTGCTGGACCTCGGCCATGGGGAGGCCGCGGTCCGCCAGATGGTCTCGGCCAACGCCGCCCGGCTCCTCAGCCTCGGCACCGCCTGACAGAACAGAAACGAACAAGGGGAAACGTCATGCAGCTCTCGCGTCGCACCCTCCTGGCGGGGGCGGGCAGCGCCCTGGCCATGCCCGCGCTCGCCCAGCGCGGCGGCACCTTCCCGAACCGCCCGATCCGCATGGTCGTCGGCTTCGCGGCCGGCGGCGTCGGTGACCTCACGGCTCGCATCGTCGCCCCGAAGATGTCGGAGATCCTGGGCCAGCCCATCGTGATCGACAACCGCCCTGGCGCCGGCGGCATTGTCTCCGCCGAGCAGGTGACGCGCGCCGCGCCGGACGGGCACACGCTCCTTCTGATCACCACGACGAACACCCTTGCCAGTTCGCTCTACCGCGCGCTGCCCTACAACGTGATGACGGACTTCACCCCGGTCGGCCGGATGACGAGCTTCGACCACGTCTTCGTCACCGCGGCCAACTCGCCCTTCCGCACCCTGCAGGACGTCTTCGCCGCGGCACGCGCGGAACCGGGCAAGATCAATCTCGGCTCCATCTCCGTCGGCAACGCGCAGCACCTGGGGGCGGAGCTCCTCCGGAGCATGTCCGGGCTGGACATGACGGTCGTGCCGTATCGCGCCACGCCCGACCTCATCAACGCGACCGCGACGGGTGACGTGCATTTGGCCAGCGAGATCCTCGCGCCGCTCCTGTCCCAGGTGCAAGGCGGGCGGCTCCGGATCCTCGCCTTCTGCTCCGCCGAGCGCTTCCCGAGCTTCCCCGACGTGCCGACCGTCCGCGAATCCGGCCTGCCGGAATACGTCGTCGCCTCCTGGAACGGCATCGCCGCCCCGGCGAACACACCCGCCCCGATCGTGGAGCGGATCAACGACGCGATGGTCCGCGCCGTGGCGCTGCCCGACGTTCGCCAGCGACTGCTGGAACTCGGCGTCGCCCCGGCGACCACCACGCCCGCCGAGTTCGGTACCTACCTCCGCGAGGAGAACACCCGATGGAGCGCCGTTATCGAGGGCGCGAACATCCCGAAGCAGTAGGGAAGAGGTCCGGCCCGCCGTCACGGCGGGCCGGCGCCGTCAGCGCATCGGCGGTGCGTAGTGCAGCCCGCCGCGGGTCCAGAGATTGTTGATCCCCCGCGGCACCCCCAGCGGGGTGATGTTGCGCTCCCAGCTCTCGCCGAAATTCCCGACCTGCCGGACGATCTGCGCGGCCCAGTCGTTGTTCACGCCCATCTGCCGCCCCAAGTCGCCGGTGCGCCCAAGGAAGCGTTGCACGTCGGGATTCGCGCTGCTCTCGAAGGTCGCGATGTTCACACTGGTGATCCCCAGCTCCTCCGCCGTCAGCATGGCGAAGAGCGACCAGCGCACGATGTCGAAGAATTTCCAGTCGCCTTTCCGCACCATCGGCCCCAGCGGCTCCTTCGAGATGATCTCGGGCAGCAGCACGAATTGCGCGGCGTTCGCGCCCTGCGTGGAGCGGAAGGAGGCGAGGGTGGAGGCGTCCGTCGAGTAGACGTCGCATCGCCCGGACACGAAGGCTTGGCGCAGCTCTTCCGTGTTGTCGATCAGCACGGGCGTGAAGCGCATGTTGTTGGACCGGAAATAGTCGGCCGCGTTCAGCTCCGTCGTGGTGCCCGGAGGCATGCAGATGGTTGCCCCATCCAGCCCCCGCGCGGAGGTCACGCCGGACGAGGCCCGGACCATGAAGCCCTGCCCGTCGTAGAAATTGACGCCGGCGAAGGCGAGGCCGAGCGTCGCCTCCCGTCCGAGGGTCCAGGTGGTCGTGCGGGCGAGGATGTCGACCTCGCCGCTCTGCAGCAGCGTGAAGCGCTGCTGCGGCGTTGCCGGCACGTAGCGGACCTTGCTGGCATCCCCCAGGACCGCCGCCGCCACGGCGCGGCACATGTCCACGTCCAGCCCGGCATAGGCGCCGCGCGCGTCCGGCAGCGCGAAGCCGGCGCTGGCGGGCGCCACCGCGCAGACCAGCGATCCGCGCGCCCGTATGGCCGCGACCGTGTCCGCCGCCGGCTGCGCCGCGGCCGGAACGGCCCAGGCAAGGGCGGCGCCGAGCGCCGCCCCGATGAAACCTCGCATGATCGTTTCCCCCTTCCGCGCGGTCTTCTGTGCCGGCGCGGGTTCGTCTGGCGTGCCGCCTTCGGGCGGCGCTTCACGGTGCCAGACCTCGCCCGGCGCCGTCCATGCGCCACCGGGTGTAAACGGGGTTAGAAGCCGAAGAGCGCGACGGGGTTGTCCACCAGGATCTTCCGCCGCGTCGCCTCGTCCGGGGCCCAGTCCGCCAGCAGGTTGAACAGCGCGACCGACCCGACGGCATGAGCGAAGGACAGGTGCGGATAGTCGCTGCCCCAGAGGATCCGGTCCGGCGCCGCCGCGATCACCGCCTTCGCCATCGGCGCCGCATCCGCGAAGTCCGGCGCCGTCGCCATGCGGTAGGTGCCCGTGAATTTCGCGTAACCCTGGACCGTGCCGCCCTTCAGCACGTCCAGCAGCTTGCGGAAGCCCGGCTGCTCCGGCCCGTCCTTGGCCAGGAACATGCCCATATGCGCGATAGAGAAGGGCACCTTCAACGAGGTCAGTGTCGGGATCAGCTCCTCCGTGAGCCAGCCCGGCGTCAGGAAGTCCAGGTGCCAGCCGATCTCGGCGCAGCGCGCCTCCAGCGTGCGGATGCGGCCCATCACCGCGTCCTTCGTGCCGGCCTCCCGCGGCTTCACCGGGGAGAAGTTGACCCGCACCCCCCGCACGCCGAGCTTGTCCATCTCCGCGAGCAGCGCGTCCGGCGCGTCCTCGTCCACGTCCACGATGCCGCGGCAGCGGGCGGTCCCCATCTCCCGCATCGCGTCCAGCATGCAGGAATTGTCCCGGCCATAGGCGCTGGGCTGCACGAAGACGAAGCGCTCGATCCCCAGTACGCCCGCGAGGTCCAGGTAGTCGGACAGCGGCGCGTGGGGCGGCTTGTAGCGCAGCGGCTCCGGGGAGGCGTAGGGATAGCGCTCCTCCTCCCCGAAGACGTGGAAATGGGCATCGCAGGACAAGGGCGGCGCCCGGAAGGCGGGCTCCGCGTCACGATGATGGGACAAGGGAAGACTCCTATTCCGCCCGCACGCCCACGCGCTGGATCAGCGTGCGCCAGGTCTCGATCTCGCGCGCCACATGCGCCCGCATCTCCTCCGGCGTGGAGGAAACGGCCTCGGCCGACTGCGCGGCGTAGGCGTCCCGCAGCCGCGGCCGGCGCGCCGCCTCCGCGATGGCCTGGCTGAGCCGCGTCACGATCTCCGGCGGCGTCGCCGCCGGCGCCGCGACGCCGAACCAGTAGCTCATGTCGTAGCCGGGGAATCCCGCCTCGATGAAGGTGGGGATGTCCGGCAGCTGCTCGCTCCGGTGCGGCCCGCTGACAGCCAGCCCGGTCAGCGTTCCCTGCCGCACATGCGGAACGCCGCTGGCGATGGAGGAGATGACGACGTCCACGCGCTCCGCGATCACCTCCGCCTGCGCGGCGGCCACGCCGCGGAAGGGAATATGCTGCATCCGGATGCCGGCGACCGACATCAGCTGTTCCGTCGCGAGATGCGCGGAGGAGCCCTGGCCGCCCGATCCGAAGGTGACCTCCCCCGGCTTCGCCTTCGCGAGGTTCACCAGCTCCGCCACCGTCTTCACCCCGAGCCCCGGCCGCGCGAGGAGGATGGAGGGCGAGTCCGCGATCCGGCTGACCTGCGCCAGGTCCCTCAGCGGGTCATAGGGCAGGTTCGGATAGAGCCCGACCGACATGGCCAGAGAGTTGTCCGTCAGCAGCAGCGTGTACCCGTCCGGCGGGGACCGGACCACGGCGGTCGCGCCGATGGTTCCGCCCGCGCCGCCGCGGTTCTCCACCACCACTTGCTGCCCGAGGATGTCGGTCAGCTCCACGCCCAGCAGCCGCGCGCCCGTGTCGGTGAAGGAGCCGGGCGCGAAGGGGACGATGATCCGGAGCGGCCGGTTCGGCCAACCCGTCTGCGCCAGCGCAGGCCGCGCCGCGGCAAGGAGCGCGGCGAGAAGAAGAGGACGGCGCTTCATCGCGGGGTCTCCGATGGGGAAGGGGACGGGGCCTCGCGGCCGAGGGCCGCGCGCCAGCGGCGCAGCAGGCGTTCCCGCGCCGCGGGGTCGATCAGCCGCTCGAAGCCCTCGTCCAGGCGTGGGCCGCGCCCGTCGGCCGCACGGCGCGCGCTGCGGATCGGGAAGAGCCCGGCCGCACCGAGCGCGGTCTGCCCCTCGGGCGACATCATCGTCGCCAGGAACAGCCGCGCCGCCTCCGGGTTCGCCGCGCCGCGCGGGATGAAGGCGATGCGCGACACGCCGAAGGGCGGCGCGGCCGAGGGCGCGATGCCCAGCACGCCGGGAAGCGCCGCGGAGGCCCTTCGCGCATAGGAGCCGAGCAGGTGCAGCGACAGCACCGCGCCGCCCGTCTCCAGCGATTCGACCAACGCCGGCGCCGAACCGACCGTGCGCGGACGGCAAGCGGCCAGCGCCTCCAGGAAGCGGTCGAAGCCCGGCTCCTGCTGCTGCGCCCAGAGGAAGGCGAGGAAGCCGAGCCCGTTCCGCTCGATGTCGAGGCAGGCCACCCGGCCGCGGAAGGATGCCAGGTCGCCTCCGAGCAGCTCCGCCACCTCGCCCGGCGTGCCGGCCTGGACCAGGCCGGGCATGGCATCGCGGCGGACGAGGGTGAAGAGCGGCTCCAGCGTGGTCGAGAGGGCGAGGTCGCGGTAGCGGGCGGAGGCCGCCAGCCAGTCCGCCTCCACCCCGTGCGGCTGGGCGTGGCCCGTCAGCACGAGTTCCATCTGGAGGTCCATCGCGGAACTCCAGATCAGGTCGCAGGTCGCCCCGCCCGCCGCGACCTCCGCGAGGTAGCGCCGGTGCAACTCGGTGCTGATGCCGAAGACGAAGTCCAGCTCGATCCCGGGATGGGCCTGCCGGAACAGATCGATCAGCCCCTCGCAATAGGGCCGTTCCGCGGCCGAGAGAACGGTCAGGCGACCTTGCACGCTCATGCCGCCTCCGACATGAGGCAGCGCCCGGCGCCGTTCGGCGCTATGGTCGTGCCGTGATCCACCGCGTCTCCCCGTGGTGACAACCCTACCGAGAGCATGAAAAACTGTCCAGCATGATGGGACATTCTCCGAAGCCGCCGCGCGCCGCGCGCGAGGCGAGCAGCCTAGAGCGCATGCTGTCCCTCCTCGATGTCTTCACCGTGGAATCGCCCGTCTGGTCCACTGAGGAGCTGATCCGCCAGTCCGGCACGTCTCGCTCCACCTGCTATCGCTACATCAAGTCGCTGCAGGCCTCCGGCCTGCTGACGCCCGTCGCCAACGGCTCCTACATGCTCGGCCCGCGGATCATCGAGATGGACCGCACCATGCGGCTCTGCGATCCCGTCACCGTCGCCGGCGTGCCGCCGATGCGCCGACTGGCGCAGGAGACGGGTCACAGCGGCCTTCTCTGCGTGCTGTTCAGCGGCGCCGTGATGTGCGTGGGGGACGCACCCGCGCCCGGCGCGCCGGCCCTGTTCAGCCGGGGCCAGCGGCGCTCGCTCTTTTCCGGCGCGGCGTCGAAGGTGATCCTCGCGCATCTTCCGGCGCATCAGCTGCGCGCCCTCTTCGCGCGCCAGGGGGCGGCGATCGCGGCCGCCGGCCTCGGCGGCGACTGGGACAGCTTCCGCCGCACCCTCCGGGAGATCCGGGACGCGCGCCACTGCATCACCACCTCGGAGTTCCTGCCCGACATCGTCGGCATCGCGGCCCCGCTCTTCAACGCGGAGGGCGGCGTGCTCGGCAGCCTCGGCCTCGCCGCGGAGGCACGCCACATGGGACCGAAGCTGCGCCCCGCCCTGGCCGGCAAGGTGATGGCCGCGGCGGCGGAGGTCTCCGACCGCATCGCGCGCCAGCAGCCCGGCACCGCGCTGCCCGCGCGCGCCGTGGGATAGGGGATCAGCGCGGCACCGGCGCGGTGACGACGAGGAAGACGAGGCGGTCCAGCCCCGTGTTGTGCAGGGCATGGGACAGCCCGGGCCGGATGTAGATGAGGCTGTTCGCGCGCACGACGTGCCGCACTCCGTCCAACTCCAGCAGCCCTTCGCCTTCGAGGAAGTGGTAGATCTGCTCCTTCGCCTCGTGCAGATGCGTCTGGACATGGGCCTTCGGCGCGTAGCTGGAAATGCGGTAATCCAGAACGCGCGATCCATCCGCCCCGGCGCTGACCAACACCTTCGACAGCGCGCCCCCGAAATGCCCCGGCGACTCCTCCCACAGGAACTCGGCGAGTTCCCGCGGGCGCGGCGCGGCGCTCAATCCGCCACCTCGAAGCGCACCTGCCGCGCCAGCTCGGCCCAACGGTTCAGCTCGCGGTCCAGGTGGATGCGCAAGTCCTCCGGACTGCCCGCCACCGTCTCGACGCCGATGTCGCGCAGGCGCGCGTCGATCTCCGGCCGTCGCACCGCCCGCAGCACCGCCGCGTTCAGCGCCCCGATCAGCTCCGGTGGCGTTCCCGCCGGCGCGAAGAGGCCGAGCCACTCATACATCTCGAAGCCCGGGACCAGCGCCTCGGCGACGGTCGGAACTTCGGGGACCGCGGTGCTGCGATGCGTGCCCGTCACCGCCAGGGCCCGCAGCTGGCCCGATGTGATGAAGGGATAGGCGGTGGGCAGCACCGCCAGCACGTAGGAGAGCTGGCCGCTGACAAGGTCCGTCATCACCTGCCCGCCGCCGCGATACGGCACATGAACGGCCTGGATGCCCGCCGCCGCGTTGAACAGCTCCGCCGAGAGGTGATTGCCGCTGCCATTTCCCGCCGAGCCGAAGTTCAGCCGCCCCGGCTGGGCCTTCGCCCGTGCCACGAACTCCGCCAGCGTCGCCGGCCCGTTCGGCGGCACCACCAGCACCGTGGGCACCACGCCCATGAGGCTGATCGGCGCGAAATCCGTGCGCGCGTCATAGGGGATCGTGCGGAACAGCACGGGATTGGCCGCGAGCGCCGTCGTGGCGAGAACGATCGTGTAGCCGTCCGGCGCCGAGCGCGCCGCCGCATTGAAGCCGATCATCCCCGCGCCGCCGGCCCGGTTCTCGACGAAGCAGGTGGCGCCGAGCTCCTCGCCCAGCCGGGGCGCCACGATCCGCGCCGCGATGTCGGTGATGCCGCCGGGGCCATAGGGCACGACGACCCGGATCGGACGTTCGGGGAAGGCGGCCCGCGCTGGCAGTGCCGCCGCGGCCGCCCCCGCCACCCCCAGCATCAGGGATCTCCGGCGCATCGCATCCTCCCGCTCTTCTGTCACTGGACGTACGTCAACTTATCCCGCATGACGGGATAAAGCCTAGAGGCAAGCGAGGGATCGTCATGGTGGACGAGCTGCGGATCTACACGCTGCGCGCCGGCGGCATGGCCCGCTACCTCGAACTCGCAGAGAAGGTGGCGGTGCCCATCCGCGGCGACCGCCACGGCACCCTTCTGGGCTTCTGGGCCGGCGAGGTCGGCGCCGCCAACAGCGTGTTCAACCTCTGGCGGCACGAGAGCGTCGCATCCCGCCAGGCGGTGCGCGCCACGCTGCAGGACATCCCGGCCTGGCGGGAACAGTACCTGGCCGGCGTGCGCCCGCTGATGCAGCGCCAGATCGTGCGGCTGATGGACGTGGTCCTGCCGCTGACCCCGCCGCCGGATGTGGCGAACCTGTACGAGTGCCGCATCATCCGCGCCGTGGTCGGCCGCACGGCGGAGCTTGCGGACGCCGTCGCCACGACCTCTGCCGGGGACGGGAGCACCACCGTCGGCGTCTGGAGCACCTTCGCCGGCCCGATCAACGAGGTGGTGCAGATCGTCGCCTATCCCGACGCCCGCGCCCGCTTCGCCCGATCCTGGCACGGCGGCGATTCACCACTCGCGCGCTGGTCCGCGCTGGTCGAGGAGGTCGAGACGAGCCTCATGCTTGCGGCGCCGCACTCGCCGCTCCGGTAGGCGCGCGACCGACGCGACCCGGTGCGGAATTGCGCGGAGGGAACTTTGCCTGTCTTTCCCGGCCCCGCAGCCCAGGACCGGCCTATGACCCCCGAGCAGATCACCCTCGTCCAGGAGAGCTTCCGGAACGTCTTCCCGATCCGGGACGTCGCGGCGAAACTTTTCTACGACCGCCTCTTCGAGACGGATCCGAGCACGCGTCCGCTCTTCACCTCGACCGACCTGACAGAGCAGGGGCGCAAGCTCATGGCGACGATCGGCTTCGTCGTCACGGGCCTGACGCGCCCGGAGACCATCCTCCCCGCCGCCCAGTCGCTGGCCCGCCGCCATGTTGGCTACGGCGTCACCGAGGCGCAGTACGGCACGGTCGGCGCCGCCCTCCTCTGGACGTTGGGCCAGGGCCTGGGCGAGGCCTTCACGCCGGAGGTCGAATCCGCCTGGGCCGCCGCCTACACGCTTCTGTCGAACGTGATGATCGAGGCGGCCCGGACACCCGGCGCCGCCTGATCCTTCAGGCCGGAACCGGCGTCGTCACGCGCTGCGCGTCCCAAGCCGTCGCCTTGATCGAGGACCAGGCCGGCTTGCCGAAATGCGCGGCCAGCCCGTCCAGGATCGCGTGCGTCGGCAGCTGGGAGCATCCGATGAACAGCGCGTCGCAATCCCGGCCCATGGTCTTCAGCGCGAGCTCGCGCACCTGATCCGCCGTGATGCGGCCCAGCGTGTCCGTATCGGGCGCGCGGAAGCTGTCCAGGCGGCGCACGCGGATGCCGCCATCGGCCAGGAAGTCCTCCAGCTGCCGGTTCACCGGGTCCAGATACGGCGTGACCACCGCGATCTCCCGCGCCCCGTCCGACTGCAGCGCCCGCACCATGCCGCGCGCCGTGGTCACGACCGGGACGCCGAGCATCCCCGACAGCGCCGCCGAGAGCTCCGCGTCGCCCTGCGGCCCGGAGATGAAGCCCGCCGCCGTGCAGCCATAGGCGAGCACGTCGAGCCCATCCTCCCGGAACCCCTCCGCCAACCGCAGCGCGTTGTCGCGATAGGCCGGCATCGTCTCCCGGGTCAGCATGCCGGCGCCGCGGGGGATCTTGATCGTGCGGCAGGTGGAGCCCGCCGGCAGCCAGGCGAGAAGCTCGCCCTCCATCGTCGTGTTGTTGGCCGGCACCATCAGCCCGACCTTCAGCGGCTTGCTCATCGCGCGTCTCCTATCACAGCTGCCGGCGCGGCAGGCCGGGACGATGGGGCAAGGCGCCGAGCGGCGGCGCGATGCCGTCCGGCAAGGGCGGGTTCGCCGTGTTCAACACCGTTGCCAACAGTCCATAATAGCCACAGAGCGCCAGCAGATCGAGCACGCCCGTACGCCCGAAGCGCGCCACCGCCGCGTCGTAGCGCGCGGCGGAGGGCTCGCCCTGCTCCAGCGCCTCGCGGCAGAAGGCGTGCACCGTCGCCTCGTCCTCGGACATGGCGGATGGCACCTCGCCCTTCGCCACGGCATCGATGATCGCGGGATCCAGCCCGGCCTTCCGGGCCAGCCGCTCATGCGCGACCCATTCGTACTGGCAGCCCCAGTGGCGCGCCGTCACGATGATCGCCAGCTCCACGAGCGGATCCGGCATCCCCGTGCCGTAGCGCAGATGCTCGCCCAGCGCCTGCAGCCGGTCCGCCAGCACGGGATGGTGCATCAGCGCCAGGAACGGCCCCCGCACGCCGCCGCGTGGGCCGGAGGCGATGGTCTGCGCGAGCGCGCGCTGCGCCTCGTTCATGTCCTCCGCCGCGATGGGCGGGAAGCGTTGCTCGCTCACGACGCGGCAGCCAGTTCGCGCGCCTTCACGGCGCGGCGCGTGACAGAGTGCTCCGCCTTCCGGATGCCCGTCGGCAGGGCGCGCCAGGTCATCGCGCGGAGCTCCCCGAACTCGTGCGGCAGCCGTACCCAGCTCTCCCCGCCGTCGGTGCTGCGGAACACCTGCCCGAGATTCGTGTAGGTGAAGAGCAGCATCGGATCGGCCGCGTCGGTTGCCACTGCCCAGACCGAGGAGTTCAGCTCTCCCGGCAGGCCGACATCCTCCCATGTCCTCCCGTGGTCGCGGCTGCGCAGCAGCTTCCCGTCATTGCCCGGCGGCCCATTGCCGTTCGCCAGGAAGACGATCGACGGATCATCGGCCCGCACCGTCACGCCGCGCGTGTAGGGCCAGGGCGAGGGCAGTTCCTGCAGCACCCAGCTCTCGCCGCCATCCTCGCTGCGGTGCAGCCCGCGATTCGTGGTCGCGAGCAGCGCGCGCTGTCCACCCCCGGTTGCGATCACGCAGACGCCGTGCAGATCGGCAGAGACAAGGCCGGCGTCCTTCCTCTCCCAGGTCAGGCCGCGATCGGTGCTGCGATAGATGCTGCCGATCTCCACGGTCGCCCAGACCGTGTCGGCCACCACCGGATCGAACAGGATCTGCGTGACCCGGGTCGGTCCCATGTTGACTTCGGAAAACTGGCTCAGCCCCGGCGCGTCGAGCTTCGTCCAGGTGGCGCCCGCATCGGTCGAGCGCCAGAAGGAGGCAGGCCGCGTGCCGGCGAGGATCACGTCCGGATCGGCCGGGTCCACGGCCAACGCCCAGACATCCTCCATCGGAGAGGGCAGGGGGGTCCAGCGCGCGGAAACCTCGTCCCAGCGGAACAACCCCATGTCGGTGCCGGCGAAGAGGCGCTCCGGCGCCCGGGGGTGCGAGGCGAAGTTCCAGACCCGTGCCTCCAGATACATGCCGGAATGGCTGTTCGGATGCAGCCAGGTCTCGCCCAGGTCCTCGCTGAACCAGGCCGAATGCCCGGCCGTCCCGGCATAGACCTGCACCTGCCGGCCGCTGGGCACCCCATCCATCGCCGTCTCCGCCCTGTTCGTGCTTGACCGTCCGGCGCAAGCAATCCCACCATGTGAGGATTATTGTCAAGGCGCGCGACGCGTCAGGCACATCCGGGAGAGAAACGATGCTGAACCGCCGCGCCTGCCTGGGCCTGCTCGCCGCACCGACGCTCGTGCGGGCGGCGCTCGCACAGCCCGCTTTCCCGAACCGTCCCGTGCGCATCGTCATCGGCTTCCCGCCGGGCGGCGGCATCGACATCGTCGCCCGCCTCATGGCGCCGAAGCTGGCCGAGCGCTTCGGCCAGCCCTTCGTGGTGGAGAACCGCCCCGGCGCGAACGGCCTGATCGCGACCCAGGCCGTGGCGCAGTCCGAGCCGGACGGCCACAGCATGCTCTTCGGCACCACCGGCAATTTCGCCGTGAACCCGGTCCTCTACGCGAACCCCGGCTTCGACATCGAGCGCGACTTGGCGCCGCTGACGCAGGTCGCGTCGCTTCCCTTCCTTCTCATGATCAACCCGTCCGTCCCCGCGCAGAGCTTCCCTGAGCTGATCGCGCTCGCGAAGGCGCGGCCGGGCGCGCTGAACTTCTGCTCGTCGGGCAATGGCGGCCTGCCGCATCTGTCCGGGGAGCTGATGAACATGCTTGCCGGCACACGTATCAGCCACGTCCCCTATCGCGGCAGCGCGCCGGCGCTGAACGACCTGATCGCCGGGCAGGTGCAGATTCTGTTCGACGTGCTCGCCATCGGTCAGCCGCACATCGAGAGTGGCCGGGTCCGTGCCCTCGCCACCACCGGTCCGACCCGCATGGAACTCTTTGGCGGACTTCCCCCCACGGCCGAGACGGTGCCGGGCTTCGAGGTGGTGAACGCCTACGGGATGCTCGTTCGCGCCGGCACCCCGGCAGCGATTGTCCAACGCCTCCAGGCCGAGATCGCCGGCGTGATGACCCTGCCCGACATCCGGGAGCGCTTCGCCGCACTCGGCGTGGAGGCCGTCGGCAGCACGCCGGAAGCCTTCGGCGCCTTCATTCGGTCGGAGACGATGAAGTGGGGCCGTGTCATCCGCAGTGCAGGCGTTCGGCCGGAGTAGCCGTCGACGGCGGATCGCCGCCGGCCGTTCATCCTCGGTTTACGAATACGGGCCTACAGCGCCCGGCGCGGTGACCCCTACCGGCCGGACAATCTCGCGCGAAAGGTTGCACCGAGATGGGCGCGCAGGTTGATGCCGCCCACGACCGGCCCGTCCTCCACGCGCCCCAGCACCTTCTCCAGCTCCTCCCGGAGCTGCCGCAGCCGCTCGGCCCGCTGCTCCAGGGGGGCTTCGGTCAGGATTTGGTCGATGGCTTGGTCCACGGCACGGTCCAGTCGTTGCCAAAGCGGCCCGGACGCTCTCCGGACCGGAACGACACGCCTGCTCGGTGCCATGAACCCCGATTCAACTCCCTCGCCCGTCGGGTTCGCCTGAACAGCCCGGCGCCGCAACGGGCAGATCGCCGCTATACCCGTCTGCGCTGTGGCCTGCCAGCGTCAACACGGCGGAGTCTCGCACCGGGCATGGCTTCGTTTATTGCCGAAAGGGATGCATCCGGCGATAAGGACGCCATGTCTAGCATGGTGCGGTTCCCATGGTGGGGCACTCGGGAAGGGGTCGACGTCCGGCCTGTCCCCGGGCAGCGTGCCCTGCGGAACCACCCAACGAATGATGTTGGAGGTAACGATGGCCCCGGCTCCGCCGGTTAGAGACCCCGGCGACCACACCCTGCGGATCGTCGAAGATCTGGCTCTCCACGCAAGCCAGCAGCATCTCGAAGTGGCGGAGGCGCTGCTTATGGAGCTGCTCGCCGTCCTGCATGGTTGGCCCATTCAGGGGGCCGGCAGCTCACGCGGCGCGGAAAGCCGCGACCGCGACGACACGGGATTCTGGTCGCCGGGCGGCTGATCGCGAGGAAGCGGCGAGCGCGACCGGCGCTCTTCGCGGGCAGGACGTCTCGCCGGACGTCATTTCCGATCGACAGGTTCGGACACCGGAGCAGGACGTGACTGCCCGGCTTTCGCGGCTGAGCAAGTCACGCGCGTCCATTCGCGCACACGGGGCAGCTTTCCGAGACGATCCGACGTAATTCAGACATAGCCGGGCATTCGTTCGGCGATGATGTCTCGCCGTGCTTCGGGAATTGCCAAGGGAATTTGCCGCGCAGCCCGAATTACCGTCTGTTTCACGACTTTCTCACGCCCCTTTGACGCTGGCGTGGTCCGCTCCCCCTATCGCGGATGACCGGAAAAGCCCGGTCTCCGATGAGAAGGAAAGGCGACAACATGACCAAGCTTCCCGTCCCCGTCCGCACCACCCCGGCTTCCGTGGCTGACGCCGGTCGCGTCCACCTGGGCGGCTTCCAGAAGTCCTACTGAGCGTGCCCGTGGCTGGACGGACGCCAGCGAGGCGTCCGTGCCAGCCCGAGGCCGACGGGCTATTCCGCCCGCCGGATCCAGCGGGACAGGTCCCGGGATCATGAGATCATCCTTGCCCAGCGACCTAGCTCCCGACGACACCCGCAGCACGACGGCGTCAGGTCCGGGCCAGCAGCCCGCCGCCAGCCAGCCCCTGGTGCGGTTTCACAATCTGTTTCCCGGTGCCCCACCGCCGGAGCGCGCGGATCGCGCCGCCAAGGGCATTCTTCCCACCCGCGCCTTCCGCCACTGCGAGGCACTGTGCACTGCGTCGAGCCTCGGCTGGTACCTCTACCCTCCGATGGATTTCAAGCTCGTCTGGGACGGCGGCACCGACGTGCAGTGGACCTATGACGGCGCCGAGGGCTGGTATCAGCTCACCGCCGCGCAGTTCCCGAATTTCGCGGACCAATTCAACGCATCCGCACCGGACGAGGCGAAGGGCTTCTCGCCCGCTTTTCTCGCGAATTTCCCGGAACCCGGGATCGTGCAGATCTGGACCGGCATCGTGGCGCGCACCGCGCCTGGCTGGAACCTTCTTGTCCGCCCGCCCGCGAACATGCCGCGATCCCACGGCTACGACCTCTACGAGGGCATCGTGGAGACGGATCGCTGGTTCGGTCCGCTCTTCTCCAACGTGCGGCTCACGCAGATCGGCGTGCCCGTGATCTTCCAGGCGAAGTGGCCGCTGCTTCAGGTGCAGCCCGTCCACCGCTCCACCCTGGCCAACACCCTGCTCGAGAATTTCGAGATCGCCGACGGTGTCGAGGACCTCGCGCCCGAGGATTGGGCGGATTTCCGCTCCACGGTGGTCCGGCCGAACGTGGACCCGGAACGCCGTCGCGGGGCCTATGCCGTGCGGGTGCGCCAGCGCCGCAAGCGCGAGGGGGACGATGCGCCCCCCGCCCCGGAGGGCTGACGCGGTGACCGGCCCCGCCGAAGCCCTGCCGGTCGCCAGAAGGCGCCGGGCGGTCCTGCGGGGCCTCACCGCGGCGACGGTCACGGTCCTGATCGTGGCGGCCTGGCCGGTCATGATGCGCCTCGGCATCACCCGTCAGGCGCTCAGCCCCCTGCAGCTCACGACGCTGCGCTACGCGATCTCCGGCCTCCTCTTCCTCCCCCTCCTGCCGATCCTCTGCCGCGGCCTGGATGCGCGCGCCTGGAGAGAGGGACTCGTCCTGTCCATCCTGCAGGGCGCCCCCCTCGCGATGCTGATCGGAGAGGGGCTGCGCTACGCGCCGGCCGCCCATGCCTCGGCCCTGACCCTCGGGCTGCTTCCCGTCTTCACCCTTCTCCTGCAGGCCGCGCTGGGCGAGCGCCCGAGCAGGCGCGCGATCGGCGGCGCGGCGATCGTGGCGCTCGGCGGTGCGGCGCTGGCCACGGCCCACATCGTCGGGGGTGGGAAGGCGGTGGCGGGCCATGCCCTCTTCATCCTCGCCGCCCTGATGGGCGCGGGGTACTTCGTGCGGCTCCGGCGATCCGGCCTCACCTCCTGGCAGGGAGCGGCCTTCGTCGCCGTCTTCTCCGGCTTCGGGGCCACCCTGGCACTGCTCTGGACCGGCGGGCTGGACGGCATCGTGGCGCTCTGCTCGGCGGGACTCGCGACCCAGGCACTGTTCCAGGGCGTGTTGGTCGGCGCCGTCGCGCTCGTCACCGTGAACCGCGTTGTCGCCCTTCTCGGCGCGGCCGCCGCGACCCTCAGCCTCGCGCTCGTGCCCGTCGTGGCGGCCGTGCTCGGGCTGCTGGTCCTCGGCGAGGTCCCGCTGCTGGCGGAGCTGGCCGCGATGGGCGCGATGGTGGTGGGCGCCGCCCTGTCCCTCGCGCCGCATGGCGGTGCCGTGCGGCGGGCCATCCCCTGGCGGCGCGCCCTGTGCCGACTGGGACTTCGATTCGGACTGTCTCCCTCGCCCGCGCCTCCGGCGCCGGGAGGGAAGGCGGCCATGACGGCGGGAGCCGGAGCGCAATGACCCAGCATGACGGACCGATGATCCTGAACGGACCAGAGGGGCCCAGCCGCCTCGCCCAGGCCGTGCTTCATCTGGCGGAGGAGGCGCAGAACTCCGGGCTGCTGGTCGCGGCCTCCGTGCTCTCCGCCGTCCGCGACGCGCTGCTGGAGGCGCGATCGCCGGACAAGCCGGCCGCGTGAGGCGGTGCGTCGCCGGGGCGGTCCCGGCGATGGAGGCGAACACTCCGCGAGGCGATCGGGATGCGGACACGACGAATGGGAACAGCGGCGCGAACCGCCGAGGCCGGTTGGACAGCGCGGCGCCTGGCCGGCGCTCAGGCACGGGCGCGGGTCGCTGAGCGCAGGGCTTCCACTGCCCCGCCGGCGCTGCCATCCGCGCCGCGGGCGTCCGCGGAGGCTCTCGCGTATCTCGCCGCGGAGACGCTGGAGCTCGGCTGCCTGTATGGCCGGCGCGGTTCGGCGCATGTCCGGCTCCCCATCCATCTCCGCCAGCAGGACGGCCCCTGCGAGTGGCACGCCCATCGCGTCGGTGGCCGCCTCTCCCGCGTGACCTACACCTGCGAGCGGCTGGAGGACTGGACGGCGCTGGCCGAGAGGGAACCGGAGACCATTCCCGGTCTCTACCGCGGCCTGCTCAATCGGACGGATATCGGATCCGAGGACCTCTTCTGGACGGAGGACGTCTTTACCCGCGCGCCGTCGGGTGACTACGCGCTCGCCTTTCCCCGCGGGGCGTACAATCCCCTGAATGTCTGGAACACTCTGCGGGGGGCGGTGCATGCGATCCGCCGCGCGGTCCGGAACGGCCCCGGCGCGGTGTCGCCCAACCCCTGCCTTCGCCTGCCCGTGCTTCCCGTCGTCGCGTCCGACGGCCGGGACGTGACGGCGGAGGTGCTGCGGGTCACGCGCCGGGCGCCGGCGGATGGCCGGGTGCTGCGGATCGAGGCGGCTCCGCCGCCGGAAGCCCCCTATGCCCTGGATGACCTCATCCTGCCGGGCGGCGAGCGCTTCACCCCGGGGGGCCTCGCGGCCCATCTGGTGGACTCCGGGCCCGCTCGCGGTCGGCAGAAGGAGTCCGCCTGGATCGAGCGGACCAGGGATGGCCTGCCCGCTTTCGACTTCCCACCCCGGACGCGCACCCTGCCCGGAGGTCTCGTCGCGGCCGCCATGCTCCAGCTTGCCGGCTTTCCCGATCCGCGGGCGGCCGCCGGCTGGCGCCACGGCCACGCGTGATCGCGCGGCGTCAGGTCAGCGGCTGTCCCACATAGTTCTCGGCGAGGAGCCGCGCGGCCGTGGGCGATTGCAGGATCATGTCCAGCTCCGCCCGCTGCCGGCGCGCGTCGAACGGGCCGACCTCGTCGAAGCGGTGCATCATCGCGGTGAACCACCAGGAGAAGTGCTGCGCCCGCCAGACCCGGCGGACCGCCGTGGCCGAATAGGCCTCTACCCCGGCGGCGTCGTTACGCTGGATCAGGTCTGCCACTGCCCGCGCCAGCACGACCACGTCCGCCACCGCCAGATTCAGCCCCTTGGCGCCGGTCGGCGGCACCGTGTGGGCCGCGTCGCCGGCGATGAAGAGCCGTCCGTGCTGCATCGGCTCGCAGACGAAGGACCGCATGGGGATGATCCCCTTCTGGAAGATCGCCCCCTCTCGCAGCGCGAAGCCGTCGCCCTTCACCCGGGCCTGCAGCTCGGACCAGATGCGGTCGTCGGACCAGTTGTCCACGCGGTCGTTCGGGTCGCACTGGAAGTACATGCGCTGCACCGTCGGGGAACGGGTGCTGATGAGCGCGAAGCCGCGCTCGCTCCGCGCGTAGATCAGCTCCTCGGCCGAGGGCGGCGCCTCGGCGAGAATCCCGAACCAACCGAAGGGATAGATGCGGAGGTACTCCCGCCGGACCGACTCCGGGATGGCCTGGCGGCAGATCCCGTGCGACCCGTCGCAACCGGCCACGAGGTCGCAGTCCAGGACCTGCGATCGCCCCTCCGCGTCCGTGAAGCGGATTTTCGGAGCCGCTTCCACGTCGTGCAGGCTCACGTCACTCGCCCCGAAGACGATCCGCGCCCCGTCCGCCAGCCGCGCCGCGATCAGGTCCTTCAGCACCTCGTGCTGCGGGTAGACGGTGACGTGCCGCCCCCCGGTCAATCCATGCAGGTCGATCCGGTGCCCCACGCCATCCACGCGCAACTCGAAGCCGTGGTGGGGGAAGCCCTCGCGCTGCAGCCGCTCCCCGACGCCGGTAGCGACCATCAGGTCCACCGTGCCCTGCTCCAGCACGCCGGCACGGATGGTGGCCTCGATCGCGTCCCGCGTGCGGGTCTCGACAATCACGGAGTCGATCCCCTGCCGGTGCAGCAGATGGGACAGCATCAGCCCGGCGGGCCCCGCTCCGACGATCCCGACGGGGGTTCTCATGCGCCGCTGCTCCTCGGTCCATCCCGCTCGCGATGCGGGCGCCGAGGCTCGGATATCGGCCCCCGGCCTTCAAGGGGCCGGGCAGGCGCTCAGTGGCGCAGGCGGTTCATCATCTCGCTGACGGCGAGGGCGACCTCCTTCACGACGATGATCTGGACCTCGCGCTCCTCATCCTCGTCGCCCGACACTCCCAGGCGCTCCCCGAGGGTGCTCAGCTCGTCCTGCGCCGTGTGCAGATACGCCATCGGGTCGGCCGCGTCCCGCAGGCCGGCTTCCAGCGCCCTCCGAATGGCGGCGGCGACCAGCGTGCGCCAATCGTCACCCCGCATGCCGGGAGGCGCCCTCCGAAATCCTGCCTCTTGGGATCTGACATCCGCGGCCCGGCATCTCGTTCCTCATCGGGGGCGTGCCCCGCACGCCCGTTCGCGCCATGTCCTAATCGTTCGCTCCGTCGGTCCGCCAGGGCCTGAAACGACCGTACCCCGAAACTGTTTACCAAATCGGCCGGGCGGTCTATCCATTTTCGGCAACCGCCGGTCGCGACCGGCAGACAGGCGCGGGGTATGGTCGCAGACTTCACGACGGCGACGATTTCCAGGCTGGACGGCAGCGATCCTGATTTAGCAGGATCAGCCGCAACGGTCCGACTCAGCCTCCTTGGCCCCGTCCGCGCCGAGGATCGTTACGGCCAGGAGATCCCGATTCGCGGGCGCAAGAGCCGCGCGCTGCTCGGCTATGTCGCCCTCGCGGGGGGGCGCGCCGTTCCCCGCTCGAAGCTGGCCGCCATGCTGTGGGACCGCGTTCCCGAAGAGCAGGCCCGCGCCAGTCTGCGACAGGCTCTCAAGGAACTCGCGAGCGTGCTGCCGGGCGGTCGCGGCGGGGTTCTTCAGGCCGATCACGATGGCGTTAGGGTTAATCCCGACGCCCTCCAGGTGGATGCCTGGGCCCTCGATAGCCCTCTCGTCACCGCAATGTCCGGTCCGCGCCCCGGCGAATTGATGGAGGGGCTGGAGGGCCTGAGCGAGAGCTTCGACGACTGGCTCCTGCCGGAGCGGCGGCACCTCGCCGCGCGCCGCCAGGCCGCGCAGGAGGCCCGACTCGAACAGCTCCTGAGCGAACCCGGCGGATCTCCCAGCGCGCTCGAGGCGGCTGAGGCCCTGCTCGCGGTCGATCCAGCGCATGAGGGGGCTTGGCGCGCCGTGATCCGGCTCACCGCCGAACGCGGCGACGGCGGCCGGGCCCTCCAGGCCTATGAGAGATGCCGGGAGACGCTCAAGCGCCTCCTCGACGTGGAGCCCTCGGCCGAGACGCGGGACCTCGCGGCCGGCCTCCGTGCCTCGCTTCAGGTGCCTGCCTCGGCCCGGACGACGGCGCCGAGCTGCCCCGCCCCCGCGACCGAGCTTCCGCCGTTGCCCGAGCCGGAGCACCGGTTGCGGGTCGGCGTTCTTCCCTTTTCCGCCGCCGGGGCAGGGGAGAGCGAGGACTTGGCCCGGGCGCACGCTGACGACGCGGCGCTGGAACTCGCCCGCTTCCGGCGCTTCGACATCATCGCGCCGCTCGCCTTGCGCGAGTTGCGGGACCATCCCTCCCGGACCGCCTGCGAGGCTTTCCGGCTGGATTACCTCGTGGATGGTGCCCTGCGCCGTGAGGGCGGAAACCGGCAGCTTCAAATGTCGCTGCTGGATGTGACGGAGCTCGCGCGGCCGCTCTGGAGCGGACGGGTCGCGCTGTCGCCGCACGGCGCCGAGGAGGTCGAGAGCACCGCGATCCGGGAACTGGTCGCGAAGCTCGATCCGGTGATCGTCCATGCGGCCGGGACGCGCCGCGGCGCCGCGTCGCGCTTCGACGCGACCTGTGCCGTGCTGCGCGCCATCCCGCTGCTCTACAGCCTGCAGCGCGACCGTTTCGAGCAGGCCGGGAAGCTGCTCGCCGGCGCTGTCGCGCGGGAGCCGGACAACGCGATGGCCGCGGCCTGGGCGGCCTGCTGGCATGTCTACCAGATCGGCCAGGGCTGGACCCCCGATCCCACCAGCGCGTTGCAGGAGGCGGAGCGCCTCGCCTCGCTCGCCATGCGGCTCGATCCCGAGAACGCCGAGGCGACCGGGATCTACGGCCATGTTTGCTCCTTCCTCCACAAAGACTTCGACTCCGCCGCCTACTACCTGGACCGCGGCCTGGAGATGAACCCGTACCAGGCCTCCGCCTGGGCCATGAGCGCGCCGACACACTGCTACGCCGGCAATCCGGAGGGCGCGCTGCAGCGCCTAGAACGCTATCGCAGCCTCGCGCCGGCCCATCCCTACGCGCAGGTCTTCGACCACATCTTCACGATGAGTCACACCTTCGCCGGCAACTTCGAGGAAGCGGTGAAGGTCGGGCGGCGCTCCGTCCGGGCCAGCCCCGGCTTTATCAACGGCTACAAGTCGCTTCTCTCGGCCATGGGGCATCTCGGCCAGAAGGAGGAGGCGAAGCCCTACCTCGATGAGCTGCTCCGGTTGGAACCGGGCTTCAACGTCCGGAACTTCGTTCGAGCCTACCCCTTCCGGCGCGCCGAGGATCGCGAGCGTTACGCCGAGGGGCTGCGGCTGGCCGGCGCGCCGAAGTTCTGATCGGGCCGGCGCGTCGCGCCGGTCACCTCCAAGTCTCTGAGACCAGCGTGGCCTTCGGCCGCGTGCGACAGCGCGCGCCTTGCAACCGGCGACGCGAAGGACGTCTCGCGACAGACGCGACAATTCTCAAGATTGGGCGCGACACACGCGACACTTCCTGATCGGGCACGGGATACGGTTGGGACTTCCCATCGGCCATAAAGGAGCATGGCCGCCGACGCCCGTATCGCTCCAGAACACGCTATTCGCCTGCTCTCCCTCGGTCTGGAGGAGATCGCGGCCGGCGTCGCCCTGTTCGATGCGGAGGGCCGCCGCATCCTCGGGAACGTGAAGCTCGGCGCCGTGCTGAACCTGCCCGGCGCGCTGTCCCAGGACGGCGTCGCCATCGCGGACCTCGTCCGGCATCAGGTCGCCCGCGGCGATTTCGGCCCGCCCCCCGCCGACCCCGAGGCGATGGAAGTCGCGATGACGAAGGCGATGGGACCCTTCGCCAATGGGCCGGGCGCCGCCACCTGGGTCACGCCCGACGGGCAGGCGATCGAGCTGAAGGTTCGTCGCGCCGCGGACGGCGGGTTCCTGGCGGTTTGGCGGGACGTGACCGCGGTTCGTCGGGACCAGGCCGCGCTGCGGGACGAGCGGGCCCGCACCCGTCACCTGCTCGAGAATATGACGGACGTCGTCATCCTCATGGATGCCGATGGCAAGATCCTGGAGAGCTCGCACAAGGGTGGGGAGCTGCTCGGTCTCCCGCCCGACATGCCCGTCCGCGGCATGCTGCACCAGGACATCCTCCGCCTGCTCTATCGCCGCGGGGACTATGGCTTCGACGTCCCGGAAGATGAGTTCGTCGCCCGCCGCCGCGCCGGCATCCTCGCGGCCGGTCGTCTCACTTTTTCCTCCCGCATGCCGGACGGGCGCTGGGTCGAGTACAATTTCCGCCCGCTGCCGGAAGGACAGCTCCTCATCATCATCCGCGACATCACCGCGCTGAAGGAATCGGCCGCGGCGGTGGAATCCGAGCGGAACCTGCTGCGCCACGTGCTCGACGGGCTGAAGGACGCCGTCGTCCTGATCGACGAACGCGGCGTCATCGTCGAGACGAACGGGCGCGCGGCCGGCCTGCTCGGCGTGCCGGATCACCTCGTCGCCCCCGGCGCCCATCATTCTGACCTGCTGCGCTGGCAGTATGAGCGGGGCGCCTTCGGCTTCGACCGCCCCGTCGAGGCCGTCATCGCGGAGCGCTGGAACCGCGGCATCGCGCCGGGCGGGGTGCATGAGATCCGCCCGCAGCCGGACGGGCGCTGGGTGGAGTACAACGTCCACCACCTCCCGGACCGCCGCTTCCTTATCGTCCTGCGCGACGTGACGGAGCTGAAGCAGTCTGCCGGCGCCATCGAGGCGGAGCGCAACCTTCTCCGCCGCGTGCTGGGCACGATGCAGGACTCCGTCGTCCTGCTGGACCGCGACGGCATCATCATCGAAAGCAACGACCGTGCCGCCGATCTCCTCGGCATGCCGGGCGAGCTGGTGCGGCGCGGCTCCTCGCACGACGACATCCTTCGCTGGCGCCATGCGCGCGGCGACTTCGGCGATCGTCCCGTGGAGCAGGTCATCGCGGAGCGGCGACGGGAGGTGACCGCCCCCTCCGGGTTGCGACAGATCCGCCGGATGCCGAACGGCAAGTGGGTGGACTTCTCCTTCCAGGCCCTACCGGAGGACCAGCTCCTCATCGTCTGCCGCGACATCACCGCCCTGAAGTCGGCCGCCGAGGAGGCCCTGGCCGCGAAGTCCGAGGCCGAGGCCGCCCGCGACGCCGCCGAGGCCGCCGCCCAGGCCAAGGCCACCTTCCTCGCGGCCATGAGCCACGAGATCCGAACGCCCATGAACGGCGTGCTCGGGATGATGGAGATCCTCGACCGGACCGGCCTCAACCCCGACCAGTCCCGCTCGGTGGCCGTGATGCGGGAGAGCGCGCAGTCCCTCCTGCGGATCATCGACGACATCCTCGACTTCTCGAAGATCGACGCGGGGCGAATGGAGATCGAAGCGCTTCCCTTCAGCCTCAACGGCCTCGTCGGCGGGGCGGTCGACACGCTCATGCCGCAGGCGAGCGGGAAGGGCCTCGCCCTCTTCGCCGATCCGCCGGGCAAGGGCCCGGACTGGGTGAATGGCGACCCCACCCGGGTGCGCCAGATCCTGTTCAACCTCCTCGGCAACGCGATCAAGTTCACCGAGCGCGGCTTCGTCCGCGTCATGACCGAGACCCGCCCGGAGCAGGACGGCAAGGTCGCCGTGATGATCGCGGTGGAGGATAGCGGCATCGGCATGGACGCCGAGTCCATGTCCCGCCTCTTCCGCCCCTTCGCCCAGGCCGATACCTCCACCACCCGCCGCTTCGGCGGCACGGGGCTCGGCCTCTCGATCGTGCGCCGCCTCGCCCAGCTCATGGGCGGTGACGCGAAGGCGGAGAGCGTGCCCGGCCGCGGCAGCCGCTTCACCGTCCTGCTGCGGCTGGACGCGGCCATGGCTCCGAACGCGAACCCGAATGGCGCGGCCAATGGCACCGCGCCCGCCCGCGGCCGCCGCGCCGACGCGGGCACCCCGCGCCTTCTCGTCGCCGACGACCATCCCGTGAACCGGGAGGTGCTGGAGCGCCAGCTCGCCCTGCTCGGGCTGGAGGCGGATCTCGCGGAGGACGGCGTCGCGGCCCTCGAATGCTGGCGCCGCCAGCGCCACAGCGTCGTGTTGCTGGACCTGCACATGCCGCGCATGGACGGGCTGGACCTCACCCGCGCCATCCGGCGGGAGGAGCAGGCGAACGGCCTCGTCCGGAGCGCGCTGATCGCGGTGACCGCGAACGCCCTGAAGGGCGAGGACGAGCGCTGCTACGCGGCCGGCATGGACGGGTTCCTGTCCAAGCCCGTGGCCCTGGACACGCTCGGACGCGTCCTCAGCCGCTGGATCCCGAGCCTCGCGACCGAGCGCACCCTCCGCGGCACCGGCGCCCTCTACGATCCCGAGGCGCTGCGGAGCCTCTTCGGCGCCGACCAGGCCCGGCTGAACGCCATCCTGGAGAGCTTCGCCGAAAGCGTCTCGGGCGAGGTCGCGGCCATCGCCAAGTCCACCGACTCCACCGAACTCGCCCATCTCGCGCACCGGCTGAAGGGTGCGGCCCGCATGGTCGGCGCCCGCCTCCTGGCCGAGCAGGCCGCGCAGGTCGAGGCCGCCGCGCGGCAGGGCGACGTGGCCGCTGCCCGGGCCGCCGCGGAGGGTATCGAGAGCCTCATGGGCCGCACGCTCGAGACGGCCCGGCAGGCGCATGGGGTGATGAGCTGACGAGGCCCCGGGGGAGGGAAGGCAGCCTCTCCTCCGGGCGACCGGAACCGGAGGAGCGCCCTCAATCCCCCGGCGGGACGAACATGTAGCCGATGCCGCGGACGCTCCGGATCGCCTCCGGCTTCGCCGGATCCGACTCCACCTTCCGGCGCAGCCGCATGATCCGGTTGTCGATGGCGCGGTCGAAGGCCTCCGCCTCCCGGTGCGCGGTCGATTCGAGCAGCCAATCGCGCGCGAGCGGCCGGTTCGGATTCTCGACAAAGATCTTCAGCAGGTCGAACTCGCTGGCGGCCAGCGCGTCCTCCGTCCCGTCGGCCAGCACTAGAACGCGGCGCTCCAGGTCCAGGCTCGCCGTGCCGACCCGGACCCGCGTCAGCAGGGGAGGGGGAGGGGCGGCCGGGGTGGAACGGCGGAGCAGCGCCTTGATCCGCGCCAACAGCTCCCGCGGCTCGAAGGGCTTGGTGATGTAGTCGTCGGCGCCGGATTCCAGCCCGACCACCCGGTCCACCGTCTCCCCGGCCGCCGTGAGCATGATGATGCCGATTCGCGAGGAGCGGCTGCGGAGGTAGCGGGCAAGCGCGAACCCGTCCTCCGGCTCCCCAAGATGAACGTCCAGCAGGGCGAGGTCGGGCAGATTCTGCTTCGTGATGCGCTTGAGGTCCGCGCCCGAGCCAACCGCCGTCGGGCGCAGGCCGTGCTGCGCCAGGTATTCGCAGACGATTTGCCGCTGCAGCGGCTCATCCTCGACCAGCACGATCCTGGGTGCCGCCATGACGGCCGAGTCCTCTCCATCACCCCCGAGGCCGCAAGGTGGGGGAAGCCGGGGATGGCGTCAAACGGAACGGTGCCTCCCCCGAACAGACCCCCGGTCCGGCCCGGCCGCCCGGGGCCCGGCGCCCGTCAGGCCGAGTAGAGATTCGGCTACGGCCGGCTCGGGTCGAAATGCCGCTTCAGCGGCGCCCCGTACCGCCCGTACTCCCGCTGGCGTTCCGGTATTCCGGCGGCGTAGCGCGTCACCCGCTGCAGGAAGCGCGTCTCGAACATGAAGGCCATCGTGCCCTCCAGCCGATGCGGCTGGAGCGGCGCGTTCGAAGCGCGCTCGAAGGCGTCCATGTCGGGCCCGTGCGGCAGCAGCGTGTTGTGCAGGGAGAAGCCGCCGGGCACGAAGCCGCCGCCCGTCTTCGCGTCATACTGGCCGTAGATCAGCCCCATGAACTCGCTCATGACGTTCATGTGGTACCAGGGCGGGCGAAAGGTGTTCTCCGCCACCAGCCAGCGGTCGGGGAAGATGACGAAGTCGATGTTCGCCGTCCCCGGCGTCTCGCTCGGCGCCGTCAGCACCGTGAAGATCGAGGGATCGGCGTGGTCGAACAGCACCGGCCCCACGGGCGAGTACTTCCGCAGGTCGTATTTGTACGGCGCGTAGTTCCCGTGCCACGCGACGACGTCCAGGGGTGAGTGCGCGAGCTCCGTCGCCCAGAGCGCGCCGCCCCACTTCACCACCATCCGCGTCGGCACGTCCCGGTCCTCATACGCGGCCTCAGGCGTCAGGAAGTCACGCGGGTTGGCCAGGCAGTTCGCGCCGATCGGCCCGCGCTCGGGCAGGGTCAGGGCGCCGCCGTAGTTCTCGCACAGATACCCGCGGGCCGCGCCGTCCGGCAGCTCCACCCGCAGCTTCACGCCGCGCTGGATCACCGCGATCTCGCCGGGCGCCACGTGAATGATGCCGAACTCCGTCCACAGGCGCAGCGCGCCCTGTTGCGGCACGATCAGCATCTCCGCATCCGCGTTGTAGAAGACCTCGTCCTCCATGGGCCGCGTCGCGAGATAAATCGAGGCCGCCATTCCCGCCTGCGCCCCGGCATCCCCGGCGGTGGTGATCGTCCGCACGCCCTGCAGGAAAGTCTGGCCCTCCGCCGGAAGCGGGATCGGGTCCCAGCGCATCGGCGCCGGCGGTACCTCCACCTCCGTGCAGGGCGCGCTGCGCCAGAGGCCCGGGTCGACCCGCTGGAAGTCTCCCCAATGCGCGACGGTCGGCCGGATGCGGTAGAGCCAGGACCGCTCATTCGTCGCCCGCGGCGCCGTGAAGGGACTGCCCGAGAGCTGCTCCGCATAGAGCCCGTAGGCCGGCTTCTGCGGCGAGTTCCGCCCGATCGGCAGCGCGCCGGGCAGCGCCTCGGTCTCGAACCCGTTGCCGAAGCCCGACATGTAGCCGGGGTGGAGCTGCGTCGCCCCGGCCGGGCGCGACGGGCGGACGGACACGTTCATGGCGATCGCTCCCGAAGGATCTTCCCTCTCCCCGCGACTTCTATATCGTCTCAGATGAGATGAAAAGGATGCCGCATGGACGGTCTGGGACCCGACGCCGACGCGCCGCTCATCCTCGGCGAATTCCTGCCCTATCGCCTCTCGGTGGCAGCGGAAGCCGTCTCCCGGCTCTTCGCCGCGCGCTACGAGGCCCGCTTCGGCCTTGCCATCCCGGAATGGCGGGTGATGGCCATCCTCGGCGAGGCCTCGCCCCGCTCGACCCAGGAGGTGATCCGCCGGACCGGGATGGACCGCGTGCGCGTCAGCCGCGCCGCCATTCGTCTGGCCGACAAGGGGCTGGTGGAGCGCCGGCCCCTGCCGGGCGATGCGCGCGCCCAGGCCCTGGCGCTGACGCGTCGGGGACGCCTGATCTACCGGCAGATCGTGCCGCTGGCGCGTGAGCTCCAATCCGGCCTTGCCGCCGCGCTCACGCCGGCCGAGCACGAGCAGCTCGATGCCATCCTCGGCAAGATCGGCGCGCGCGCGGCGGAGATCGCGGCCCTCAGCCCCGAACCTCCGCCGACCTGACCGGCGCGTTGCCCTCCAGCGCCCGCCACATCGCGACGTCCCGCTCCGCCGTCCAGATCTGCGGCCGGTCCAGCCCCTTCGCCTCGTCATAGGCGCGGGACACGTTGAAGGGCATGCAGTGCTCGAAGATCACCCAGTGCCCATATTTCGGCCGCATCTCCTGCATGGCCTCCGCATAGACTTCGCCCAGCGGCTTCCCCGCCGCGACGCCTCGCCTCGCGATCGCGAACAGGTCCGCGGTGAAGGACGCCGTCCCCCCGATCCCCTCCGCGATGTCGGCCGCGTTCAGCAGGCTGCGGCCCCGTCCCGGCACCATCGCCTCGGCGCCGAGCGCGCGCAGTGCCTCCAACGTGCCCGGCCAGTCCCCGAAATGCGCATCGCCGCAATAGGGCGTGGCCCCGAACTCCACCACATCTCCCGCGAAGGCCACCCGCTCCTTCGGCAACCAGACGACCGTGTCGCCGGCGGTATGCGACCGCCCGATCTGGATGATCTGCACCTCTCGCTTGCCCAGCCACAGCGTCATGCGCCGGTGGAAGGTGATGTCGGGCCAGGTGAGGCCTGGGATGCTCTCCCGGCCGCGAAACAGGCGGGGAAAGCGCCCGATCTCACTGTCCATGTCCTGCGCCCCGCGCTCCACGATCAGCTCGCGCGTCACGTCCGAGGCGATCACTTCCGCGCCCTCATACCCCGATGCCCCGAGCACCCGCACCGCGTGGTAGTGCGAGAGCACCACGTGCCGGATCGGCTTGTCCGTCACGGCGCGGATGCGGGCGATCACATCCCGCGCCATGATCGGCGTCGCCTGCGCGTCCACCACCAGGACGGAATCATCCCCGATCACCACGCCGGAATTCGGGTCCCCCTCCGCCGTGTAGCCGTAGAGCCCCGGCCCCAGCTCGTCGAAGGAGATCTGCTTCTCCGATAGGTCGTTCGTGCTCGCGAAGCCCGACATGGCTAATCCTTCCCTTCCTCGGCGATCCCGTCCCGCGCCTTGTCCACGGCCTGTCGCAGCAGGCCGAGATCCCCGATCTGATTGGCCAGGATCAGGATGAGCCGTGCGTTCACCATCTGGCTCTGCTCATCCGTTAGCCCGCGATGCGCCTCGATCAGCGCCTCATAGAAGGCATCGGGGTCGGCGAGATTCGCGTCCAGCGTCAGCGCGGTCATGCGGCCGCTCCCATCGCCCGATATATCGCGGCCCGCACGGCGCCAGCCTCGACCTGGCGCCACCGGGCGCAGACATGCCCGTCCGGGCGGAACAGGTACGCCGTGCCCGCCTGCCCGTCATAGCGCGCGGCGAGCAGCCCCTCTGGATCCTCCACGGCGCCGGGCGCGACAAGCACGACGCGCAGCCCATCCGGTAGGGCCGGCGGTGCCTCCGCCCCGAACACGACCAGCGTGAAGTCCGGCCCGATCTGTTGCAGGAACCACGCGTCACGCCCGCCCACCCGAACCGGCGCATCCGCCGCCGGAGCGCCCGGCACCATCGGCACGGCGAAGGCCTCCGCATCCGCCGTGTTCAGCGCCGAATCCCTCAGCACCGCAGGGACCGACAGCCGCCCGCTGTTCACCAGGCGCCGTGCAAAGCCGCAATCCCGCGCCAGGGACAGGGCCGCGTCGCGGAAGACCCGGCTCACCTCGCTCTTCGGCGTGATGAAATCCGTGCTGCGCGTCGAGGCGAGGATGTTCTCGTCCGCCGCTGCCACGCGCTCCGAATCGTAGCTGTCCAGCAGGGTCTCCTGCGCGTCCCCGCGCAGCACCAGCGACAGCTTCCAGGCGAGGTTCTCCGCATCCTGCACGCCGCTATTCGCCCCGCGCGCCCCGAAGGGCGAGACGCCGTGCGCCGCGTCCCCCGCGAACATCACGCGCCCGTGCCGGAACCGCTCCATGCGCTGGCAGGTGAAGGTGTAGACGGACACCCATTCCAGCTCGAAGGGCACGTCCTCCCCCAGCAGCGCCTGCACGCGCGGGATGACCCGCTCCGGCGCGCGCTCCGCCTCCGGGTCCGCATCCCAGCCGAGCTGAAAGTCGATCCGCCAGACATCGTCGGGCTGCCGGTGCAGCAGCACCGACTTGCCGGGGTGGAAGGGCGGATCGAACCAGAACCAGCGCTCGGCGGGGAAGGGGGCCTGCATCCGCACGTCGGCGATCAGGAAGCGATCCCGGAAACTCCGCCCCCGGCTCTCCAGCCCCATGGCCCGGCGGATCGGGCTGCGGCTGCCATCGGCCGCGACCAGCCAGGCGGCTCGCAGTCGATAGGCACCCTCCGGCGTCTCGACATCCAGCATCACGCCGTGGTCATCCGGAGCCACACCCGCCACGCGGTTCCGCCAGCGGATCTCGAGTTTCGGCAGCGCCGCCGCGCGCTCCAGCAGGAAGTGCTCGACATGATACTGCTGGATGTTCACGAAGGCCGGCCGGCGATGCCCCGCCTCCGGCAGCAGGTCGAAGGCGTAGAGAAGGCTGCTCCGGAAGAACACCTTCCCCGTGTTCCACCCCACCCCCTTGGAGGTGACGGCCTCACCGATCCCCAGCCGGTCGAAGATCTCCAGCGTCCGCTTCGCGAAGCAGATGGCCCGCGATCCCGTGGAGAGCCGGTCGTCATCGTCCAGCAGCAGCACCGGCACCCCGCGCTGCGCGAGGTCGATCGCCGCGGACAACCCCACCGGTCCCGCGCCTGCCACCACCACCGGATGCCGCGCGGGCAGCCTCGCATCCTGGTCGGGAGAGCGACGGTAGTCGAAGACGAGCGAACGCACGTCCATCACCCCGGCCCACCGTTCCCGTCCCCGCTGGAGCAGACGCTATCACCCGCGAATCCGCCGCCGCAAGGCGCCCGCCCTCACTGCCAGGCGCGGAGAACCTCCTCGGTCATCGCCGTCTCCACCTGCTGCCCGAAGCGCTCGCGGTAGAGCGTCAGCAGCGCATCATGCGTCGCGTCGCGGGAGGAGCAGAGCGCGTCCGTCGGCAGCACCACGCGATAGCCGCGATCCACCGCGCCCATGACGGCGCCCAGCACGCAGACATCCGTCTCCGCCCCGCTGATGACGAGGGTGTCGCAGCCCCGCGCCTGCAGCCTTCCGTGCAGGTCTCCCTGCAGCCAGGGGGAGTAGACGGTCTTGTCCAGCACCTCCGCCGGCGGCACGAGGCGCGCGAGCGGTGGCAGCAACTCCGTCATACCCGGTGCCAGGCGCTCCAGCGTCACGTCGCCCCAACGCTCATAATATCGCTTCCACGATCCCACGCCCTCGCCGGGGCGCTCCACCGGGATGAAACGCGTGAAGATCGTCCGGTCCGCCCGCGCCGACGCCAGCCGCTCCACCACCGGCAGCACCCGCTTCACCCAGGGCGCCTCCCACGGCCCCTCCGCGAAGAGCCGCTGCATGTCCACGCAGAGATGCACGCAGCCCTTGCCCAGCGGCCCGAATTCGAGGTGCCCTTCCTCCATCCCGTCCGTCCTCCCGCAGCACCGCGCAGAACGGCGCGACGCCGCGAGGGATGCAAGCTGGAGCGGCGGCTTTCAGCGCTCGGGCACGTTCTCCCGCAGTTCTGCCAGCCAGGCGCGCGCATTGCCGTCGGACGGCGCGCGCCAATCCCCGCGCGGCGAGAGCGAACCGCCCGCCGCCACCTTCGGCCCGTTCGGCAGCGCCGACCGCTTGAACTGCGCGAAGCCGAAGAAGCGCGACAGGAAGACCTCCAGCCAGTGCCGGATCTCGGCCAGGTCATAGGCCCGCCGCCGCGCCTCCGGATAGGCATGGGGCCAGTCGCCGCGCGCCACGTCGCCCCAGGCCCGCGTCGCCAGGAATGCGATCTTGGACGGCCGGAACCCGTAGCGCAGCGTGTAGAACAGATTGAAGTCCTGCAGCGCGTAGGGCCCGATCTTCCCCTCCGTGCTCTGCATCGCGCCGCCCGCATCCGCCGGGATCAGCTCCGGCGAGATCTCCTGCTCCACGATGTCGGTCAGGACCGCGGACACCTCCTCGTCGAACTGCTTCGACGACACGGCCCAGCGGATCAGGTGCTGGATGAGCGTCTTCGGCACGCCGCCATTGACGTTGTAGTGCGACATGTGGTCGCCCACGCCATAGGTGGCCCAGCCCAGCGCCAGCTCCGACAGGTCGCCCGTGCCGAGCACGAACCCGCCCTCGCGGTTGGCCGCACGGAAGAGGTAATCCGTCCGCAGCCCCGCCTGCACGTTCTCGAAGGTGATGTCGTAGACCGGCTCCCCCCGTCCGAAGGGATGACCGAGGTCCTTCAGCATCTGCGTCGCGGCGGGCCGGATATCCAGCTCCCGCGCGTCGATCCCGAGCGCGGCCATCAGCCGGTGCGCGTTGCCCTTCGTCCCCGCGCTCGTCCCGAAGCCGGGCATGGTGTAGCCGATGATGTCGGTGCGCGGCCGCCCCAGCCGGTCCATCGCCTTCGCCGCCACGATCAGCGCCTGGGTTGAATCCAGCCCGCCCGAGACGCCGATGACGAGCTTTCCGTTCCCCGTCGCCCGCCGCCGCTGCTCCAGCCCCGAGACCTGGATCGAATAGGCCTCGTAGCAATCCTGGTTCAGCCGCGCCTCGTTCGCCGGCACGAAGGGGAAGCGCTCCACCTCCCGCTCCAGACCGAGGTCGGTCATCGGCGGATCGAGCCGGAACGCGATCCGGCGGAAATCCATTCGCCCATAGGCC
Organism: Muricoccus radiodurans; assembly: GCF_050154705.1. GTDB lineage: Bacteria > Pseudomonadota > Alphaproteobacteria > Acetobacterales > Acetobacteraceae > Roseomonas > Roseomonas radiodurans. The sequence goes on along the minus strand of NZ_CP189561.1, from coordinate 1,714,431 downwards.
CGGCGATTGTCGTCGAAGGTTCCCTGGCGCGCCCGTTCCTGCCGCAGCAGGTCCAGGTCCACGTCGGCGACGACCATCTGCTGCCCGGCCGGGAAGCGCTCGCTCTCGGCCAGCGTCATCCCGTTCTCGAAGATCGAGACCTGCCCGTCCCAGGCGAGGTCCGTCGTGGATTCCCCCGCCCCGGCCGCCGCATAGATGTAGGCCGCGAGGCAGCGCGCCGACTGCGATCCGCAGAGCAACCGCCTCGTCTCCGCCTTGCCGATGGTGATGTTGCTCGCCGAGAGATTGGCGAGCACCAGAGCCCCCGCGAGCGCCCCCTCGTTGCTGGGCGGGGAGGGGACCCAGAGGTCCTCGCAGATCTCCGCATGGACGACGAGGTCGGGCAGGTCCTCCGCGGCGAAGAGCAGGTCCGGCCCGAACGGCACATCCTGCCCCGCCAGCCGGATCGTCCCGCCCTCGGTCCCCGCGCCGGAGGCGAAGTGCCGGTGCTCGTAGAACTCCCGGTAGTTCGGCAGGTGGATCTTCGGCACCACGCCCAGCACCCGCCCGCGGTGGATCGCGACCGCCGTGTTGTACACGCGGTTTCCGTGCCGCAGCGGCGCGCCGACGAACATCAGCGGCAGCAGCGCGGCGGATTCGGCGACGACCCGCTCCACCGCGCGTTCCACCGCATCCAGCAGCGTGTCCTGCAGCAGCAGGTCGTCGATCGCGTAGCCGGACAGGCCCAGTTCCGGGAACACCGCGACCGCGACGCCCTTCGCGTCACAGCGCCGGGCGGCCTCCAGCACCGCCTCCGCATTCGTCGCCGGATCGGCCAGGCTGCACAGCGTCGTGCAGGCCGCGACCCTCGCGAAGCCGTGCCGATAGAGGGCGTGAAAGCTCATGGCGTGCAGCGTATCCGTCCCATCCCGGCGCTGGCCAGCCGGCGCCGCGTCACGAACGCTCAACCGGGGGCGGGAAGGGCCCTCCAGCCCGCGCGGTCACGCCGGCTTGAACACCGGCATGGGCTGGCCGTCCTCAGCCGGCCGAAAGGCGAGCGTCACTGCCTGCCCGATCCGCAGCGCGTCCAGGTCGCAATCCACGATGTTCGTGAACACCCGTGGCCCCTCCTCCAGCTCCACATAGGCGACGGCGTGCGGCTCCTTTCCGCGCATGACGGTCAGGCTGTAGATCACCCCGCGCCCGCTCGCCTCCACCAACTCCACGTTGTTGGACAGGGTGAAGGGCGAGACGCCCCGCGGGTAGAAGAAGTGCTTCCCCGTATCCAGGCATTTGCCGATCAGGAAGCGCCCTTCCCGGGCCGCGTCGAAGAACGGCCGGTTGGTCGGGTCCACCGCCGGCGCCATCATCACGCGGCTGGAATCCATCGTCGCCATCTGCGTCACTCCCGCTCCAGCACGACCGTCGCCGATCCGTGCCGTGTGCCCAGCAGCCCGCCCGTGCCATGCGCCAGCGCCAGGGTGCAGCCCGGCACCTGCACCGCCGGGTGCGCCTCGCCCCGCAACTGCCGGACGGCCTCGATCACCTTCGTGATGCCGCCACGATTGGCCGGGTGGTTGTTGCAGAGCCCGCCGCCATCCGTGTTGAAGGGCAGCTTTCCCACGCCCGAGATCAGGTTCCCGTCGGCGACGAACTTCCCGCCCTGTCCCTTCTCGCAGAACCCCAGATCCTCCAGCTGCACCAGCACCGTGATGGTGAAGCTGTCATAGATGCTGGCGTATTGGATGTCGGCCGGTGTCACGCCCGCCTCCTCGAAGGCGATGGCCCCGGAGCGCCGCCCGCCCGAATAGGTCAGGTCGATATAGCCGCCAGCCTGGTGCTTGAGCGCCTCGCCCGCTCCGCGCAGCGTGACCACGGGTCGCTTGAGCGACCGCGCGATCTCCGGCCGCGTCACGATCAGCGCGCCGCCCCCGTCGCTCACCACGCAGCAATCCAGCCGGTGCAGCGGGTCCGCCACCATGGGGGAGGCGACCACCTCCTCCACCGTCACCACCTTCTTCAGCATGGCGTGCGGGTTGTGCTGCGCGTGGTGCGACGCCGCCACCTTGATCCAGGCGAGTTGCTCGGCCGTGGTCCCGAACTCGTACATGTGCCGCGCCGCCACCAGCGCGTAGGCGCCGACCGTGGTCCGCCCATAGGGCAGCTCGAAGGGATCGTCCGGGATATTCGCCCCAAAGCTCCGGGGCGCGGTTCCCTTCGCGCCCTCGGACCGCGGCCGCCCGGCCAGCGTCACCAGCGCCACGTCGCACTTCCCCGCCGCGATCGCCTGCGCCGCGTGCGAGACATGCAGGATGTAGGAGGACCCGCCGGTATCCGTGCTGTCCACGTGCCGCAGCCGGTCCAGCCCCATGTAGTCGGCCATGTTGTTGGCCCCGAGCCCCGGCGCGTCGCCCGCGCAGAAATACCCGTCCACGTCGTCCTTGCTCAGCCCCGCATCCGCCAGCGCGCCCGCCGCGCTCTCGGCGTGAAGCTGCGCCACGGACTGGCCCTCCGCCTTGCGCGTGGGGTGCTCGTAGATGCCCGCGATGCAGGCCTTGCCGCGTACCGTCATGGAATCGCCCACTCCCGTCCGGGCCAGAGTGCCGGCGAACGGGCGGGCCGGGAAGCCGGCCCTCCGGACCTCCCGGACGGTGCAGCTCTTCAGGCCCGCCGGCGGATGCGCCGGAGAGTCCCGCCGATCCGCGCGCGCCAGGCCGGCGACAGGCGCGCCGCCACCGCCTTCCTGAGCCGGACTCCCGCCACGAAGCCCGCCGCCAGCCGGGAGGCGGCCACCCGGTAGGAGATGGCTGTGCCGGAGCGGTTGCTCCAGATCCGCTTCTCCGGCTCGCTCCCGATGCGGAAGTCATAGGCCAGCCGGCGGTCGAAGGCCCAGCGCAGGCAATCCTCCTTCAGGAGCTGTCCCGGCGAGACCTTGCCGAGCGACTCGTCGTAGGACCCCATGAACCATTCCACGCGGGTCGCGTCGACGCTGCTCAGCTCCGCGGCGACGAGCCGCCCATCCAGCCGCAGCACGAAAGCCACCCGGTTCCCGGCCGGCCCGAACGCGACGAAGCCGGCCGTGAGGAAGCGCCGGTACTCCCGGGTGAAGATCCAGTCATTCGCGAGCCCGGTCTTCTCCATCCAGCGGCGCTTCTGCTCCAGCATCCAGTCGGCCACGGCGTCCAGCTCCGCCGGGTCGGTCACCACCTCGAAGCGGACATCGCCGAGTTCCTGGAACCGGCGGCGCTTCCGGCCCAGTCCGCTCCGGTGCGCACCGCTGATGCCCCGGTGATAATCCTCCCACCGCGCGATCCCGTCCCAGCTGACCCAGGGCGCCTCGTGCGTGAAGGTCAGGGCCGGCTCCCGCTGTGCCGCCAGCACGTCGTGGAGCGCCGATCCCCCCCTCACATTCGGCAGGTCGATCCAGTCGCAGCCGCAGCGGGCGCGGAGGAAAAGCCAGGCCGCCTCGATCCGCCGGTTGGCATCCGGCCCATCCTCCACGAGAACGCCGCTGTACTCGCTCGTCTCGGAATCCAGCGGCTGAAGGACGGACCAGGGCCCGTCCCGGCGGACCGCCATTGGCCAGATCAGCCCCACGCGCCCCTGACGCCGGCCCACGAGGCAGAAGACACGCCGCCCGCGCGGCTTCGCCACCATCTCCCAGCAGAGCCGCGTCCATTCGAATCGCTGACCGAGAAGGTGGCCGCGAGCACGCTCGCAGAGCGCCCTCCAGTCGGGCTCGAGCCGCAGGAGAAGGTCCGGATCTCGAATGATCTCATAGCTGTCGGCGGCCTCGGCCGGCACGGCCCGGTGGGCCAGGGGCTGCCCCCTGTCCCCCGAGCCCGGGCTGCGGACCCGTGCGGGCGGCTCGTCGATGAGGAGCTCTGTCCAGCGAATCTCTGACACCGTGACCTGCCGTTCCGTTTCTGTGGGCGCTCATTCTGGCGTCGCATATTCCTGCCACAGAATGTCTTTTTTTGGAAGAAAAGTTACGTTACTAAGATGTTCTGGCATTCCCGAAATCGGATGATTTCAGGACGCTGCGCCACCCGAAGCACAACCTGGACCTGCCGGACTTCCCCGAATTCGGCCCCGTCCGTCGGTGGACAGCCGAATTCCACACATGCGAAGTGCAGCGTCACCGCGTGGAAGGGCCCTCGATGGAACGGCTGGCCGGGATTCAGTACCTGCGCGCCCTCGCGGCTCTCGGCGTCGTCGTCTTCCACGTGGCGGAGCCCCTGGGTGCCAATCTTGAGATCGGCGGCGCGGGTGTGGACATCTTCTTCGTGATCAGCGGCTTCGTCATCTGGCACGTCCAAGCCGCGTCGCCCCGCCCGCCGGGCCTGTTCCTGCTCAACCGCGCCGTGCGGATCATCCCGACCTACTGGGTCGCGACGCTCTGCCTGCTTCTCCTCGCGGCGCTCGGACTGGTGCCGAGGATGGTGCTGAACCCCGAGCACATCCTCGCCTCCTTCCTCTTCCTCCCGGCGCCCTCGCCATCGGTGCCCGGCCTCACGCTGCCCTTCCTCGGGCAGGGATGGACCCTGAACTACGAGATGGCCTTCTACCTCCTCTTCGCGCTCACCATCCCGCTCGCCGCGCCGCGCCGCCTCGCGCTCCTCTCGGCCGTTCTCGTCGGCCTCGTCCTGGCCGGCTGGCTCGTGCGCCCGGACAGCGTGGCCGCCGTCTTCTACACCCGGCCCATCATCCTCGAATTCGTCGCGGGCATGATCATCGCCCGCCTCCACCAGGCGCGGCTGCTCGGGAACCCGCTGCTGGGTGTGACCCTCACCCTGGCCGGCATTCTCGGCCTCGGCCTACTCATGCCCCTCGGCGGCCAGCCCGGCACGATCGCCGCCGGCCTCGCCGCTGCCGCGCTCGTGGCGGGCGTCGTGGCGCTGGAGGTGGCCGGGCGGCTGCCGAACCTGCCCGGCCTGGGCCTGCTCGGCGACGCCTCCTACCCGATCTACATCTGGCACAGCTTCGTGTTGTCGGTGGCCTTCCGGATCGGAGACGTGCTGACGCTGCCACGGGGCCTGACCGCCGTGATTGCCGTGGTCGGAAGCGCCGCCGCCGGGGTCGTCCTCTACTGCGCGATGGAGCGGCCGATCGGGCGCCTCTACCGACGGGTGCTGAACTCGGCCCATCCGCCGAAGGCGCAGACCTCTCCCGCCACCTGACCGGATCGCCCCGCTCCGGCGGTCCCGGTCTCCGCGCGCCCTCGCCGGGGGGCGGCCACTGCGGACCGCAATCTACCGGGGATGCGGCCCGACCCGGGCCATCAGGCCCCGGACCGGCTGGCCCGGAAGCGGCGGATCCAGCCGAAGCGCGGGAGACGGCAACGACACCGGCGGCCGCTCGGCCTCCGATTCCTCCACCAGCGCCATGGTGCCGAGCATCCAGAGCGCGAGTTGCAGATCGAGCAGCAGCAGCGTGGACTCGTTGTTGCTCAGGGTCGCCTGCACGGCGAGAAAGTTCAGCATCCAGAGCGCCAGGACGCGCCGCGGGCCGCGCAGGGCCCGCAACACACGCACCAGCGTCACCGACACCATCGTCAGCAGCAGCGCCATTCCCAGCCAGCCGAGCTGAAGCATCACGTCGAGATAGCCGCTATGCGCGTTCGGCACCTTCCAGTTCACCGTTCGCTGGATCGCCAGGACCCGGTAGGTGTCGCTCACCCAGAAGGCGGAATACCCGTAGCCCAGCAGCGGCCGCCGGCTGATCGCCACGCGGATCTCATCCCAGATGTAGGTCCGTCCGGTCAGGGAGGCGTCCTTCCCCAGGATCTCCAGGAGGTCCGAGACGCTCACCGTCGTCAGGAGCGGCAGGGCCGCGAGCGCCGCTGCCACGCCCAGCACCACCGCCGCGGCCCGCCAGCGCCCGCCCCGCTCGAACCAGAGCAGCGCCAGCGTCACGCCAAAGGTCAGGTTCGTCAGCAGGAAGGAGGTGGTCGAGCGCGACAGCACCAGGGCGACAAGGATGAAGCCGACCAGCAGCATATCCGTCCAAAGCCAGGCCCCGCGCCGCAACACGAGGTAGGAGAGCGCCAGCGCCGCGCCCAGCAGCGCCATGCCCTGCGCGTTCTTCTGGTAGTACAGGCCGCGGACGGCGTTGCTGTAATCGCCGACGTCGAAGCCCGCCGATGGCCGCAGGACGGCCAGGACCCAACCCGCCGCCGCGGTCAGGACGAGCGTCAGCAGCACCAGCCGCATGAAGCGGTCGAGGCTGTAGGACGCGGCGACGGACAGGACATACAGGACGAGCGCCAGCCCGCTGACCGAGCGCCGGAGCGTGGCGGCCGGCACCTCGGACCAGAGAGCGGAGGCGGCGATCACCACCAGCATGAGGATCAGCGGCCAGCCGCGCGCGGCCGCCGCCAGGCACCGGGCCGGTTGCCGCGCCACGAAGAGCAGGCCGCCCAGCAGCAGAGCGAACTGCACCATCGTGCTGAGCGGGTTCACCGCCCCGATCTCGACATCGGTCGTGCCGCTGATGTCGAAGGACGCCGAGGAGTAGTTGAAGATCCCCAGCATCACGTAGCCGACCTGCAGCCGGTCCAGCAGGCGGGCGCCAAGTCCCGCCCCGCCGCCCGCCGGCTCCGCCGCCGGCGAGGGCACGCCCGCGCGCCCGGCCAGGATCCGTCCCCGTGCCATGCCGGGCATCGCCCCCGGCCCCGTCCCGGCCATGGGGGGCATCATGCGGAAGCCGGTCCCGGCATGTCCGGGCGCTTCCCGCCGCGGCGGAGCAGCCGCACGAGCAGGGCGGTCAGCGCCGCCTGCCCGGCGACCAGCGCGAGCAGCCCGCCCATTCCCCCGCCCCACCAGATCGCGGGCACAGCGACGATCAGCATCGGGATGGCCGTATAGAGGCTGAGCAGCGTGAGCGAGCGGAAATCGCCCTCCACCTGCACCTGCGCCGAGAGGATGAGGTTCACCGCCTGCACCGTCACCACCGCCGCCCAGGCGAGCACCAGCGCCCCCACGTGCTCGTACTTCCCCCGCAGCACGAGCGCGAGCAGCAGGTCCCAGGAGACGAAAAGGGCCGCGAGGTACACGACCGTCAGCAGCAGGAGAAAGAGCAGCGCCCCGGCCGCCAGCCGCCGCAGGGCTCCCTGCCGGCCCTCGGCGAACAGCTTCGCCATCATCGGCAGCATGCCCCGGTTCATCCCGATGAGGACCATGCCGATCGGGGAGATCAGCATCCGCCCCGCATTCACCTCCGCCACCGCCTCCACGCTGGTCAGCCACGCCAGAAGATAGAGATGGGCCGAGTTCTGCAGGCTGCCCACAGCGACCCCGCCCATCGCCCAGCGCCCCTGCTCCCACACGGAGCGCACCGCCTGGACCACCCGCGCCGGCCCCACCGCGACCAAACCGCTGCGGATCAGCCCCAGCAGCGCGACGACCCCGCAGGCCAGCCCGTACCCGCCGAGCGCGGCGAGATGCGCCGCCGCCCCCTGCATGATGAACAGCCCGGTCAGGCCCGCCCAGGCGGCGGCGTGCAGCGCACTCAGCCCCAGCGCGACCAGCCCCTGCTGCACCAGGAAGCGATGGGTGCGGACAAGCCCCTGCGCCATCGCGAGGGGACAGCAGAGAAGGGCCAGCGCCCAGGCCTGCTGCTCCGGGGAACCGCCCAGCGCGACCTCCCCGCCGGCCAGCGCCAGGGCGAAGACGACGCCGCAGAGCAGGAGGGAGAGCACCGCCTGCCCTTCGAACAGCGCCCCGGCATAGGCCGCCCGCTCCTCTGCGGCGACCTTGTAGTAGGACACCGTCATCGGCATGCCGAAGAGCGAGGAGGAGAAGCTCGTCGCCACGACGATCGCGGTATAGGCCAGCCCATAGAGGCCGAACTCCGCCTTCGTCCCGTAGCGCAGCACGAGAAGCCCGACCGCGAGGTTCGCGAGGCTGACCAGCACCTGATCGAGCAGGCCGGCCGCCGCGCCCACGGCCGTGGGCGACAGGAGCCGGCTCCTCAGCGCGGACAGGGACTCCGAACGGGAGAGGGACACGGGCCTAGCCGCAAGGCGTGGAAGGGGGGGCCGCCGCCAGCGCTTCCATCCCAGGGGTGATCACCATCGCGCAGCGCTCCGCCGTCCGACCCCGCCCGGGGCGCATCCGCGGCGCCATGCCGCGGGGCCCGCCCTGCGGAGGACCATCCCCACCCGTCCGGCGCCTCGCGGCCATTGGCGGCCTCTGTATCCCATCCGGGCCCCAGGCGGTATACGGCCTGCGGCCGCGGGGCCGCGCGGCCCCGTGCCGCCGCCCCGTCCGCCAGAGCCGGTCCGCCCGCCGCGGAGCCACCCCACCGGAGGACAGGTTTGCGACCCAGACCGCCGATCCCAGCACATCGCCCCGATGCGGCCCGGCCGACTCCCGGCCGGCCCCGGCACGGAACCCCGCGGGGATGAGCCTGCCCGGCGTCCTCGTCGTCTCCACCCAGCCCTGGAGCTTCGCCGCCCGCCTCGCGCGCGCGCTTGGCGCGGCCGGGTTCCTCGTGCACGGCGCCTGCCCGGCCGGCTCCCTCCTCGCCCGCAGCGCGGCGCCCTCCGCCTGGCACCGCCTCCGCCACTGGCGGCTGGCCGAGGACCTCGCCGCGGCGCTCCGCCAGGCCCGGCCCGACCTCGTGGTGCCCTGCGACGATCGTTCGGCGGGCCTCCTCGCCGAACTGCACGCACAGCCCGACCTCGCCCCCCTGATCCGGGCCTCGCTCGGCGATCCGGCGGCCTACCCTGTCCTCGGCAGCAAGAGCGCGCAGGTCGCCCTCGCGGCGGAGCTCGGCCTGCCGGTTCCCGCCTCCTTCCCGGTGGCCAGCCGCGCCGAGCTGGATTCCGCCCTCGCCGCCGCCCCACCGCCCCGCGTGCTGAAGTCGGACGGCACCTGGGGCGGGGCCGGGGTCGCCGTGATCCGCCGGGCGGAGGATGCCGGCGCCGCCTGGGACCGGATCATGCGCCGCCCGGGCCTCGCCGAGGCCGGAAAGCTCGCCTTGCGGGAGCGCAGCCTCCGCCCCGTCATGGAGCACCGCCGCTGGCGCCCGACCGTGCCCGACCTCCAGGCCTTCGTCCCCGGGCGCGCGGCGAACCGGGCTGTCGTCTGCCACGAGGGCCGCGTCCTCGCCGGGCTGAGCGTCGAGGTGCTGGAGATGAACTACCCCAATGGCCCGGCCAGCGTCGTCCGCGTGATCGACCGCCCCGACATGGCCCGCACCGCCGAGGCGATGGCGGAGCGGCTTGGCCTCACCGGCTTCGTCGGCTTCGATTTCGTGATCGAGGAAGGCGGCCAGGCGCTGATGATCGAGATGAACCCGCGCGCCACCCCGATCTGCCACCTCGCCGCGCGGGACGGCGGGGTGGGGCTGGCGTCCGCGCTCATGGCCGCGGCCGGCGTCCGTCCCGAGGAGCCCGCGCTGCCCGCGACGGGTGAGGAGATCGCCCTCTTCCCCGGCGAGTGGAGCCGCGATCCCGAGAGCCCCTGGCTCCGGCGGGTCCGCCACGACGTCCCCTGGGAGGATCCGCCGCTGCTGCGCGCCTACCTCGCCGACGCCGCCTGGATCGAGCGCTATGAGCGCATGAGGGGCCGCGTCCGCCGCGCGCTGCACCGGTAACGGCCGCCCCGCACGCCTGACCGGCCGGTCTTGCAAGCGCGGACCCGAAGGGGAAACACCCCGCCCGAGCCGCAGCCGTCACATCACCACCGGCCCAGCCGCCGGACCGGACAAGGGAGACAGGATGACCCGAGGCCCCGCGCTGCCGCCGCATGCCGATCCGGGGAAGGACACCGCGCCGGACCGGCCCGCCGCGATGCGACGCCGGGAGCTGGCCGGCCTCGCCGCCGCGGTCACCGGAGCGTCGCTCCTCCCACCCGGACCCGCCCGCGCCGAGGGGGAGCTCTGGATCACCGCCCAGGGCGCCCGGCTGCGGGACGAGGCGGGCCGCCCCGTCCTCCTGCGCTCGGCCGCCTGGTACGGCTTCGAGGCGCGGCCCTGGCCCTCCGGCCTGCGGCAGCGCTCCTACCGCACGCGCCGGATCACGGTGGACGGCCGCAGCTTCGAGCAGAAGGGCGTGCTGGAGGACATCCGCGACCTCGGCTTCGACTCCATCCGGATGTCGATCTGCCAGGACATCGCGAATCCCGCCTGGTCGGTGCCGCCGGACAGCGACCGGGTGGACGCCCGCTACAACCCGGACTTCGTGGACCCGCGCACGGGCCGCCCGGTGCCGGCCCTGACGATGCTGACGCGCATCGCCGAGCACTGCCGGACCCTCGGCCTGCGCATGATCCTCGACATGCACTGCGCCGAGGCGAACACGAGCAACGTCCACGGCAACACCGGCCTCTGGTACACGACCGAGTTCCCCGACAGCCCGCCCGGCTCCCCGCACTTCACCGGGCGCTCCTCCGGCGATCCCGGCGGCGGCCCCGGGCGCAACGAGGCGCAGTTCTTCGCTGCCTGGAAGGCCCTGGCGCAGCATTTCCGGAACAACTCGGCGGTCTGCGCCTTCGATCTCGTGAACGAGCCCTACTGGGGCGTCTGGGAATCCGGCGCGGCGCGTCCGGCCCACAACCTCCGCTCCATGTATGAGCGCCTCGGCAACGAGCTGCACGCGATCAACCCGAACCTCTTCCTCTGGCTCGAGGGCCCGGCGGATGCCGGCTTCAACCCCCTCACGCGCCGGGTGGAACTCTACTACGGCACGCCGCGCTACGAGAGCCTGACCGATCTCGGCCAGCCCCATTGGGGTTCGGGCTGGTCCTCGAACCTCCGCCTCGCCGGGGGCGACCCGCCGCGGCTGCGAATCCCGAACAAGCACGGCTACTCCCCGCACGAGTACGGCGTCAGCTCCGGGCTGCATGTCTTCAACGACCGGCGCCGCACGTCCGGCGGCCGCACGAAGCCGCTCGCGGAGACGCTGCCGCTCGTCTGGACGGAGCAATGGGGCTACCTCGCGGACCGCGACATCGCGCCGATCTGGATCGGGGAATGGGCCCCGACCCTGGACACGCCGCCCGGCGGGGTCTCCCGCCTCGTCCATCCGGCGGACCGGATCTGGCTGGAAACGCTCGGCACCTATCTCCGCGCCCGCCATGCCGGCCACAGCTACTATTCCCTGAACGCCGACAACGGCGACAACCCACGCAATGGCTGGTTCCGCGGGCACGACTGGATTGGGTGGACGGCGACCATGCCGGGCCGCCGGGAACTCCTCGCCGCGATGTACCGCTGACCTGGGGCAGGGCCCGGCTCGGGCGTCCTGATGCGGCGGCCGGCGGAATGTGGTGCCGCGATCCCGCAGCGGCGTGACCGGGCCCGGTCCATTCGGCGCCGGCGGCGATCGTGCCATACCCTGCCAGCCTCGGCATGACCGCGGCCGATTCCGGCTCCCACCCAGCCCCGGGGGCCGGGCCGGCCACAGCGCGCCGGCGGGCGATACAGGGGCTGGCGCTGGGTCTCCCCTCCAGCGGCCGTTGACGCAGGCGAGAGGAGTCCCGGCCGTCCCCATGCCCAGCGAAGCCCCTGACGCGCTCGGCGCGAGCCCGCCGCCGGCCGTCTCGGTGGTGATCTGCACCTACAACCGCCCGGAGCGTCTGCGGAACTGCCTGCGATCCCTCCTCGCGAGCCTCCACGAGGACGGTCTCCAGTCCGAGATCGTGGTGGTGGACAACACCGAACGTCCCTACGCCGAGGCGGTCCTCCGGGACTTTGCGCCAGAGGTGCCGGCGCGCGTCGTGCTGGCCAGCCCGCCGAACATCTCGGTCGCGCGCAATGCCGGCATCCGCGCGGCCCGCGGCCCGCTCATCGCCTTCCTGGACGACGACCAACTCGTCGAATCGGGCTGGCTGGCGGCGATGCTGGGGACGGAGCGGGACACGGGGGCGGACGTCGTGCTCGGCGCCGTGATCCCGCAGCACCTGGGCGGGCCACCTCCGCGCGGCGACTGGGGCCTCTACTCCCGACTGTTGGACCGGCCCTCGGGCACGATCATCAGCCTCAACGGACCGAATCGCCCGGATGGCTTCGCCTTCGGCACCGGGAACTCGCTCTGGCGCCGCGACACCACCCTCGCGGCCGAGAACCCCTTCGACCCGGAGTTCGGCGCCTGCGGCGGGGAGGATTACGAGCTCTATCTCCGATCCGAGCAGGCCGGCCGCCGCTTCGCCTGGTGCGCCGACGGAAAGGTGCTCGAGGCCGTCCCGCACGACCGCCTGCGTCTGGGATATCTGGTCCGCCGCGCCTTCAGCGGTGCCCAGGTCTATGCGGCGGCCACCATCCGCAACAGCGCGAGCCCCGTCCGGACGGCCGCAAGCATCATGGCGCGGGGCGCCGCACAGGCGGTCCTGCATGTCCTCGGCGCGCCGGTCCTCTGCCTGATCGCCCGCCTGCGACCGTCGCGCGCCGCGGCCGGCGCGCGCGGTGCGTCGTCCGGGCGAGAGCACTGCCTCGACGCGATGCTGTCGCAGGCCGCCTTCGGGCTCGGGAAGCTCGTCTGGTGGCGAAAGATCCCGCTCTACCGCATGGGCCCGCCGCCGGTGGCCGCGGCCGAGCCCGCCGGGCCGCAGGCTTCGCAATAGGCCCCGCGGAAGGCCAGCCCGTGGGGCTCATCCGAACGCGATCCCTGACCGCCCTGGTGGACCCGCCGCCCCGGCCGTGACATGACCGGCGCACTTCGCCCCGGGCGGGCCGGGGTTCGCCCGCGCGGAGGATCGGCATGCAGTGGGCTCTGACGGGTTCCCTCGCCGGCAGCTATCACCGCCACTGGCTCACGCGCTTCATCCCGACCACGCGCCACCGCTTCATCGACGTTCACGCGCTCTACGACCACGACCGCTCGCGGCCCTCGACCAGCCCCAGGGAGTGGCTCGACTACCTGCGCCACGCCCATCGCGGCCTCCGCGTGGCGCGGCTCACCCGCGATCCGCATGTGGGGCTCATCACCGTCTTCCCGCAGCTCACCCTCGCGGCCGGCCTGCTGAAGCGCGCCCTCGGCCACCGCCTGCCGATCCTCGCCTGGAGCTTCAATCTCGGGCGGGACTTCACCGGCTGGCGCGCGCGCCTGGCCCGTGCCGGCCTGGGCGCGGTGGACCGGATCGTCGTCCACTCCCGGCGCGAGATCGAGAGCTACGCCGCCCGCTTCGGCCTGCCGGGGGACCGCTTCGTCTTCGTCCCCTTCAGCGTGGACGTCCTCAACCCGGAGCACGCGGAGGAGGCGGAACGGCCCTTCCTCCTCTCGATGGGCAGCGCGAACCGCGACTACGCGTGCCTGTTCGAGGCCGTGCGTTCGCTCGACATTCCGGTCGTGGTGGTGGCCGGCGCGCACGCCGTGGCCGGCCTTGACATCCCGCCGAACGTGGAGCTTCGCGCTGGCCTGAGCCTCGCCGCCTGCCACGTCCTCGCACAGCGGGCGCGGCTGAATGTGGTCCCCATCCTCAACAGCTTCTCCGCCTCCGGCCAGGTCACGGTGATCGAGGCGATGATGTTCGGCCGCTGCGTCGTCGCCACCAACTCAATCGGCACGGAGGACTACGTCACCGACGGCGAGAACGGCGTCCTTGTGCCGCCCTCCGACCCCGCAGCCCTTCGGGGGGCGATTCTGGAGCTCTGGAACGACGCGTCCGCGCGGGCCCGGCTCGGCGCGGCGGCCCGGCGGCACGCGCTGGACCATCTCACGCACGAGGCCGCCGCGCGCCGCCTCGAGCAGCTCTGCGACGCGCTCGGGCCAGGGGCTGGCTAGACGGCACTCCGAAGGGCGGCTCGGCGGGCCGTCCTCACGGTTCCAGCGGGAGCGTCGCTCGAACACGCACCGCACCCTCTGACCAGATCAACCCTGAGGAGGTCAGCCCCCGGCCGTACCTCGCGCCAGCAGCCACGCGGTCGTGTCGCGCAGCCCTTCCTCCAGGCCCACCCGCGGCACCCAGCCCAGCCCGTCCCGCGCCGCCCCCGTCGGATAGGTTGCCCTGCGCGCGAAGAGCGCCATCTCGCTTCCCGCCGGTGCGCCGAGGACCCAGCGCGGCGCCAGCCCCGGCCGCAGACGCGCCGCCGCCTTGAACGGCAGGGAGAGCAGCGACCGCGCGCGCAGCCGTCCCGGCGGGATGGCGGGCAGGGGAGGGGCCCCGATCGCCTCCGCCAGCCGGACGAACCACGCGTTCCAACTGACCGCCTCCGGCCCGTTGACGTTGAACACCTGCCCGGCGGCCGGTGCCGAAAGCGCCGCCAGCACCGCCCCCGCCACGTCGTCCACGTGCACGAGGTTGCAGGTCCCCTCTCCGGCCTCGCCGAAGGTGCCCCAGACCCCCGCGCGGATGCGCTCGGCCATCTTGCCGACCCAGAGCGGACTGCCCGGCCCGTACACGATGGTCGGGCGAAGCCGCACCACCTCGATCCCGCGCGCGGCCAGGCAGGCCGCCTCCGCCGCCACCTTCCAGCCCGCGTAGCCCGGCGTGTCGGGGGAGAGGAGGGGCGTCTCCTCCGTCACCGCGCCCGCTGCCTCCCCGTAGACGGCGATGGAACTGAAATGCACGAGGCGCCGCACGCCCGCCGCCGTGGCCGCGTCCAGCAGCGCCTGCGTGCCATCCACCGTCACCGCGCGGTCGCTCACGGCGCAATGCACCACCGATTCTACGCCCGACAGCGCAGCGCCCATGCCGGCCGGGTCCCGCAGGTCCAGGCGGCGCGACCCGCCCCGCCCGTCCCGCGTGGCCGGCAGCACCTCCATCCCCGAGGTGCGGAGGTGACGCACGACATGGCCGCCCAGGAAGCCGCCGGCGCCCGTGACCAGGATTCCCGCCAAGATCCATCCGGCGCCGCGCCGGCCCCCTAAGCCGCGCGCACCCTGCCTCTGCCCTCCTCTTTTGCAAAGGCCGGGCGCCCGTTACGATCGGGCATCCCCGGAGAACCTCCATGCAGCGCAGCGTCGCCGGAACAGGGCGATGAGGATCGCGATCGTCGGCTGCGGCTATGTCGCGGACATGTACATGCAGACGCTCCCGGGCCTCGACGGGCTGACGCTGCTCGGCGTCTTCGACCGCGATCCCGACCGCCTCGCGACCTTCGCCTCCTTCCACCGGCTCCACGCCTATCCCAGCCTCGATGCCCTGCTCGCGGATGAGCGGGTGGAATGCGTCGTCAACCTGACGAACCCCCGCTCCCACCACGAGGTCAGCCTGCGCGCTCTGGAGAGCGGCCACCACGTCTACTCGGAGAAGCCGTTGGCCATGACGATGGCCGAGGCGGAGGAGCTCGTCACAACCGCCCGCGCCCGCGGGCTCGCCCTCGCGGCCGCGCCCTGCAACCACCTCAGCGATGTCGTGCAGGCGCTGCGGCAGGAGGTGGCCTCGGGCCGCCTCGGCCGCCCGCTGCTCGCCCAGGCCGAGATGGATGACGGCATGGTCTCCGCCCTGGACTACCCGTCCTGGCGCAGCCTCTCCGGCGCCCCCTGGCCCGCGAAGGACGAGTTCGAGGTCGGCTGCACGATGGAGCACGCCGGCTACCAGATCACGCCGCTCGTCGCCCTCTTCGGCCCGGTCCGCCGCGTCACCGCCTTCAGCGCCCTGCTGCTGCCCGACAAGGGGGCCGCCCTCGGCGCGAAGGACCTCGCGCCCGATCTCTCCATCGGCGTGCTCGAATTCGATGGCGGCATGGTGGCCCGCCTCACCAACTCGATCATCGCGCCCGCCGACCGCTCGCTTCGCATCGTGCTCGAGCGCGGCGTGGCGACGCTCTCCGACGTATGGGAATACCACACGCCCCTCCGCATCAGCACGACCGGCTCCGACCTCCGCGCCCGCGCGCAGCGCTTCGCGGAGAAGAAGCTCTCCGCCGTCATGCCGAAGCTTCTCTTCGGCCGCCGCGTCCCGGTGCGCCACGCCCGCCAGGTGCCGCGCACCCAGGGCGGCCACCGCATGGACTTCAGCCGCGGCATCGCCCAGCTCGCCGCCCAGGTCGAGCGCGGCGCCCCCGCGCTGGTCGGACCGGAACTCGCGCTCCACGTGACCGAGGTCACGCTGGCCCTGCAATCCCCGGCCGCCCCTGGCCAGGCGCAGGTCATGCGGACAAGCCTTCCCGCACCATGAGCGCGCCGCCCAACGTCACGGCCACCGCGGCCCGGTCCACCGGCCCCGCGCCGCGCCTCTCCATTCTCATCCCCACCTATGACAGGGACGTGCGCCCGCTCTGCGACGAACTCCTCGCGGGCATCGCGGCCCTGCCCGTGCCGGCGGAGGTCGAACTTCTCGTCCTCCTCGACGGCAACCCGGCCCTCCTGCACCAGGAGGAGATCGTCGCCCGCGCCGAGGGCCAGGGCCTCGCCGCGGCCGTCGCGGCCGCGCCCGCCAATCTCGGCCGCGCCGCGGCCCGCAACGCGCTCGCCACCCTCGCCCGCGGCCGCTTCCTGCTGTTCCTCGACGCGGACAGCCTGCCGGATGCGCCGGATTTCGTCGCCCGCGCGCTGGCCGCCTGCGACGATCCGGCCTTCGTCACCTGCGGTGGCCGGACAGGGCAGCGCATGGACCGCGCGCCGCCCGATTCCCGCCTCTTCGAGCAGCACAGCCGCCTGCGCGAATGGATTCCCGCGGCCGAACGGAACCGCGACCCCGCCGGCACCTTTCTCTCCGCGAACTTCCTCGTCCTCCGCGATCTCTTCCTCGCCCACCCCATCGACGAGGCCTTCCAGGGCTGGGGGTGGGAGGACACGGAATGGGCGCTGCGGATCGCCCGGCTCGCCGGCATTCGCCACGTGGACAACACCGTCTCCCACATGGAGCACCACCGGGACGCGTCCTGGCTCGGCAAGCTGGAGGCCTCCGCGCCCAGCTACGCCCGGGTGCACCGCCTCTACCCTGAAGACACGAAGCGGCACCGGCTCTTCGCCCTGATCCGGGCCGTCCACCCCGTCCGCGACTGGGACTGGGCGCGACGCGTCCTGCGCCGCCTCGTGCTGACGACCATCCTGCCGGTGCGCCTGCGGCTGCTGCTGCTGAAGATCGTTCAGGCCATGACCTACGCCCGCGCGCTCGCGGACGGAACCTGACGGGCCAATCCAGGATCTAACCGGATGATCCCGTTCTAGCCGCCCAGGGCGGTCGGCGTCAGAGAAGCTCCGCCACGCGCCGGGGCACGATCCGCCGCTCACCCGTGTACACGAAGCCCAGCAGGTCGCCGCCGGACCCCAGCGTCCAGTCCCGCACGCGGCGCGCCCGGTCGCTCCGCGTCAGCTCCCCGCGCACGGCGATGAGGTTCAGGTCCACCATCGCGGCGAGGCGGCGCATCGGGTAGCTCTCGTCGTCATCCGCCCCGATGATGATCACGACGTCGAAGGCGGCCCGGAGCTGGGCGATCAGCGCGCTCGTCTCCGACCACCCGGCCTGCGGGTCCGTCAGGTGGGAGTTCTGCGCGTCGAAGGAGACCCAGAGGTTCGGGATCACCGTGTTGAAGGTCAGCACGTGCCCCGGGGTCCGCTCCACCTCCAGCGGGCGGGAGCCGAGCGCGGCGAGATGCCCGCGCCCGTCCGTCTGCAGGTCGATGAGCAGCGTATCCGCCCCGCGCCGGTGGGCGAGTTCGATCGCCAGGGCGCGCGCCAGTTCGTCCCGCCCGTCCCGGCGGCCGCTGGACAGGATCTGGATGATGCTCGGGCGACGCCCATCCACCCGGGTATCGAGGAGATAGGCGGCGAAGTCCGCCATCTCCGGCATCGGCTTCAGGTCCCGCGCCGCGCTCTCCAGCGGCCCGAAGCGGGCCAGGGCCGGCAGCATCAGGCCGCGCTCCGCCTCCTCCGCCGTCGCGAAGACGCGGCGGGTGATCGTCAGCAGCAGCACCCCCGCCCCGAGCAGCAGCAGACCCGCCGAGATCCCGCCCAGCAGGAAGACGACCCGCCCGCTGCGCCCGGTCAGCGGAGCGTTGGGCGCCTCCAGCGTCTGCACGTTCGGCGCCGGGTCGCGTCGGGCCTCCTCCTCGGCGCGGGCCCCGGCCTCACGCGCGGTGAACTGCCGGACGACCGCCTCCATCCCCTCCCGCCGGCGGTTCAGGTCGCGAAGCTGGCTGTCCGCCTCCCGCAGCTCGTTCGCACGACCCTCCGCCGTCCGACCCTGCCGCTGGAGCTCGTCCAGCTGCTGCTGCAAGGCGGAGGTCTCGACCTGCAGCGTGACCACGCGCCCGTTCAGCAGCTCCACCGCGGGGTTCCGCACCTCCCGCGTGGTCTGGAAGGTGGAGCGCTGCGAATCCCGCATCGCCGAGCGAACCGTCGCGATCCGCTGGTCCAGCTCCCGCAGCGGCGCGTAATCCGGGGCGTACTGCGTGGCCATGTGCTGCCGCTCCAGCAGCAGCCGCGACAGCGTGTTGCGGCTGTCATCGTTCGGCGCCAGGTTCGTCGCCTCCTGCGAGGCAAAGACCCGCCCCGGCTGGGACGCGAGCTGCGCCTGCGCGGCCGCGAGCTGCGCCATCGCGGTGGCGCGCTGTTCCTGCACCCGCTCCTGGCGCTGCGTGATCCCGTCCAGCCGCTGCGCGGTCAGCTGGACCTCTTGGTTGATGTCCAGCACGTTGTAGCGCGACTTCACCGCCTGGATCTGCCCCTCCAGCTCCCGCAGCTGGTCGGCGTAGCGGGTCAGCTCCCCCACCAGGACCCGCGAGTTGCGGTCGGTGAAGATCTCCGTCCGCCGCTCGTAGTAGCTGTCCAGCAGCGCCGTCAGCGCCGCGATGGCCAGCTGGCGGTCGGTGTGCGTGAAGCTCAGCCGCAGGATGTTGCTGTTCGCGTCGCTTTCCACCCGCAGCGCGGCCCGCACGCGCTCCAGGGCGGTGAAGCTCTCCTGCGGGGTGCCCGCGCCCTCGAGGTCGGGGAAGAGCGTCCGGGTGCCCACGCGCGCCAGCATCCGCCGCGCGACTTCCTGGCTCTGGACGATCTCGACCTCGGAGCGGACGGCCTTCAGCATGTCCACCTGCATCACGGAGGGCCCGAAGCCGGAAATATCGGCCGCGCCCGCCCATTCGCGGGTGGTCAGGACGACGACGGACCCGCTCGCGGTGTAGCGCGCTTCCCGCAGCGCCCCGAGTCCCGCCGCGAGAAGGATGGGCAGCAGGAACAGCGCGAGGAGAAGCCGCCAGCGCAGGAAGGCCGTGACGACGAAGTCCCGCACGCGGAGGCGGGGCGGGGCGGATGCGGCCACCGGGGACGTCCCGGCCACCACGGCCTCGCGGCCCGCCCGGCCGCGGTCCGGCGCCATGCGGGCGGGCTCTGCGAGGACGAGGGCCTGGGAGGAGGTGCTCATGCCGGGCGGCCCCTGCCCAGGACAGCCCGGTCGAGGCGGCGATCGCCGATCAGGTGACAGGGATCCGGCACGGCCGATACGCCATCAGGCCGCGTCCCGGCTGATGCGCCGCGCAGGTCGGGATTCCCCTTCAAATGTGAAGTCCCCTCCGCGCAGTGTAGGTCGGGGGCGCCATCCTGTCCACGAAGAAGCACCCGGCGACGCTTGCAGGGCAACCGGTCGGCGTTGCGCGTCCCGCATCGAACAGCCTCCGGTGGGGTTGATGCAGGACAACGCGCACTTACCATGGGAGCGCCGGCCCGAGCGGGGCCGCAGCGGGGAGGGCCAGCACCATGTCCATCAGGCCGATACCCGGCGCGCCCCTCGCGCGCTCCGCGATGGCCTATGTCCTGGCCGGCGGCCGCGGCTCCCGTCTGATGGAGCTGACCGACCGCCGGGCTAAGCCCGCGGTCTTCTTCGGCGCGAAGTCCCGCATCATCGACTTCGCCCTGTCCAACGCGATCAACTCCGGCATCCGCCGCATCGCCGTCGCGACCCAGTACAAGGCGCACTCCCTCATCCGCCACATGCAGCGCGGCTGGAACTTCCTCCGCCCGGAGCGGAACGAGAGCTTCGACATCCTCCCCGCCAGCCAGCGCGTGTCCGAGACGGAGTGGTACGCCGGCACCGCCGACGCGGTCTGGCAGAACGCCGACATCATCGAGAGCTACGGCCCCCGCTACATGGTCATTCTGGCGGGCGATCACGTGTACAAGATGGACTACGAGAAGATGCTGCAGCAGCACGTCTCGTCCGGGGCGGACGTGACGGTCGGCTGCATCGAGGTGCCGCGCGCCGAAGCCTCTGGCTTCGGCGTCATGCACGTGGACGACTCCGACCGCATCCTCTCCTTCCTGGAGAAGCCGAAGGACCCGCCGGCCATGCCCGGCAAGCCGGACGTCTCCCTCGCCTCCATGGGCATCTACGTCTTCGAGACCCGCCTCCTGATGGAGGAGCTGCGGCAGGACGCGAACCGCGACGGCTCCTCCCGCGACTTCGGCAAGGACATCATCCCCCGCATCGTGGAGCGCGGCGCGGCCGTCGCCCACCGCTTCACCGATTCCTGCGTCCGCTCGGGCGCGGAGGCGGAGGCCTACTGGCGCGACGTCGGCACGGTGGACGCCTTCTGGCAGGCCAACATCGACCTGACCGACGTCGTCCCCGCCCTCGACCTCTATGACCGGGACTGGCCGATCTGGACCAACGGCGAGGTGACGCCCCCTTGCAAGTTCGTCCACGACGATGATGGCCGCCGCGGCATGGCCGTGGACTCCCTTGTCTCCGGCGGCTGCATCGTCTCCGGCTCCAGCGTCCGCCGCTCCCTCCTTTTCACGAATGTGCGCGTCCACTCCTACTGCGCGCTCGAGGGCTGCGTGATCCTGCCCGGTGCCAACATCGCCCGCTCCGCCCGGCTGAAGAACACGATCGTGGACAGCGACGTCCGCATCCCCGAGGGCCTCGTCGTGGGGGAGGACCCGGCCCTCGACGCTGCCCGCTTCCGCCGCAGCGACCGTGGCATCTGCCTCATCACGAAGCCGATGATCGACGCGCTGGAGCCGCCGCGGCGATGACCACTGCGCCGAAGCGCCGCGCCCCCCGCAAGGCCCGGCCGGCCCCAGCGCCGCCTCTGCAGGTGCTTTCCGTCGCCTCGGAATGCTTCCCGCTGGTCAAGACCGGCGGCTTGGCGGACGTGGTCGGCGCCCTTCCCGGCGCCCTGGCCGCGGAGGGGATCGCCGTCCGCACCCTGATCCCCGGCTATCCCACCGTGCTCCGCGCCCTGTCCGGCGCCGAGCCGGCGCACCGATTCGAAGATCTCTTCGGCGGCCCGGCCACTCTGCTGGCCGCCCAAGCGGCGGGGCTGGACCTTCTGATCCTCGATGCCCCGCATCTCTATGACCGCCCCGGCGGACCCTATTCGGATGCGGGCGGCCGGGACTGGCCCGACAACCCCCAGCGCTTCGCTGCCCTGTCCTGGGCCGCCGCCGAGATCGGCCGCGGCGCCATGCCCGGCTGGGTCCCGGCCGTCGTCCACTCCCATGACTGGCAGGCCGGCCTTGCCCCGGCCTACCTGCACTTTGCCGGCACGCCGCGTCCCGGCACCGTCATCACCGTTCACAACCTCGCCTTCCAGGGCTGGGCGCCGGCCCACCTCCTCCCCGAACTTCGACTTCCCGCGGACTCCTTCACGATCGACGGCGTCGAGTTCTACGGCGGCATCGGCACCCTGAAGGCGGGGCTCCGCCTCGCCGACCGGATCACGACCGTTTCCCCCACCTACGCCCGGGAGATCCAGCGCCCGGAGGACGGCCAGGGCCTGGACGGCCTGCTCCGAAGCCGCGCCGCAGACCTGTCGGGAATCCTGAACGGCATCGACGAGTCCGCCTGGAATCCTGCCGCCGACCCCCACATCGCCGCCCCTTATGCAGCCCCGGAGGGACGCGAGCCGAACCGCGCCGCGCTCCGGGCCGGGATAGGCCTGGACGACGACCCCGCAGCCCCGGTGATCGGCGTGGTCAGCCGCCTGACCGGCCAGAAGGGCATGGACCTCCTCCTTGCCGCGCTCCCGGCGCTTCTCGGTCACGGCATGCAGCTCGCCGTGCTCGGCGCCGGGGAGCCCGGGCTCGAGGCCGCCTTCAGGGAGGCTGCGTCCAGCCACCCGGGCCGCGTCGCCGTTCGCCTCGGCTATGACGAGTCCCTCGCGCACCGAATCCAGGCGGGTTGCGACGCCCTCCTCGTCCCCTCGCGCTTCGAGCCCTGCGGCCTCACGCAGCTCTGCGCGCTGCGCTACGGCGCCCTTCCGGTGGTCGCCCGCGTCGGCGGCCTTGCCGATACTGTCATCGACGCGAACGAGGCCGCGCTGGCGGCCGGTGTCGCCACCGGCTTGCAGTTTGCCCCCACCACCGCCCCCGCGCTGGAATCGGCCCTCGCCCGCCTCGCCGCCCTCTGGCGGGACCGTGACGCCTGGCGCGCGACCCAGCACAACGCGATGCGCGCCGCCGTGGGCTGGGCGGCCTCGGCGCGCCGCTACGCCCGGTTGTATCGGGAAGTCACCTCTCCGCGAGAATAACACGCACAGGTTGTATTAACGTCTCGTCCATCGTTCCAGCTAACGATAGCATTGGACGCGTTGCGCGCCCCCTCTCACAAAGGGGAGCGGCCCTAGCAGGACCCCCGATGGACAGCATCACTGCCCCCGTTGCCGAGAAGACCTCCGTGGACGCGGAGGTCGCCGCCTTCCGCGATGCCATCCTGTCGAAGCTCGCCTATCAGGTCGGCGGCCGGCCGGAGCGCGCCAGCGCCCGTGACTGGTTCCTGGCCACCGCGCTCGCCGCGCGCGACCGCGTCATGGACATCTGGCGCGCCTCGAACGACGAGACGCGGGCCAAGGACCGCAAGATCGTCTGCTATCTCTCCCTCGAATTCCTCATCGGCCGCCTGATGATGGACACGCTCGGGAATCTCGGCCTCATCGAGACGGCCCGGCGCGCCCTGAACGACCTCGGCGTCCCGCTCGAATCGGTCGTGGCGCAGGAGGCCGACGCGGCGCTGGGCAATGGAGGCCTCGGCCGCCTCGCCGCCTGCTTCATGGAGAGCATGGCCTCGGTGGACGTGCCCGCCTTCGGCTACGGCATCCGCTACGAGAACGGCCTCTTCCGCCAGCTCATCTCCGGCGGGTCCCAGCACGAGCTGCCGGAGGACTGGCTCGCCCTCGGCAATCCCTGGGAGTTCGAGCGCGCCGCGCTGAGCTACGAAGTCGGCTTCGGCGGCACCGTCCGCCCGGAGAGCGCCCCTGACGGCACCACCCGCATGGCCTGGCACCCCGGCGAGCGGGTCCGCGCCATCGCCTACGACACGCCGGTTGCCGGCTGGCGCGGCCGCCGCGTCAACACGCTGCGCCTGTGGTCCGCCCGCGCCATGGACCCCCTCGACCTCGAGGACTTCAACCGCGGCGACCACATCGGCGCGCAGGAGGAGCGGATGCGGGCGGAGTCCATCTCCCGCGTCCTCTATCCCGGGGACGAGACCCCCGCCGGCCAGGAACTCCGCCTGCGCCAGGAGTACTTCTTCGCCTCCGCCTCGCTGCAGGACGTCATCCGCCGGCACCTCTCGAATCATCGGGATCTCTCGGACCTCTCGGACAAGGTCGCGATCCAGCTCAACGACACCCACCCCGCTATCGGCGTGGCGGAGCTGATGCGCCTGCTGATGGACGCGCACGGGATGGACTGGGACGCCGCCTGGGCGGTCACCGTGCGCACCTTCTCCTACACCAACCACACCCTGTTGCCGGAGGCGCTGGAGACCTGGGCCGTGCCGCTGATGGAGCGGCTGCTGCCCCGGCACATGCAGATCATCTACCTCATCAACGCCCGCCACCTCGATGCCGCGCGCGCCGTGGATTCCAGCGACGCGATGATGGCCTCCGTCTCCCTCATCGACGAGCATCACGGCCGGCGTGTCCGCATGGGCAACCTCGCCTTCGTCGGCAGCCACCGCATCAACGGCGTCTCGGCGCTGCACTCCCGCCTCGTGCAGAACGTGCTCTTCGCGGATCTGGACCGCGTGCATCCCGGCCGAATCAACAACAAGACGAACGGCATCACCTTCCGCCGCTGGCTGCACCGCGCCAACCCCGCCCTGTCCTCGCTCATCACCGAGGCGATCGGCCCGGCCTGGCTGGACGACCCCGAGCGGCTGCAGGACCTCGTCCCGCACGCGGACGACGCCGCCTTCCGCGAGCGCTTCGCCGCCCAGCGCCGCATCGCGAAGGACGCGCTGACCGAGCTCACCGTCGCGCGCACCGGCATCCGCCTCGACCCCGACTCCCTGTTCGACGTGCAGATCAAGCGCATCCACGAGTACAAGCGCCAGCTTCTGAACGTCCTGCAGACCGTCGCCTACTACAACGCGCTCCGCTCCCAGCCCGGAGGCAACTGGGTGCCGCGGACGAAGATCTTCGCGGGCAAGGCGGCCGCCAGCTACCACCAGGCCAAGCTCATCATCCGTCTGGCGAACGACGTCGCGAGCGTCGTCAACAACGACCCGAGCGTGCGCGGCCTGCTGAAGGTCGCCTTCCTGCCGAACTACAATGTCAGCCTCGCGGAGATGATCATCCCCGCCGCCGACCTGTCCGAGCAGATCTCCACGGCCGGCATGGAAGCG